>CAYUKM010000016.1:0-33024 GCA_964445255.1 uncultured Acidimicrobiales bacterium
GAGGCCTTGAGCTGAAGCGAGTTGCTTCTCAAGGTCAGCGGCTCGCTTGTTGGCAGCGTCAAGGTCTCCTTGGAGGCCTTGCATGCCACCGAGTTGACCCTCGAGTTCGCCGATGCGGTTGTTTGCACCGTCAAGGTCGCCCTTGAGGCCTTGAGCCGCCCCAAGCTCGCTTTGCAATTCTGCGATGCGAGCGTTTCGAGCATCCAGATCAGCTTGGACACCTTGCAAGTCGCCAACTTGTCCTTCGAGTTCGCCGATGCGTGCGTTGGCACCATCGAGATCGCCTCGAAGAGAATCAGCGTCGCCGAGCTGAGCTTCGAGCAGGCCGACTCGTTCCTGTGCGCCTGATTCGTCGGCGAGTTCGGTTTCGAGCTCATCGATACGGGCGTTGGCGGAGTCGAGGTCGGCCTTCTTCTTCTTGGTGAGCGGCATGTGACCGTTCGCCATGATGGCCTGAGCCTGTGGCACCCACTCGTCTCGGTAGATGCGGCCAGGGAAGGAGTCCAAGGCATCGTTTACCGTTGCTTGGTCTTCGTCGGTGAAGGCAGCGACCTGTTCCCAGGTTTGTACGCCGTAGCCGTTGAGTACGCCTTCAAGCTTTGGTCCCACACCCTTGATGACCTTGAGGTCGTCCACGTGGTCGACCTCAACGCCTGGGGTGCCGAGCTGGGTTTCCCCAACCTTCCACGCACCGGACTCCCATGCGGCCATGCGCATAGCATTCTCGTCGCCGAAGGTTGGATCCTCATCGGGGCCGTCGAGGGCTGCTTCAAGCTCAGCAATGCGAGCGTTTGCACCGTCGAGGTCGCCCTTGAGGCCTTGAGCGTCAGCGAGCTGCTTCTCGAGGTCTGCGGCTCGGGCATTTGCGTTGTCTAGATCACCCTTGAGGCCCTGAGCGGTAGCCAGATCACCTTCGAGTGCGCCGACACGAGCGTTTGCCTTGTCGAGCTCTCCTTGAGCGGCAAGAGCTCCTCCGAGCTCACCCTCGAGTTCAGCGATCCGTGCCTCTCGGGCACCGATGACATCCATGTCCTTGTTGAGCTGTGCTTCAAGATCGGCAATACGACCCTGTGCACCGTCAAGTTCGTCGCGGGTAGCCCCCAACGAAGCCTCAAGCTCACCAGCACGTGACTTGCTGTCGTCAAGCTGCGTTGCGACCAGTGCAGCGGCGGCTGCACCAGCGGCAAGTTCCTTGATCTTGCCGTCCTTGCCGGACACGTCTGCACCAAGGGCGTTGATCTTGGCGTCCTTGTCCTTCACCTGGCCGCGTAGTGCGTCCAGTTCGGCTTGGGTCTTCTTCGCTGCATCCTTGGACGCTGCCATCTCCGCTTGCGCTTTCTTGGCAGCGTCGTTGGAGGTTGCCAGGTCGGCCTGGGCCTTCTTCTGTGCAGCAGCGAGGTCGGCCTGGGCCTTCTTCTGTGCAGCAGCGAGGTCGGCCTGGGCCTTCTTGGTCGCCTCCTTCGAAGCAGCGAGGTCGGTCTGGAGCTTCTTGGCGTCACCCTGAAGCGTGCCCATCTGACCGTTTGCGGCGTCGAGGTCGCCCCGAAGCTTTTTCAGCTCGCCGTCGCGGGCCCCCAGGTTGGCGGTAACTGTTTCCTGCTCAGACGTCAGAGCTGCAACACGGCTCGACAGCGCCGAGCGTTCGTTGATCGCTTCGTCACGAGCGGCTGTCAGGGTCGCCATTTCTGATTCGGCGTTCCGGCCAGCAGCGGAAAGCTCGTTGTATTTGGCCGAGGTTATGGTCTGGCGACGCCAGCGCCACAGCAGCCAACCGAGCAGAAGCCCGAGGAGGAACAAGAGTAGTAGGGGAATAAGGATTTCCCAGAGTGAAAAGATCATGACGTGTGCTCCTGTGTGTCAATTCGTCCGTTAGTAGTCAAGGTGGGGTTGTTTACGTTTTGGAAAGTTGCTGAATTAGCCATCGAAGCTCGCCCTCGCAATGAACTCGACTCGGCGGTTCTGTAGGCGGCCTTCCTCGGTGAGGTTGTCAGCGATTGGATTCGCTTCACCGAAGCCGATGGACTGCAGTCGGCCCAAGTCGATGCCTTGGGTGTTTAGGTAGGTCTGGACCGAGTCGGTGCGTCGCTGCGACAGGTCGATGTTGAAGTCAGGCGGGCCAACCGAGTCGGTGTGGCCTCCGACCTCAACAACCGGGCGGCTGAAGCGAGTCATCGCCTCAGCAACTCTGTCGAGGGTTCCCTGTGCGGCTGGGGTGAGCTCTGCTGAGTTCGAAGCGAACACGACGTTCTCACGGATCTCGTCCTGCAGGGCGTCGAGTTCTGCTTGCAGAAGCTCAACTTCCTCTTCAAGTGAGATCTCCGGTGCCTCCGGCACGGTGATCTCGCCGCCTGGGCGGAGTTCGGCATCGGCTGCAGCTTCAAGGGCTGCGACCGATGTTGCTCGGGTGGCCTCATCGTTGGCTACGCCATTGATGGTGAGGTCAGTGTCGTTCAACGATCCATCAGCTGATTGCAGTCCGCCGAAGGTTCCGATAGCTGCGGCGAGTGAGTCGACACGAGCTGGCGAACCTTCGACTGCGGCATCGAGCTCGCTGATCTCCAGGTTGTTGACGACGTTCTCTTCGCCGACGACGTCGGCAGCCGATGCTGCCAGTGCGTCACGCTCTTCTTCGCTGAAGACCGTTCCGTCGAGGACGATCCGGGTGCCGTCGTAGTTAACTTCGACGTCGAGCGGAGCGAGGTCCGGTGGGGCGCTGACGTCCACACTTTCGCCATCGACTAGGCCGGTAAAGGTGTTTGCACCAGCGGTGTCGAGCGCTTCGATCCGTCCAGTCACCGGACCGTCGTCGTCGACCATGAGGTCGGCGAGTACGAACGTGCCCACTCCGAGACCACCGATCACGGCACCCAACCGGCCGATCTGCGCATCGGCGTCTTCAGCCGATGGCTCAAGGCCGGCAACGGTGATGTTTTCGGTCACTTCCAGTCCGGTCGACTCGGCAGCCTCGATGAGTGCTGCTTCGTGCTCAGCAGAAGGAACGGCGCCGGTGAGTGTGATGGTTTCGCCGTCGGAGTCGACATCGACGTCGATCGCAGCGGTGGCGGCGGCTACGGCAGCAGCAGTAACGGTGGCGTCGCGAATGTCCTCGCCCTCACCATCGTTCTCGTCGTTGTCGTCGTCGGTCTCTTCGAAGTTGTTGCCTTCAAGGATCTCTTCGATCTGCTCGGCGGTAACACCCGGTGGAAGCTCTCCACCGACCTCAACGTCACGGAAGCTGGCATCGAAGGTCAGCCCAGATGGGTCGATCCCGTTTTGCTCCAAGATCTGTGGTGCTGCGGCCTCGATGTCGTTCTGAATGTGGAAGAAACCCCACAGGAAGGCGGCAATCAGCCCCAAGATTGCGAGAAACGGGACCCAAAAGCGCCCTTTCCCCCAAGGCCCGAAGCCGGGATTCCATGGCATGTCGCCGCGGGAGTTTCCGTCGATGTATCCGGGTCTGCTCCAGGATACGTCCTCGAATCTGCTCCCAAGGCCGACAGAACCTGCGGCCCCTTTGGCTTTCGTCGCAGTTGCGCTGACTTTCGAAGCGCCAGCGCTTGCTCCGGCGCGTGCTTTGCCAGCGGCACCAGATAATCGGCCCTTATCTGCCATCAATGCTCTCCTTTTTTCTGCTTGCGACTCCCCCCGGCGTCGCCATGTCGAACCTCAGGGTTCGTCCCACCACGGAGGAGTCTTGCGGACTACAGACGCTGAGGCAAACGGATTAGTCGCGTTCTTTGTCAGGTCGGTACCAGGTCAGTGATGCGGAACGAGGTCCTAGCGAAGGACGATGAACTCGATTCGGCGGTTCGTTGCCCGGCCATCGTCGGTCACGTTTGGTGCGATGGGTTGTGACTCGCCGAAACCGATCGCAGCGAGTCGAGTGGGGTCAATACCTCTGGCGACAAGGGCCTGAAGAACAGCTTCAGCGCGCCGTTGGCTCAGGATTTGGTTGGTTTCGCTATCACCGTCGCTATCGGTGTGCCCGTGGATCTCGATTCGGGCGCCTGGGTCCTGGACGAGCAGCGCGGCAGCGCTGTCCACAACTACGGAGCCGTTATTGGTTATCTCGGCGCTCCCTGTCTCGAACGTGACGTTTCCAACGGCCGCGAGTTGTTCAGAAAGCGGGACGATCGGTGCAGCTTCAGGCGTAGCGGTGTTGCCCAATACGCCCCCTTGCACCACCACTCGGTTGTCGACGAGTTGAGTTCCCTCGACCGATCGGGCCACGGCGCCGATCGAATCGGCGACGTTCTGGTCTGCGGCTTGACCGACGATAACGATGGTTCCATCGCCCTCTTCGGTGATCGAGAGGCCGTCGAAGCCCGCTCGAAGTTCGGCATCGTGGACTCGTTGCGCGAGTTCGGTGCGGCCATCTGTCGCTGCCGCGGTGGCGGCTGCGTCTTCATCGCCACCTCCAGACCGGAGTGCAAGGAAGATCAGGAGTAGAGCCGCAAGGAGCACCGCGAGCGGAATGAGGAACCGCGCGTCGGGCAGAGAATTGCGCCGTCCGATGGGGCTTGGGGCCCGATATGGCTGTGCTCCACGGGCTGGGCGTTCGATGTCATCGAGGTCGTATACGTCGTAATCGATGTCCGAAATGAACACATCGTCGCTGGAAGGCGGTCGAACAGCCATACGTCTACGCTAAATCCTGGCTGGCCTAGGAGGGTGGACCTCCCTTTTTGTCGTGCCGGATAGGCCTTCAGGACCTACTAGTTGGGTTATCGGGATCGAATGCTGCTTTAGCCCTTCAAATAGCGGCGCAGAGGTTCTACCTTCGAACATTGATGGAGTCTCAATTTTCGCTAGATGATCCGGCGCACCTCGCCTTGGATGTGGCACAGCATGCTGCCATGGCCAACGGTGACTCGATGTGTGGCACGGAGTACCTGCTGTATGGAATTGTTGCCACTGCGCGGGGTGACATTGTTGATTTAATCGACCTCTTTGCGCTCAACACCCTTCGGTTGGATAGGGCGATCGAACGCTTGGTCGCCAAGCGGGGTATCGATCCGCTGAATCGGGGTCGACCAGCGCTCACTCGACGGGCTGAGCAAGCGTTGCAAACACAGCGCCTTGATGGCATTGGTCCGGCGGGGATCTTCGAGATCTTCCATGGGCTGCTCGCTGACGACGCATCGGGAGCGTGCGCTGTGCTGCGCGACCTCGGGGTGCAGCCGGCCGAAGCTCGCCGGCTTGTTTCGTATGGGATCCGTCATCTCTCCGTTGATGAAGTTGAGGAGCTGCTTCATTCGCTGGATCGCCGCGGCGATGACCACCAGGGTTGGTGGGGACCAAACAGCCACCGGGAGATTCGTCCCGTGGCCGCATTGGCTGACGGAGGCCTTCCCGTGGCGTCGAGCAATTCCGCTGAGGTCGAGCTGGTCACGATGGCCACCGATGGCGAGGGGCTTGGTTTCGCTATCGCGATTCGTTCGAAGCGATCGTGGGTCTTGCCACCGGTATTCGTGCCCGAAGAGGCGCTTATTCCCGGGCACGGTGCTCGATACAACAACGGTCCAGACTTCTTCATCGTGCATGTCGCTCTTCCCGACGGCACGGCAATTGACAATCGGCGAGTGGTTGACCGTTTCGATGCGGCACAGCCAACCGAACCTCGATTGCTTCGAATCGGGCAGCGAGATGAGCACATTGCGCTCAACGATCGACGCCAACCCGACCAGCACGTCATCACGGGCGACTGGTGGATCTGGCCGTTGCCGACGAGTGGGTCGATCGAACTAACCGTCGACTGGCCCGCAGAAGCGGTTTCTGGGTCGATTGTGGTCGACCTCGGCGCGTTGCGCGAGGACTAGGAAACTGGACTGGTCCCACCTGAGGGCCCAAGCTCTAAGCTGACGGGACAACAGGTAGCAGGAGACCGATGAAACTCGTTACTGCGGTAATCAAGCCATTCAAGCTCGACGATGTTAAAGACGCGCTCGCCGCAGCTGGCATCCAGGGCATGACCGTTTCTGAGGTTCAAGGTTTCGGTCGCCAAGGCGGTCATTCAGAGACCTACCGTGGAACCGAGTATCGCGTGTTGTTCACGCCAAAGACACGTATCGAGGTCATCGTCGATGACGACGTGGCCGAGAAGGCGATGGAGGCCATCATCGAGGGCGCCCGAACCGACAAGATTGGCGACGGCAAGGTGTGGATCACTCCCATCGAGGCGGTGGCCCGAATCCGAACCGGAGAACTCGGCAGCGACGCGGTCTAGCTTCTAGGGTCTGGTTGCAGACCCCGTACGAGAGGTGACAGCGATGGCTGACGTAACGATCTATCACAACCCGCATTGAGGTTCCTCCAAGAATGCCTTGGCGGTCGCCGAGGGTTTGGGTGTCGACCACGATGTCGTGCTTTATATGAAAGAGCCGCCTGACCGCGAGACGCTCGAACACATCGTGGCTGGTCTGGAGGATCCTGTAGAGGATCTGGTTCGCAAGGACTCTCGATTCAAGAAGCTCGAGCTGAACGCTGATGACTACGTCGGTAATGCTGACGCGGTCATCGATTTGCTCGCCGAGCAGAAGGCGCTGTTGCAACGCCCGATCGTTGTCAAAGGGTCGAAGGCCATCATTGGACGCCCGAAGGACCGGATCGCGACGTTCTTGTCGTAGAACGACGACGTCTTAACAAGCCCAGGCTGTCTTGGCGCTAGTCGACGAGATGGCCTAAACATTGCTGCGTGACAGGCGCGACCAAACTCGCGCTGGTCCCGTTGGTGGTGCTATGGCTGTGGGCGCTACCGAAGGATCAGCCTAACACCGAAGCCGCCGGTGCGTTGGTTGCAACCGTCGTAGATGTTGGTGAAGCAACCTCTGGGGTCACCGCAGGGACGTCCACCTCGACTGGCTCTACTTCAACGGCTTCGACATCGAGTTCCGTCGTCGCAATCGTGCAGGGTTCGGAGACAGCAACAACGCTCGCGCCCAGGGCGACCCAGATTGATGCTGCGCCAACAAGCGATGCCTCCACGTCGTCTCAGCCGCAAACGACGGCCGCGGCGCCGACGTCCTCGATAGTCGAAACGACCGGAGCACCCGAACCTCCCGTCGCGTTGGCTAGCGTCCCTATCGGGCAACTTGCGCTCGACCGGATGTCATTCGATTGGCGGATCATGTTCCCGGTGTGGCGTGTCGAGTTCTTAGGGCCCCGAGAGGGTCTTCGAGCGCTCACCTATCCGAGTGAGAAGCGAATCGAGATCTTCGTTCGTTCCGATGACACTCCCGAGACGATCCATCGGGTCTTTGCGCATGAGTTGGGTCATGTGATCGACGTTGAGCTCAACAACGATGCTGACAGGGCTCGATGGGTTGAACAGCGCAACCTTCCAGCGGATGCGCCATGGTGGCCGAGCGCGGCTGCTCCAGACTTTGCTACCGGCGCGGGAGATTTCGCCGAAGCTTTCGCAGTGATGGAAACCGGAGTCGTCTCCCGGTCATCGATCGGGGATCAACCAACGGTTGACGATCTCTTGTTGTTACAAGAACTGATGCGCGGTTAATTCGCCCGCAGAGCCGTTAGCAGACCGGGTCGAGATCGTCGTCGTCGAAGAGCGTGTCGAGCCATGCTCGGCCCGCTGACGGGTGGTACCGGTGATGACGGCGGCGTGCTCGCTCAATGTCGAGATCGACCACGTTTGTGTCTTCGCGCTCGATCGTGGCGACCTCAGAGTCGCTGACTTCGGTCACGCTGTGAACTAGTGAAAGATGCCGTTCCATACCGTTGGTATCGGCGGGTTGCACCGGTTTCTAAAGCCCAAGTGGCCAGAACGGGCCGAACGGTCTGTCTGGGTTACATTCGACAGGATGAAACCGCCTCCGGACAGTGTCATTCGCTGTGATTGGCCAGTCGGTCACGACGACTATCTCGCCTATCACGACCACGAGTGGGGACGCCCGACGACCGACGACCACCGTTTGTTCGAAAAAATCTGCCTCGAAGGGTTCCAGAGTGGGCTTTCGTGGTTGACAATCCTGCGAAAACGGGACCGTTTTCGCGAGGTGTTTGCGGGCTTTGATTTTGAGCGAGTTGCGGGGTTCGGCGAGCGTGAGGTGCTGCGCCTGCTCGACGATGCGGGGATCATTCGACATCGCGGAAAGATCGAGGCCACGATCAACAATGCGCAACGGGCGATCGAACTGGCCGAGGACGAGGGATCGTTGAGCGAATGGGTCTGGAGTTGGGCTGTGATCGAGCCCGAACGTGGTCCAGGCGGTGAGATACCGGCCTTCACTGCTCGATCAACAGCGCTAGCCAAAGACCTCAAGAGACGTGGCTGGCGGTTCTTTGGTCCGACCACGGCATATGCGTTCATGCAATCGGAGGGCTTGACGAATGATCATCTCGCTGAGTGCTTCGTATGGGCTGACTGCGAACGAGAACGCCGAGCACTCCTCGAAGATCGCGAACTCCGGCCATAGCTGTGCCCTGCGCCGCAGTATTGGTGCACACCCTTTCGGTGTTGGGGCGGGGTTGGTGCCTACACTTCGTGGCATGCGAATGTCCGACCAACCATCCGTCGCGGTAGAGACATTAATCAAAGCTGACAGTTCTCGTATCTATGAACTCGTCAGCGATCTCGAGGTGATGGCGAGCTTTGGGACCGAGTTCGTCGGCGGTGAATGGTCGAGCGGCCGGCCGGGCGAAGTCGGATCTACGTTTCTCGGACAACAACGCATGGGCGATCTTCACTGGGAAACCACGTCTACGGTGACCGTTGCAGAACCCGGAAAACAGTTTGTCTGGGTGGTCGGCGACCCGGAGAACATGACGGCCGAGTGGGACTTCACCCTGCGCTCAGTTCCAAAGGGAACCGAGGTGACGTACTCCTTCGTGCACGGGCCAGGACCGTCAGGTCTGCGGACTCGAATCGACGCGAATCCTGAGCGTGAGTCGGCCACGATCGAGTCGCGACTAGCCATGCTTCAAGAGAACATGGTCAAGACACTTGAAGGCATCCGGCGACGCACCGCCGCCTAGCGCCGTCTGGGCTAGGCGAGTGACGGTTCGCGATCTTCGGGCTCGGTAGAAACTGACGGAGTGCACGCGATGTGTGGGTTTTCAGCCGATAAACCCCATGTTTGGGAGCTATTCCGACCTCCGTCGGTGACGATTTTAGGGAAGACTAGGAGTTCTGCTCATATTTCTTCTGAAGAGGTAGCTCATGAAAGAAACCGTCATAGCTCGGACAGCGTTGGCTCCTCCGATCGTCCTTGCGGCGGCCCTGTACGCAATCTTTGCGGTCGCGCTCGCTGGGATTCCCGGCATCTTCAAGTGGATCTTTCTAGGCGCGCTGACTTGGGGTTTGGTTTCCTTTGTGCGCCGGATCGTGGCGATGCGCCTCGCCGTAAACGACGAGACCGTCATCGTGGTGAATTTCGGCGGCACCCACGCGTTGGACTTGGAGACCGTAACGGTCGACTCTCGTGTGGATCGTGAGGCGTGGCCTCAAGATGATTTGATCGACGAATTTCGCGAGGCTCTGGGTAGGAAGCCAGGACCAAGCAAATCGCAAACAGACATGGCTCGGGGTCTTTGGCTTTGCGATTCAACCGGCGAAGAGGTCCGGGTTGGCGTAGCTCCTGCCTACGGCAGTCGATTGGATTTGCTTGCCGAAGAGCTCATCGTGGCCATTGAGGAACGGCGCACCGCCGCCTAGTTTACCCCTGTCCATAAGGGTAATAATGTAAGACCCCTCTTGACATCCCTTTATTATGAGGGCAATAATGATTATCTCGACACGTGGTGTGTCGGTGCCTCGGCGAAAGGAAGGCAGATGGTCGGTCGTAATAACTCAGCAGAAACGGTGGTGCTCGCTTCATCTAGCGGGATAGCGCGAGTAAGTCTCGCGCTGTATTTGGTGGCTTTCGTAGTGGTCCCTGCGTTCTACCTGCCGTTCAACCTGTCGTTCGTTGTATCGGTGTTCGTTGCAGCCGCGATCGGGGTTGGTGGCTACGTTCGTTTTAGGTCCATGCGTTTGGTGGTGGGCGACGAGAATGTCACCGTCGTCAACATGCTCAATCAGCATTCGCTGGACACGGCTACCGCTCGGATCGTCGCCAAAGACGAGAACGGCTTCTGGGCGGAAGGGGAGCTGCAGCAGGGGCGAGCCAGTGTGCTGACGTTGACCGACGCCTCCGATCAACAGGTCATGGTTGGCGTGGCTCCGACCTTTGGCGACCGTCACCGTTCGGTGATTGAGGACTTCAACATCGCGCTCGCACGACATCGCCTGGCGAGCTAGAACAGGGTCGTGGCACCTCGGCAGGAAACCCTCGTCGCCCGGGTACCCATGGCACCAGTGAACGTGCTGGTCGTCGGCATCTTCATCGGCCTGCTCGCCATAACCAGCTTCCTGCCGCTCGTGCTCAGAATCCTGGCGGTAGGCGGTGCGAGTCTTTGGTCGTTCCGCTTCCTCACGAAGGTCTCCGCGATGAAGGTTGCCGTCGACGACTTCAAAGTCACGGTCGTGAACCTCAAATCGCGACACGAATTGGAACTGTGGAGCGTGCGGATCGAGGTGCGCGAGGACCCGGGAATTTGGCCTCAAGACGACTTGCGAGAGGTGATGCGAGAAGGATTCGAGCAACAAGACCCGAAGCGGGCTCGATCCCTGGTGCTTACCGACTCTTCCGAACAACAGGTGCGGGTCGGGGTGGCCCCGTCCTATGGACGTCGGATGGACACAATCACCGAAAACCTCAACGTCGCCATAGCCAAACACCGCTCGAGTTAGAAGGTCTCGCTACGGTGCCAGCGTCGACGTCACTCCATGATGATCGTGTAGGGCTTGATCGGGTCTGGGATGGGACGGATGATCTCTGGTTCGATTAGCACCTGGGCATCGGGGAAGATGTCGATGAAGTTGTTGAAGTTCGAGCTGAATGTGGGGATTCGGTCCAGCGGCGCGCTGCCATCGAAGGACGACCCGGTCGAAGGGTCCCATCTGCGCCCTGTTGCAGCATCGGTGACGAAGCCATCGATCAGTTCGAGGTCGAGCACCCCACCATCGAGACGCTGAGAAAAGACCGCCCAGCGTTCGATCGTGGGGTGGGCCACGAACACGATGGGTTCACCACCGACCGTCGCTTGGAGCGACCCGACTTCGGCGAGGTCCTTGAACTCAAGTCCCGCGACTTCGTCGTTTACTCGCGCGACGACCGCTAGGTTGCGAATCAAGAAGGTATTGAAAGATGTGGTCGCGGCCAGGGCTCGGGTTTCGGGAAACTCGGTTCGCCAATCCGACCACGTTGATAGTTCCGATGGCAACAGTTCAAGGCTTGTGCCCTCAAGGGGGCCCAGAATTGCGCTTCCGGTGACCTGGCTCCACACGCTGCCGGTGTCGTGGTCGAACAAGGTTTGGGCATTCATGAACAGGTCGCCCTGATTGCCCAGCAGTACTGTTCTTCCTTCAATCTCTCGGCGATAGACCAACGCCGTTGCGCAAAGCGGTCACCAAGTGACCAGTAGGGGTATGTCATCGATCTGGTCGATGACGATCTCTCTCGTCGATAAGAACCCGACCGGGTAGGCCCGCTGTTGGCTGTTGATATTCACCCCGATCACGAGTTCCTCGTCGGGCCATTGGACACCGGATGGGCCGACGAAGTTTGGTTCGTAGACCGGTCGGATCAGGTCGCGGCCCCACGACCGGAAGTAGCCCTCGGGCAACATGACCCCGGGAACGTCGGTCGGGTCGAATAGCCCCGGCGGGAAGACCATCTGGCTGGCGCTTTGACGAACGGACACGCCACAGGCTGCGAGTACCGAAGACGCGGCGAGCACTTGACTCCCTCGGAGGAATCGTCTGCGGCTCCACTTGCGCGTCATATAGGCAATAACACCAGGGATTCACCCCTTGTTCCAGATGACTTCGAAGCTGGCCCGTGCGATGTAGGTGGTTCCGATGCGCTCGAGCTAGTAGCCAGTATCGGTAAGACGGCTTGAGTCGACCCAGCCCTCCCGGCCGTCGGGAAGCTGAACCTTCGTTTCGGTCGTGCCCGGCGAACGGCGACGTGTCCTTCGGGTATTCCACACGAGTTCATCGTGACGGAGATTTGTGCTCCCGCTACGCAACGGAAAGCCAACAGTCTCGCCGCGCGAGGTCGCTGTTATGGAAAGGAGTTTCTCGCGTCGGCCAAAGAGTAGGAAGAGCAGGCCAAGGACTAGGGGAGCGAGGGTAATCAGTCCGAGTTGCAGCGACGTCAAGCGGACCTCCACGAGCGCGGTGAACAGGCTGGTAGCTCGGTCAGCGACGCCTCCGACCGACTCGACGGGTGGTGGTGGTCCCACCTCCAGCGTGTCCCGCGTGGCCGCGAGGACATTCGCGCTCAGGACCTGCACTTCTGCGGTCGATTCGACGCCCGATGCGTCGCTGATCGTGTACTGAAATCGAAGTTCGCCCGCAAAGCTCGGCGGCATGTTCACAACGATCTGGTCATCGATGATCTCAACAGATCCAACGTCTGGTTGAGAGACCGAGACCAGGCGTAACGCATTGCCAAACGAGTCGTTTGCGAAAATGTCTACGGCGACTTGGTTCTCCGCGGTGATGACTTGATCGTCGGTTGCCAAAAGTTCGGCAAATGCGAGGGCCGGAGGAATTGATTCGGCTACCACGGTCGTCGTTGTCGTCGGAGCGACGGTCGTTGAAGTGATGGGAGCGACGACTGGAGTGGTGGTGGTTGTCGGCGCAAGGGTGGTCGGGGCGGCGGTGGTCGTCGGAGCCAGGGTGGTGGTGGTCGTCGTTGTCGTCGGAGCGACGGTCGTTGAAGTGATGGGAGCGACGACTGGAGTGGTGGTGGTTGTCGGCGCAAGGGTGGTCGGGGCGGCGGTGGTCGTCGGAGCCAGGGTGGTGGTGGTCGTCGTCGTTGTCGTGGTGGCTGGGGGCGTCACGATAAAGGTGAACGTCATGGTGTCGGTGCCGCCGAGTCCGTCGTCGACGGTCAAGGTGATTTGGGTTGTCCCCACCGTCGTCGCCGTCCCGGAGATTTCGCCCGTATCCGAATCAAATGTGAGCCCGGGTGCTAGCCCGTTCACCGACCATGTGAGAGCGTCCCCGTCTAGATCGGTAGCTATTGGCTGAAGGGAGACCGGATCTCCGGTCATGACCGACGTGTTTGGCAGCTGCTGGATTACCGGCTCGCGATTGTTGTTGATCACGAGCCACACAGAGTTCCTGGTGACCTGGGGGTTGTTGTTGTCGTCGACAGTAATGGTGATGGGGTATGTCCCTGCGCTGGTGAAGTTGAGGGTGCCGTTGATCTGGTTGGTGTTTGGGTTGAAGGTGAGTCCGGGTGGGAGTCCGTTGACGGTCCAGGTGAGGGGGTCTCCGTCGGGGTCGGTTGCGGTGAGCGGGAGGTTGATGGTGTCGCCTTCGTTGCTGGTTTGTAGCCCTGGGTTGGTGAGTGTTGGTGGCTGGTTGGTGTCGTTGACCGTCCAGGTGAAGGTCTCGGTGACGGGTGGGTTCACGCCATCGTTGACCGTCAGATCGACGGTGTGTGTGCCGGCGCTGGTGAAGTTGAGGGTGCCGTTGATCTGGTTGGTGTTTGGGTTGAAGGTGAGTCCGGGTGGGAGTCCGTTGACGGTCCAGGTGAGGGGGTCTCCGTCGGGGTCGGTTGCGGTGAGCGGGAGGTTGATGGTGTCGCCTTCGTTGCTGGTTTGTAGCCCTGGGTTGGTGAGTGTTGGTGGCTGGTTTGACGGGGGAAGAGACGGGGGAAGAATCGCCCCGTTGCCGATCTCTGAGGTTTCGCCTGTTGCCTTATCGGTCAACGTCGCGGAGAAATAGTTGCCGGCCGTGCCCGGCGCTTGCACCACCACAGGAGTTGGGCCGGGAACGGTTATATCGGTCGGCGACACGAACTCGGCTGCGTGGCCGAGTCCGGAGGGATACACGTTCGGGCTTTCGAAGAGTTCGAGCACGTAGTTCCCTGGAGGTGCGGTGATCAGGAACTCGACCTCATAGGACCCACCGATCCCGGCGACGTTGACGATCTCGGGCTTGTTCAGCAAGCTGTTCGGCCCCGAGTCAGCGTCGCCTGGGTCGTTGGGCGTTGGGCTGTCGTTGTTGAGGTCGATGGCATCGACCGCGTTGTCGGCGATCGAGTTGCGGCTAATCGTTACCGCCCCAGAAGTCGACGGGAAAAGGCTGATGCCGTCGCCGCCGTTGTTGACGATCGTGTTGTCGCGGATGATCAACGGTTCACTCATGAACGCGATGTCGATGCCATTGTCGAGATTGCCTGCGGGCGTCCCGTCGGCTTGTTGGCCGATGTTGTTGCCTTCGATGATCACGTTCGCGCCCGCACCCTGGATCTGAATGCCATCGTCGGCGGAGCCGACAATCGTGTTGCCCGCGCCGATCATGCCAATGGTGATGTCACTTGAACCATCCGACAGCGCCACGTTGTCCGCTCCGCTTGTCTCGATGGTGTTGCTGAAGAGAGTCGCTCCGTCGGCACCCCGCAGGAGAACACCAAAATCGTCTGAGGCAGAAATCGTATTGTTGAGAATCGCTGTGTCTTGCGCGTCGCCGGTCACGAGAATGCCATGACCGTTCAGCAGGGCAACACTGCCATCGCCGATCGTATTGTGGCCTACCATGGTGTTCTGGACGCCGAAACCGTCGACGTAGATCGCTTGATCGGTGTTCGATAGGAAGAGGTTTCCTAGACCGTTCGTTGCGCCGCCGATTTCTGTGTTGCTCGCAGTTCCCAAGACGGCGACACCAGTAGCGTTCGGCGCGCTCTGACTACCTCGAAATGTGCCAAACCAGTTGTTCTGAATTTGGATGCCGTTGGAGTCATTCACCTCAACTGCGTTTTCACCGAAGTTTCCAAACGCCAGATTGCGAACTATCGAACCGTCGGATCCGGCGGTGTATACGAAGCCATCGAGGGGCGAGACTCCAGCGTTGCCGTCGATCTCGATATTGGGAATCAATTGGAAGCCAGCCTGGGTGGCTCCGTCGATCTCGGTGGGGGTCGTAATGGCTGGAAGTTGTCCGTTGACAATCGAGATACGCCATATGTCGTCGGCGCCAACCGTGCGCTGACCGGGGTCCGAAACCGGGATGTCGAAGTCGATCACGGTGAGGTCTGGGTTGGCGTTTGCTTCTTGGATTGCGGCCCGCAACGTGCACTCGATGTTGCCTTCGCTGTTGAGCTGGCCGGTGTTGCAGAGTCCGTCACCGGGGTTGATGTCCGGCTCGTCATCGGTCGAATTGACCGTCGCTGTCCCAGAGGCGTTGGTGACGGTGAACGATTGGCTGAACTCCGACGCTGGACCATTGTTGGTTTCCTGCAGGTGTGCGGTGATCTGGTCGCCGCTGGCTCCACTGAAGGATTGCGTCGTGAGATAGGTCGCTTCGCCACCTGGGTGGTTGATCAGGTCAGCGACCACAAGGATCTGGCCCTCACCGAATCCGCTCGGGTCGATGCCGAAGGGATTTTGGTAGATCCTTGCCCTGTACTGGCCCGCGGGGGCCGACACGACGTATTGCGCGGTGTATCTGCCGGGCATACCTTGGATTGTGGCCACGATCTCGGGGTAGTTCAACAGGTCATTGACGCCAGTATCGGCGTCGCCCGCGTCGTTTGGCGTTGGACCGTCGTTCGCGAGGTCGATACCGAGCTCGCCGTTGGCCAAGATCATGTTCTCGCTAATTGAAATGGTCCCAGTCGTATCGCTCGCGACCGAAATACCATCTTCGACGTTGTAAGCGATCGTGTTGTCCTCCAGCTGGACATCGCCGGATTGGGTTTCGATCCGGATGCCGTCATACATGTTGCCGAGCGCGGTGCCGCCGTCGATGCCGATGAAGTTCCTCCCGATGCTGACTTGGCCAACATCTTCGAGTTGGATACCGCTACGGGCGTTGGAGACGATCGTATTGCCCGAGCCGGGTGCACCGATCATCACGAACGTCGCGCCTTCGAGCAGTTGGATACCGCTCCATCCGTTTCCAAGGGGAGCGCCGGTAATCGAGGCGCCGATGACGTTGTTCACGATCCTATTTCCGCTGCTGCCACGGATGACGATTCCGTCCCCGGCGTTGCCGCTGATGATGTTCGGCGCATTTCCACCGATCACGTTGTTCGACGACTCGACGATCGAAATTCCAGCAGGGCTGACACCGGTCGCAGACGTGCCGTCGGCCGTCGTGCCAATCAGGTTGCCGTCGATGTCGTTACTTCTCGTGGTCGCTCCGACGAGTACGAGGCCAGATCCGCCGGTATTGCCAGATAGGACGTTGTCGCGGACTGTGACGTTCTGCGCTCCGCCCGCCAGGACGAGACCGTTCTGGTTCGGTCCTTGGGTAACGCCATCACTGCGAAGGCCAATGTAATTGTGGGCGACTTCGATGTCACGGCCGCTGACGTTCACACCTTGACCTTCCCAGTTGATGACCGAGAGGCCAAAGAGCGACGATCCCGACGACTGGTTTAGAAGGGTCAACCCCTCGACATTACCTGCGTTCGATCCATCGACTTCGATGACCGGCGCGCCCGCGTACGCGAAGTGCGTGCGACCATCGATCGCCGCTACGTCCGCGACCTGTGGGAGTTCCGACGTCGGCGAGATCGTCCAAGTCTGCGTCGCCGCGTTGTACCCGGGGTCCGAGGTCTGAATGTCGAAATGGATGGCGGACGCGGAGCCCGCGTTGACTTCCTGGATGGCAGCGCGCAACGTGCACTGCGGCGTACCATTTTGAACCGTGTTGCATGTTCCGTCACCCGGATTGGCGTCACCGGCATCACCAGTCGAATTAACCACGGCGATCCCACCACCGGCCTGGGCTGCGACAGCGGCCGCACCGAGAACCGCGGCGGTCGCCAACCCGGCAAAGAGCCATGCGACCGCTGACTGCGGCGAACGGCGCGCCAAAAGGCGAACTATGACAGCTGTGAAGTGGCCAGATTCGCTCATTACCTATATTGATCGACGAAATCCAGACGGAATTCAGACGAAATCGGGCCTCAGCTGCTAGTGCCAACGAACTACGAAGGCCTATTTGAAGCCAAAACGCCGGAACGCCCCGCTCGGCTGAACAGAGCGGGGCGTTCGCTGTCTCCTCACACGGAGAGAGCTACTGTTTAGCCGATCGGCGACAAAAGGCCTCATCGATAGCAAGGTTGCGTGATTTGTGAACGTGGCCTTCGTGCATCGGTTGCCCTCAAACCACATTGGCCCTAGGCGGCGTGCTCGGCCTGGTTTGCGGCCACTCGACTCAAGGTTGCGTCGGCCTTGGCTGCGAACTTTTGGAGATTCGCGAACGGGGAGGAGACGTCGACCGGTTCAGGCTGAGAGAGTGGTTCGGTCACATCGACGACCGGTTCTGGTGCAACTTGGGTTGACGGGGCTTGGACAGCCTCTGGTGTCATTGGAGCGGGGCTTTCTGGGGCTGGTGCGACCGGTGTCGGAACGGTCGCGACTGGCTCCGGTGGGACCGGTACCGACAGGACTGGTTCGGGGATTGGCGCCGAAGGGGTCGTTTCGGTGACGGCTGGTATCGACGGGATTGCCGCTGCCGTGACCGGTGGGGCAACTTGTTCCACCTCGGTTTCGGGATCTGGCGCCACCGGGACGGGTTCGGTTGCCCGTTGATCGGACGAACGCTCAAGATCGTCGAGGAGGCCCGCGAGGTCGAAGTCACCCCAGGGGTGCTGTGGAGGCTGAGCGGCCTCCCCTTCGTCGATGTGCTCCTCGGGTTCCACGATGAACTCGTGGAGGTGGATATCGCCGGCGGGGAACGCAACCGAAGCTTCCTGGGCCACAGTTTCCTCGATGGAGAAAGCGTTATTCAGGGTTTCGGAGTCGGTAGCGACTTCGGCAAGTTCTGTGTTCTCGGTCTCGACCGAGTCGATGATTTCGACAGGTGCTGTGGTCTCGACGCTCTCAGCAGCCTGAGCGAGCTCGAGTGGTGCTGCCACCCCGGACGAGAGTCCATTGGGCACCCGTGCGGACACGGTCTGGCGTGGTGGCTTTGGAGTAGGTATGGGAGCTCCGCGGTGTTGCTTGGGAAGGGCCTTTTTGCGAGTCCATTGCTCGATCATGCGAGTGGATTCACGTTGCTCGAACCGAAGCCCGGAATGAGAAGGGGCAGTTGCGAGGCCTATATCCGCCGTCGCTCGGGCGCCGGCGAAGTCCCAGTGGATGCGCTTCGACCACGCTTGCAGGTAGAGCGCTTCGGAGTGGTTTGGATCGATGGTCAATGCACGGTCGATGGCTCGGCGAGCGAGACGCGGCTCTTCGTTCGTCATTTGGCACCGTGCCCACATGCACCAGAGGGTTGGGTCTTGCGGTGCGGTTCCAATCGCTGCTTCTACGGCGCCGAGTGCCTCGGTGGTTGTGCCTTGCTCAAGCAGGGCGTCAATCTCTTTGGGAGGCAGAACCGCCGCGTTGCCTACGGTGGCGCCCGATGTGAGTAGATCTAGCTCTGCTTCCTCGCGGCGGGCCTCCCGTACGGAGCCCAATGTGAAGACCATGGCCACGAGCGCTATCAGGCCTAGGTCGAGGAGTCTTCCTTGCGATACGCCATCGCGGACAAGACGGGCCACTGGGACGACGACCAGCAGCCAAGTGAGCGTGACGTAGCCAATCCACGGGTTTAAGCGGATACGGCCAATGACCTTCCACAAAACGAGTATTGGGTTGCGCGACATGGCAGAGGTATCGGCGCGTCGCGCCCCCCAACGTAAGCACTTTCTTCGATCAGTTGATCTTGAGCGATGTGACCGCTGCCACGGACTTGTGAACAGATGTTAAGCGGGTTTCGGAAATGGTTCTCTATGACGATTTGGTTTCGATATTCATGGGAATTATGGAAACGATCAAGAACAACAAGGGTCCTGTCGGGATCGCTGCCGTGGCTGGCCTTGGAATACTCGGATGGTTGGCATTCGGGTTCTTCGGAATCCAAGCCGCGTTCATCGACGATGTAGTCGATGAGGATGGTCCCGTCTTTGCCGCCCCAGCTGCCGAGGTTGAACAAGCCGCGGGAGAAGACGGGTTTGAGCCCGAAGCAGCCGATTCTGAGGCGGCCAACGAACCGCAAACAGCTGCCGCCGAAGCCGACGCAGGCGGTGATGGCGGCCCCGATGCGAGCGCCGCAGCAGCGATCGAAGAAGGAGCCGAAGAACCGGCACCTGAGGGTGTGGCTTTGGTCGACGAAGTAGTAGAAGAAGTCGTAGAGGAGGCGCCTGCTGAGGGACCAGTCGAGGAAGCCCCCGTCGAAGAGGAAGCCCCTGCCGAAGAAGCCCCGACTGAAGAGACCGTCGAAGCAGCGGCTCCAGCAGAAGAACCAGCACCAGAACCTGTCGAGCAAGCCCCAGCCGAAGAGCCTGCTGAAGAGGAGAACCAGCCCGGCGAAATCGTCACCCTCGCCAGTGGCACGTTCTCGTCGCTCCCCGGTTACACGACTAGTGGTGATGCCCTTGTACTCAACAACGGCACCGAGCAGCGTTTCCTCCGCTTCGAGAACTTTGCAACAGACAATGGCCCTGACCTGAAGGTCTACCTTCGAGCTGACAACGGCGACTTCATCAGCCTCGGCGACCTCAGCGGCAACATTGGCGATCAGAACTATGAGATCCCCGTCGACGTCGACCTCGACGTGTTCAGCAACGTCGAGATTTGGTGCGAACGCTTTGCCCGCGGCTTCGGCGTAGCAACGCTAGCCGCTTAACGGGTTCGAGCTCCTCCCAGATTCCCAACGAATCCAGTTCTGGGAAGACTCGATAGCCTCGCATCATGCGCGTAGGTGTATTTATCGACGGCCAGAATGTCACGATCGGAGCTCGCTATACGTTCGCTCGAGCCGAAGGTGCAAACGGCACGGGGAACATGCATCCGCTTCTCCTCGGTCGAGCACTGGCTGGCGAATGTGATCTGGTCGAGATCCGGTACGCCACTGGCATTCCCAACCCCGATGTCGATCGAGATCGCTGGGAAGCCGAACGGCGTCGCCACGACCTGATGGCTGCGACCGATGTGGTCGTTCTTGAAAGGCCCTTGCGATACCGATGGGAGTGGGACATTCGCAACGAGCGTGAACTAGGCGACCCGCGTGACCACAAGCGTGAGACCGTGGACGCGCGTGCGAGGTCTCGCAACGTCGGTCAGGAGAAGGGGATCGATGTGTGGTTGGCCCTGGATGCACTGACGATGTGCACCCGCGCTGACCTCGACAAGGTCATCATCGCCACCGCGGACACCGATCTCGATATGGTCCCGCAGTATCTGCGAATGATTCCCGGGCACGCCAACACCACCGTCACCCAAGCCAAAGTGCTGAGCGAGCGGCGCGACCTTCGCAATAATCCCGCCTATGACGAGACGCTCGCAATCGACGAAACGATATTTGCTGAGGCCCGAGACGACTTCGACTACGAACGCGACCTCGACGACAACGAGATTGCCAAATTCGTACAACGAATTGGCGCCAATACCGACGGCATTCGCGACTGACCGAAAGCCATAGCGCGCCTGCTACCTTGCAGCGGTGGGTTCTCCAAAGATCGTCGTATTCGACCTGGGCAACGTATTGATTCGCTGGGATCGTCGACTCCTGTTCGAAAAGCTCATCGAGGATCCCCAGGAATTGCAGCACTTTCTCGACAACGTTTTGACGATGGAGCATAACAAGCGCCTAGATTCGGGCGTTCCGCTCCATCAAGTAGCAGCCGATGCCGCCGAACTTCACCCCGACCACCGAGACACGATCATGGCCTTCGCTGAGCGGTGGAAGGAGACCTTGGGAGAGGTCATCACCGGTTCGGTTGAGATCCTGGAGGACCTCAAGGCAGCGGGTACCCCTCTATACGCGCTTACCAATTGGGGCAAGGACACCTTCGCGTCGATCGAAGCCGACTATCCATTCTTCGAACACTTCGATGGCATGGTCGTCAGCGGTCGAGAGGGCGTGATCAAGCCCGATCCAGCGATCTATCGAATCCTGTGTGACCGCTACGGCTTCTCAGCCAGTGATGCGATCTTCATCGATGACTCCGGTGCCAACATCGCGACCGCCATGTCGCTGGGATTTGACGCGCTGCTCTTCGAAAACGCACCACGGTTGCGCCAACAGCTGATCTATCGGTCGTTGCTGGCCTAGCCCCGCTCGTTCGAGCAGGTCAGATTGGCTTGGTCGTCCAGCGAAGGACCAGCCTCGGTGGCTGTTGCTGGCAAGAGACACGATGTACCAGGGCGGTCGAACTCGAGTCGAAGCACCGATGTATCTCGCCGGAGAGGCTCCTCCGACGCTGGCACGGCATTCCCAAGGCCGTAGGCGACGACACCGCCTCCAACCTGATCGAAGCGTTGGAGAAAGTCTGATCCGTGGCCGATGATTGCGCTAGCGCCGGCGTCGATGAGTTGTTCGGCGGCATCGGTTTCAACCGCACCTGGAGCTCGATCGTCCAAACCGCTCCAGTCGACGACAACCACGACACCCTGCTCGGCTTCGCTGCTGTCTGTGACGGCCTGGAGAACCGCATCAAAGGATTGTGGTCCGGCGATACCAGGTCCGTCGTCGGTAGCTTCGACATCGGTTACCGCGGACAGGCTCACCGCATGCACGGAGATGGAGACGTCCTCAGCCACAAACACGAAGGGGCGTTCGGCGCCTTGGCGACTGGACCCAAATCCAACGACCGCGACCCCGCGCTCCTCAAGGGCCAATTGCAGGTCGAGAAGGCTTTCGGGAGAAAGCACGTTTGCTGATGTGGCCAGATTCACGACGTCGATTCGTCCCTCGGCCCAGTCGGCGATGGCTTCGATGTCGCAGTTGTCGCCCAGGTTGCAGTTCACTGAGGCGATGGTCGCTAGATCGCCATCCACAACAGGGATGGCGGTTTCCCATGCGTCCTCGGCCGGTGTACCGCGGACGCTCCCCAAAACATGGACGACGTTGCGCGCACCGGCCGTGGGAGTCTCGATTGCGTCTCCATCGTCGGGAACGGCGGCGGGCTCCGATGTCTGAGGGTCCGAAGCGGTTCGCCCCAGGGTCGGGTCGGGGGACCTCGCTGCCGCGTCGTCCGGTGTCTGGAGAGTTCGGGAGCTCGTTGAGCTGCACGCACTTGCGACGAGACCGATGAGTACCACCAGTATCACAAGGTGGCGAAGGGTTTTTCGTTGATGACCGCCAAGATTGGCGGCGACCTGAAGTTCCACGTCGACAGTTTGGCCCGGAAACGTGTCGAAGCGTTAGTAGGGTTCGCCCGCTTTGGTGCGTACCACCTGTCCGTGATCGGTCCTAGCCTTGACCCATGCTGCATTTTCGTCGTGGGCGATTTGGACTCCGCGGTCGCCTTGTCGTCGTGTTGATCGCTTTGATCACTACCGCGTGTAGTCAAAGCTCGATCGTTGAACCGGGACCGGGTGACACCGCAGACGAGACGACCACCACAACCCAACCCGAAGATGATGACGGCGATGACGGAGGCGAGGTCGAAACCGCAGAGGACGCTCCCTCCACCACCATTCAGTCGAGTGGAGACGAACAATCGAGCGACGCACCCGAAGAGCTTGAGTCGTCGGAGGAGCCGGAAACGACGGCCACGACGATCGTCATCGATGAGACATCGGAGAACGCCGCGGCATTCACCGAGTTGGCTGAATCGGGTTTGGTCCTCACCCTCGAAGAGCAAGGCTGTGCCGACGACGCGGCACTGGAGGCAGCAGGCGCTGGCGCGGATCCGATCGATGCGGTGGTCGTGGCGGTGCAGTCATGCGCGAGTCCGGCAGCTATCGATGACTTCGCCTCGGGTCTGATCGAGGCCGGAGGCGCGCCACTGCCGTCGAACGAGGCGGCCTGCGTTTCGTCGCAACTGCAAGCGACCGAGGAATTTCGTCCGTTCTGGCGGGCGCTTCTCGACGACGAACCGTTTGACTTCCTGCTCTCTGAGACCGAGGTGCAGAATCGCTATCTCGACCTGTACTCGGAGTGTGTGTCGGTCGGACGAGCGGTCGCGCAGCAAGCCCAGATCACCTTGTCGGCTCCAACGCAGGGCTGCATCGACGACCTCTATAACGATCGTGAGTTCGTGCGAGTAACGATTCTCGCTGACCTGTCCGGAGATCCAGATGAACGGGCTCGGATCGATAACCAGATTGCCGGTTGCTTCACCACCGACGAATTGGCTTTGCTTCAGGGGTAACGAATACTCGGCGTTGACCGACCTAGGGTGGAGACGGCGGCATTCAGGAGGTTTCGATGTCCTTTAACCTTTTCGGATTCCCGACCACGATCAATACCTCATTTCTCATGACGATCGGGTTTCTCGGCTTTCTCTCGTTCAACAACCGGGTTGAGCTCATTGTGCTCTTCGTCGCGATTGCCGTGGTGGCCGTGCTGATCCACGAACTCGGTCATGCATTCGCAGCGAGGTCGCAGGGCACACAGGGCCCGCCGGTCATCTCGCTCGAGGGCATGGCGGGGTTCACCCGCTATCGCTTGAACGAGGCACCTGGGCGCTTGCAGTCGATTTTCATCAGCGTCGCTGGCCCGCTGGCCGGAGCGCTGCCGGGGGTAGGGCTCCTCATTGCATCGCAGGCGGGGTTGTTCGACGGGCAGGGCCTCATAGTTGATAACGCTCTCAGAATCGGACTGTTCACCACCTTTGGGTGGAGCGCATTCAACCTGCTGCCGATCGTGCCCCTCGACGGCGGGCACATCATGACCGACCTGATTCCAGGCGATGTCCAGCGCCGACGGAGGATCGCCGCCGTGGTGTCGATCGTCTTCGCTGTCGTTATCGGCGCGGCGCTGTGGATCCAGTTCGATCTGCTCTTTGCGGCCGCGATTTTGGGATTCATGGCATTCCAGAACTTCAGTTCTTTGACGCGATCCAAATAGGGTGCCCTCCATGCGCGGAGTGCTGCTGACCAACGAAGACGACAACTTCCAGGCTGAAGTTGTCGAACTCGCCGAGGACGAGTTGCCCGCCGGTGACGTGATGGTCGCCGTCGAATACTCGACGCTCAACTACAAAGACGCCCTCGCGATAACCAACTCGTCGCCGATCGTGCGTTCGTGGCCAATGGTGCCAGGTGTGGACTTCGCTGGCACGGTGCTCTCGTCTGTAGATGACTCATGGAAGGTCGGCGACCGGGTTGTGCTCAACGGCTGGGATGTCGGTGAGAAGCACTGGGGCGGTCTCGCCGAACGAGCTCGTGTCACGAGCGAATGGCTGACCGCAATCCCAGACGCCTTCTCGACATATCAAGCGGCAGCGATCGGCACCGCTGGATACACCGCGATGTTGAGTGTGCTCGAACTCGAAGAACATGGGGTCACGCCAGCTAGTGGGCCGGTTCTAGTAACCGGTGCTGCCGGAGGCGTTGGGTCGATCGCCGTGGCTGTCCTTGCCCAGCTCGGTTATCACGTCATCGCGTGCTCTGGACGGGTCGAAACCGAAGGGGAGTACCTCGCCGGTCTCGGAGCATCGGAGCTTCTCGATCGCGCCGAACTCGCAGAGCCGGTCACGCGTCCGCTATCCAAAGCGCGCTGGGCGGGTGCGGTGGACGTCGCGGGAAGTCACACGCTGGCCAACGCGTTGGCTGCAACGCAGTCGAATGGATGTGTGGTCGCCTGCGGTCTCGCCCACGGCATGGACCTCGAGACCTCGGTTGCACCACTTATTCTTCGCGGCGTGACTCTCGCAGGCGTGAATTCGGTGCACGAATCCTCCGAACGACGAGACGTGGCATGGCAGCGACTGGCCGCCGATCTCAAAACCGAGAAGCTCGACGACATGATCACCGAGATACCCCTCGACGGGGTGGTCGATGCCGCAAACGACATCCTGGCCGGTTCGGTCCGGGGTCGGATCGTCGTTGACGTCGGCGCCTAGCTAACTCAGACCTAGCTCTCAGCCGGTACCACGGTTAGCAAGGCGACGGACGGCCGAACTCCGAAGCGAAGTTGTGGCGCCTGACCGCGTTCAATCCCGACACCGGTCGATACGTAGAGCGGATGGCCGTTCAGGACATGCAGGCCTCCAGCGGCGACCTCGCGTGGGACGTCAGAAAAGGTGATGGGCGGGCCAAATCCAGGTACCGAGACCTGACCTCCATGGGTGTGTCCGGCGATGGTGAGGTCCACCGTGGTGTCTTCGGAGTACGTCAACACATTGTCGGGGCGGTGGCTAACGGCGATCACGAGGTCACTATCGGTTGTCGTTTCCGCGATAGCGGCGACGAGGTCAGGTGAAATCGCTCCACGGTCCGCGTCGGGATTTAGCGACATCCCGACGAATGTGACCGTTTGACCGTCGATCTCGAGCGGGAGGATCTCATTGTCCAGGTAGAGCACGCCGGTCTCGTCGGCCAGCTCCTGGAGCACCTCAGGGTTATCCACGTCACCGTTGACGAGTACGACGTGTTCCACGGAGCGACGCAGTTCGCGCAGCCACCCAAGGAACTCCGGGAGCTGAGCGCTTAGGTCGTCGGGTTCGATTTGGTAGAGATCGCCGGGGATAACGACGACGTCAGGATCGCCCCCGAGCACAAGATCGCGAGCCGATACCTCGTGATCGCCAATGGAGGGAGTCTGGAGATCCGCGACGACGCCCACCACTAGCGACTGGTTCGCTCCCTCGGCGCCTAACACCGCTTCGTCCAGGGCCAGGCGGTTGGGTTCGACGTGGGTGCCCCAGAGACCGACACCGACAGCGCCGACTGCGAGCAGGACGAGCGGCCACGCGATGAGCGGGGTCTTGAACTCGGCGTTGAGTAGGTGCGGTAACACGATGATCGCCACGCCGATCGGAAACCCAACCACGGCGAGTAGGTAGAGGATGTGTATGAAGCCGAAGAGGTTCAGGTCGGCCCATAAGACAAGCACGACGATTACCACCGTCGAAAAGAGCGTGGCCGTCAGGAGCCCAACCAATAGATCAGCAGGAGCGGTGCCCCAACTTCGAAAACGCGCAGAGAAGCCACCCGCAAGGCCCGCGACGATCGCGCAGACCAGCATTAGCGTGCTCAGATCCACACTGCGAATGGTGCCAGATGGATCGCCGATCCTGTGGGCACGGCGTCGTCAATATTGGTTTGACGCTAGTCCTTGCGCCTCTCGCGGAGAAAGTGCTCGATCTCGGTCGCGACGTCGGAGGTATCGAGAAGGATCTGGGGTTCGTCGTCGCTTTGCTCTTCGAGATCGGCGACGTAGGAACGCACTTCTTCGTCCTCCTCGATGGCTTGGTGCACCCGAGACTCCCAGTCACGGATGTCATCGGCCATACCGGCGTGGCCGGTCGGAATCTTCACGAGGCGCTCGAAGTTGGCCAATAGCGCTGCGGTGGCCTTGGGCGAAGGTGAGCTCGGTACGTAGTGGGGGACGCTGACGGTCAGCGACATCACCGGGACTCCGGCATCGCCAAGAAACTGATGCAACGAACCGATAAGCCCGGTAGGCCCTTCATAGCTCGGCTTGGCCACGCCGAGTCGCTCGGCTAGTTCGGGGTCTCCAGTAGAGGCCTTGACCGGCAACCGTCGTGAATGGGGGACGACTGCGAGCGAAGCTCCCAGGGTGACGACCAGAGCGGTGTTGGTGTGCTCGCACAAATCGGCGATGACCGACGAGAACGATCGCCATCGAAGGTTTGGTTCGACGCCACTCAGGAGAACGAGATCGGGTACCCCGGTTTCGGTCTTGGCCCAAACGGCATTGTTTGACGGCCAATGAATCTCGCGGTTGCCGCTGCGCCCAAGACGAATTTCTGGGCGTGTCTCCTGAAAATCGAAGAGCAACTCGGGGTCGATCGATGCAGCCGGTTGGCCTTGATGGGTCATCGAAAGCCAGTCCACCGCGCCGGTGGCCGCGGCACCAATATCGAAAAGACCCTTAAAGGCCAGTACGAACACAGGGGACTCAAGATCACCGATGTCGTGCAGCTTGTAGTCGATCGAAGCCACCACGTCAGACTAGGCGCAAATGGTGCATACCCGAGCGCTTGTCGCCTAGGGTCTGGTTGGAGTTGAGTTCTACAAGGAGGGAGCTGGCAATGAGCGAGGGAATGCAGCCGCCAGGTTGGTATCCGGCGGAGGGTGATCCACCCGGAACCGTGCGATGGTGGGACGGAGGCACCTGGGTAGGTGGCCCGCAACAGCAAGGCGCTCAACAGCAGGCCGGTTACCTCGCCCCCAATGCTTCTGGGCTCGCGAACGGTCGAGAGCTCGCTGACCCATGGCTCCGCATTGCCGCGTGGATTATCGACGCGATCGTGGTCTCCATTATCACGTTTCCGTTCGGAGCATCCGCGTTGATCTCTGCCTTCCAAAGCGGTGGAACCGACGTCGATCTCAACATTGGATTGGCTTTCGTGGGATCGCTCGTTGGTGCAGCGTATTACGCCCTCTTGTATGCATTTAAGTCCGCGACCTTGGGCAAGCTTGCTCTGGGGTTGCGGATCGTCGGTGAGGATGGACAAGAACCGCTCGGCATTCCGGCCGGCCCAATGCGAGCCGGAACCTCTATCGCGGGAATCCTCGGCGTTATCCCGATCCTCGGCTTCATCATCACCGCCGTTATTTTAATCGTCGGCCTGGTATCGCTGGTGCTCCTCTTCAGCGATGACCAGAACCGGACCGTGATGGACCGTATCGCTGGGACCTATGTTGTGAAGAAGCTGGGCTAGCGCCTACTCGGCATCGTCGCTCGCCGCGCCTGCAGCCGCAGCTGCGGGCGCTGCCGTTGCTTCTTCTTCATCCGCGGACACTTCAGCAAGAGGTGCCGCGTCAGCGGCTTCGGCTTCAACGGCCTCACTGTCGCTAGCTTCGGTCTCGGGCGCGTCGGCTTCGGTTGATGCGGCCTCTTCGGCCGGCGTGTCAGCCTTAACTTGTTTGGCCTTGGGCTTGTCGAGGCCAGCGGTGGGGTCAGCCTGAATGACGTTGTACTCATCGACCGCGGCCTTGTAGGCGGCCTCCGCTTCGGCCTTCTCCTCGGCGGTCGCGTTGGGGTTCTCGCTGAGCTTGCGAACGTTCGTGGCCGCTGCTTCTTTGGCGCGTTCAGCCTTCGCGACTCGCTTCTTGCCACGTTGGGCCAAGGCCCTCGCATCAAGGCGCTCGTTGAAGAGGAGGAGCGCTGTCCGGGTTTCGTTGTCGAGAGGAATCTCCGTAGTCACGCACACATCATCGGTCATGATCGCCCCGCAGGCCAAGATGATGTGGTGAGTAAATCGTCACCCATTGAGTCGTTTCCCCGTCGCCACGCCGTTACCCGGCGCTTCACGCTGGGTTCACCCCGATCATTTCGTGTGTCTGAAGACGGCGGTCGGGTGGTCTTTCTTCGCTCCGGAGGCCCGATCGACTCGGCGAACGGCCTGTGGGTTCTGGACCGAGGCGAAGAGCCCAGGTGTGTCTTTGATGCGACGGGCAGCGACGACGTCGAACTTACCGAAGCGGAGAAGGCCCGCAGAGAACGGATGCGCGAGCAGGCCGGTGGAGTGGTGTCCTACGCCGCTCGTGGTGATTGCAGCGAAGCGGTCTTCGTGCTCGGTGGCGAACTGTTCCTAGTCAACCTCGATTCGGGGTCCCTCACCGAGTTGGCAACCGATGGTCAAGCCTTCGATCCTTCCTTCGAGCCGAGCCGTCAGCGTGTCAGCTATGTCAGCGGCTCGACGCTTCGGATCACCGACGGCGACAAGGATCGCGCGATTCCCGGCACCGATGAGGAGTGCGAAGGCATTTCGTGGGGAACCGCAGAGTTTGTTGCCGCCGAAGAGATGGGAAGAGGTCGCGGCTACTGGTGGTCGCCCCAAGGACAGCGGATTGCCGCGTGCCGAGTCGACACCAGCGAGGTCGAGCAGTGGTGGATCTCCGCACCAGCCAAGCCCCAGTCCGCGCCCCGGCCAATCCGGTACCCGGCAGCAGGTACTACGAACGCGGAAGTGCAATTGTGGGTCGTCGATGTAGACGAGGGTCCGACCGTTGAGGTGCCGTGGAAGTCCTTTGGTGATGATGAGTGGGAGTACCTCGTTTCGGTGTCGTGGGGGTCGCGGCTGTTGGTCACGGTCCAGACCCGTGATCAACGCACGCTGGCAGTCGCTGTCGTCGATCCCGACACCGGTGAACTGACCGAGGTGTTGCGAGTCTCCGATGACACATGGGTGGAGATCCAACCTCGAACGCCCCTCGACGGACCTGACGGGCTGGTGATGGTGGTTGACGAGGGCAATCGACGCCTCTCGGTGGCCGGACAGGCGATGCAGCACTCGATGGAAGGTGTCGATGACTCGGCGCTGCAGATCCGATCACTCATTGGGGTGTGGGCCGACGGATACCTCGTTACTTGCACGACCGACGGAACCGACTCGGTGCTGGCGGCCAGTGATGGCGACGGCAACCTGTCACCGCTGACAGGCCCGGGCTCGTTCTCGACCGCCGTCGCGACGGGGAGCACGCGAGTTGTGACGGTTGCTCGCCCCGATGCTGCATCGAGCGTGGAAGTGGTCTGGAAGGATGGAACCACGAAGTTGCTCGAGTCGTTGGCGGATTCGCCAGGGTTTCCATGCACTCCGACGTTTCATGTGTCGGGGGAGCGGGCCCTGAACGCTGCGCTGTGTTTGCCCGCCGAGCATGACGGATCTCCGCTGCCGGTCCTGCTCGACCCCTACGGCGGTCCGCACGCACAGCGAGTGCTGCGCTCCCGCAACGCGTTTGCGACGAGTCAGTGGTTTGCCGAGCAGGGCTTTGCCGTGGTGGTGACCGACGGTCGAGGAACACCGGGCAGAGGTCCTGCATTCGAGCGCGAGATCTACGGTGATTTCGCCACCAAGATCCTGGCCGATCAGATCGATGCGATGGAGGCGCTCGCCGAAACCCATTCAGCGCTGGACCTTTCTCGGGTTGGGATCCGAGGCTGGTCCTTCGGTGGGTATTTGGCTGCGCTCGCCGTCATGCGTCGACCAGACGCTGTCCATGCAGCTATTGCGGGCGCACCTGTAACCGAGTGGCGGCTCTACGACACGCACTACACCGAGCGATATCTCGGCCACCCCGACCGGGTGCCTGAGCACTACGACCAGAGCAGTCTGTTGCTCGACGCGGGGTCACTCGGGCGGCCCCTGATGCTCATCCACGGGCTCGCCGACGACAACGTTGTTGCTGCACATACGTTGCAACTCAGCCAGGCGCTGCTCGAGGCCGGTCGGCCCCACGAGGTCCTTCCCCTCAGCGGTGTCACCCACATGACGCCGCAAGAGACGGTGGCTGGGAACCTGCTTCATCTGCAGCGAGACTTCCTGCTCACCCACCTGTCATCGTCCGGATGAGACCGAAAGCCGTAGCCGTGCGCGCGCTGAGCGCGTACAAAGCAGCAGTTTCTTTGTTGGAGATCACGTTCAGTACCAATTCGCGCCTTTCGGCCTACGGCGGCAGCGCCTACCCTGGCCGAAAGGACTGGTAATGATGAGCTTTCGGCGAAGTGTGTGCGCGGCGGTCACCCTTGCGGTGATGGCTGTCGTTCTTGTCGTCTCCCCACCGATCCCAGTGGGTGATGTCGCCGGCGCGCAAACGGCAACCGCTACGTTCGTCAACGTCTCCACTCAACTCCCCGATGTCGTCAATGAAAGCGACGACGGACTGTGGGGAACCTGGCGCGACAACAACGGCGATGGCATGGTCGATCAGCGGCCGAGCTATGGCATTGCCTGGGGCGATGTCAACAATGATGGCTTCCTCGATGTCTTCATCAATAACCATGCAGGAGACCGGTTCGGGCCTCCACCCAGCCTGTATGTGAATCAGGGCGACGGAACCTTCGAGAACGAACTCGAGCGGCTCGCAGCCGACGATCAAGGAGCGATCGCCAACGGTGACCGCCATGGCGCGGTCTGGACCGATATCGACAACGACGGGGACCAGGACCTGCTCTTGCTCGTCGGCCTAAACATCGAGCTCGGACGAAGCCTCAACAAGCTGTTCATCAATGACGGTGTCCAACTCGTAGACGCTGCCGCTGAGCGAGGCATTGAGTACGGAGTGTCTCGTGCTCGCGAACCCGCGCTGCTCGACATCAACAACGATGGGCTCCTCGATTTCATTCACGGATCGCTCGCCGATGGCCAAAAGGATCCGGAGCTGCCACCGGCGATCTTTCAGCAGAACGCTGACGGCACCTTCAGCGACGTCCTCGCCGATGTTGGCTACGAATACAACGAGGCCTATGGGCTGGAGTCGGCAGCTATCGCCGACCTCGATGGTGACGGCAACGTCGAGATCATCCAAAAGCAACCGCTCCAGATCTTCTCGACCGGCGGCGATCAGTTGGTCGACGTCACCGACTCGATCTTCACTGAAATCCGCGTCGAGAACGATCGAGGGCTTATCGATACGGCGATCGGTGACTTCAACGGGGATGCGGTGTTGGACTTGTTCTTCCCGTCCTGGGTCAACGACGCTCACCAACTCATCTTGAGTACCCCCGACGGGGGCTGGGAGGACGCCTCCGAGCGATCCGGCTTGGGAGATGTTGGCTTCCGCACCCCCGATGGTGCGGGTGTCGGCGTTGGTGACTTCGACAACGACACCGACCTCGACATGCTCGTCCTCGATCGCAACACCGGCGGTATCGACTACTTGTTGGAGAACGACGGTAGCGGGTCCTTCTCGGCGGTTCCGTTCCCGCAGCTTGCCGTGACCCAACTCCTCCCTCGGCCGGAGCACCGCTCGATCTCGGTTGTCGATTACAACAACGACGGCTCTCTGGATCTCTTTGAAACGTCAAGCGAAAACGACCCGACCTATCGACTTCTCGAGAACGAGGGCAATACGAACTCTTGGCTCGGCGTCGAGCTCGTCGGGACGACCTCGAACCGCGATGGCATCGGCGCCATGGTCTACGTGACCGCCAATGGCGTCACTCAGGTTCGTCATCAACACGGCGGACTCCACTTCCGGGCACAGGACGACAAGCGACTGCACTTTGGCTTGGGCGGCAATGACACCGTGGATGAGATCCGGGTCGTATGGCCGGGCGGCCAAGAACAGACCTTCACCGACGTCGACGCTAGCCAGCGAATCCAAATCGAAGAAGGTGGCAACCTGTCGTCGTCGCTCAGTGCGGAGATTGTCCCGCGGCTAGATGTGTTGGTGAACGGCTGTGAGGATTGTGCTCGGCTCGCAAGCCCAATCCACGCGTTCTTCTTCGACGCACTGACCACCGACCGTTAGGTCCCGCTGCGGACGGACACTAAGGTGCTCGAATGATCGATCCGCTCAGCACCTTTCGTCTCGACGACAAGGTTGCAATCGTCACCGGTGCGTCTTCGGGGCTTGGCGCTCGTTTCGCCCGGGTCTGTGACGCGGCTGGGGCAAAAGTGGTGCTCGCTGCACGACGGGTCGAACGGTTGGAGGCCTTGGCAGGGGAGTTGACGAACGCGATCGCCGTTCAAGCCGACTTCAGTTCCGACGACGCCGCACCGCTCGTCGTCGAGGCTGCGCTCGGCGAGTTCGACGCGATCGATGTGGTGGTGAACAACGCCGGTATCAGTCGGGCGCTCAAAGCGATCGACGATGACCCCGACGGCTTCCGACATGAATTGCAGATCGACTTGGTCGCCCCGTACGACCTCGCTAGCCGGTCGGCGAAGTGGATGATCGAGAACGGCCGGACCGGTTCGATCGTCAACATCGCATCGGTGCTTGGCAAAGTGGCGGGCGGCCGTTTGCCCATGCCTGGATACGCAGCGGCGAAGGGCGGGCTGGTGCAGCTCACTCGCGAACTTGGGAGCCAGTGGGCTCGTAAGGGTGTGCGCGTGAACGCGATCGGCCCGGGCTTCTTTCGCTCGGAGATGACCGAGGAGGCCATGTTCCACGAGAAGGGCATGGCGTTGATCAACAGCGCAACCCCGATGGGACGCCACGGCGACGAGCACGAACTCGATGGGGCGTTGCTGTTTCTGGCTTCCGACGCCAGTAGCTACATGACCGGCCAGACCCTCTACGTCGACGGCGGCTGGACCATCATCTAACCGAGCGGGATCTCTTCGATGAACGCCCCGATTTCGGTCG
>CAYUKM010000017.1:0-11702 GCA_964445255.1 uncultured Acidimicrobiales bacterium
GGTCCGATTCGGTGTGCACGTGTTCGAATGCTGGGTCGGGTGTGGCGAATGTCGGAACCTTCTCGTTGTGCGGGTTGTAGTACACGAACGGTGTTCCGTAGGCGATGGCCTCGAAGGGCACGGTGCTGAACCGAGTGATGATCGCCTCGCATTCGGGCAGCATCTCGCTCATCGAGCGTTCGGATCGGTAGGCGGCGAAGGCCTCGGGTAATGCGAGATCGGCTGGGTGTTGGGAGATCACCGGTTCGAGCTCGTTCGCAAGGATGGCCGACACCGCTTCGGTGAGGAACCGTTCGCGAGCTTCGACCAGCACGCCATAGGTGAAGTTGGAGTTGATCACCACTTGGCCGTTGCGGGCGGCATCAGACGGGCCAGCTTGCCAGGCAGTCTCCATATTCGAGTTGCCGACGATGTGCAGGTTTCGGCGGTCGAGCGCTGCGATGTCGTTCGTTCCCTGAACGAGCACGTGATCGGCTGCGAGGTACGGAAGGCGAATTCTTCCGGTGTCGATGTCGGTGAAGTCCTGCACTCCTTCAACCTTGGCTATGGATGGAACTTCGCGAACCCGGGCAAGGTGATAAAGCGCCCGTGATGGCGCACCCCAATCATTCATCGCGACGAAGGCGTCGAACGCTCCAAGTTCGAAGCGGTCGTAATCCTTTGCGGCCAAGATGCGTGGGTGATCCCCCAGGTGAGGGTCGACCGCATCGACGGTGTCTTCTTCGACGAGGTAGGTCACCCGATATCCCATCGTGACCAGCGCATCGCCAATCGCTCCCAGCTCGCGTCCGTGGTAGCCGGCGAGAGGCATGAAGAGCACGCCGAGTTCCTTCAGTTCTCCGGGAGCCGTGTAAGCATCGAAGATGGCGGAGCGTTTCGCTGCTGCAGGCGGAGGTGTGGCCGGAGAAGTGCTCGCAGTTGCTGGTGGTGTGTTCGACGAGGGTGTCGACGGACGCACGGGGCTGAGGACTTCTTGAGCTTTGCGCGCCACCCGGCGCAGGATCTCGGTAGGAATCACGTAGGTCTCCGTTTGCGACTATTCGGTGGATAGCCGGATGGTGGCGCCACCGTCGAGGACGAGCATCTGCCCGGTCATATAGCGCGACTGATCGTTGTCGGCGAGGTGCACGATGCTCGGCGCGATGTCCTTGGCTTCGGCGACGAACCCGAGTGGAGTTCGTTCCGCCAGTACTCGAAGGTTGCCGTCGGGCCCATCGGGGTGCTCTCGCCGACTCAGTCCGTCCCGCAGCATCTTCGTGTCGATAGCACCGGGAAGCACCGCATTGCATCGGATCCCGTCGGCCGCGAGCTCCAGCGCCGCCGAGCGGGTGAGAGCAACGAGTGCGCCCTTGGAGATCGCGTAGACGGCGACGTTCATCGAGGTGGCAATCGCGTGAACCGAGGCCACGTTCACGACTGCGCCCTGGGCGGCCTTGAGCAATGGGTTGGCATCTCGAATGCACTGAAACGCTGAGCGCACGTTGGTGTTAATGATCTGCTCCCAGTCCAGATCGGAGGTCTCGACGATCGGTTTGTTCACCTGCATCGCAGCGTTGTTCACGAGCGCGTGAAGTTCGGAGATCTCCGTGCCAAGCCGGCTGAACAGTTCCGCGATTTGATCGCTCTCGGACACGTCGACCTGTTCGAAGCGATCCACGGTGAGCGGTTCGTCCGGCTGTCTGCGATCAACACCGATGACCGACCACCCCGCAGTCGTGAAAGCTTCGGCGGTAGCCCGTCCAATTCCGCCGCAGACGCCGGTGATGAGAACGCTACGGGCCGACATGGCGTTCACCCTATCGAGTGCGTCGCCAACGTCGAAAACGGCTGGTGTTCAGCGCTGTTCGCGCAACTGGGGGTAGGCGGTGATCGCCTCATCGATTAGCGGCGAGATTCCTCGGTCGCGTGGTGCTCCGATCGGGTTGAGAATGCATTCGGCTACGACCCGGGCCTGATCGTCGGCCGATAGCTGGTGCACGAGCGTGGCGATCTCGAGAAGCTGACCCAACGATCGACCTGGATCGGTTTGGGCTGCGAGGTCGAGTTCTTCGAGTGCACGCTGTGCCGCCGTGACATGTTCATTGAAATTCTGCGGGAGCGAATCAGGATGTCCTGGACCCTCGATCGTCTTTCTGATGGCCGGAGCGATCGTGGCTGCCCGCCACACGTCGCCGTAGACAGCGTCGCTCAACTCGACCGGTAGGTGGCGAAACTGGGGTGGAAGGTCGGGTTCGGTCGGGGAGAGCTCGCTAACCCCGACGGTTTGCCAGGCCAGAACAGCGGAGAGCGAAGCTGGATCTGGGTACGGCGAACGAAGGGCGGCGCGGGACTGCGAGAGGAGATTGGTCGATGGCCCAGCCGGCGCTCGATAGATGGCGTGGACCGAATCGGGAACGATGCGATGACGCCCGCCGCGGCGAAGGACTTCGACGTTCCAAGACCAGTCCTCGTAGCCGAAGCCCTCAGCGAGGCGGTTCCGCGGGTACGGGGTGAGCTCCAAGTATTCCCGGCGGGTGAAACTCAACGCCGTCCAAGCGTTGAAGAGGCGGAGCCGCGCAATAGAGAAGCTCGGGTCGGTGGAGTCCCGATGATGGAGAAGCGATTGTGTCGCTCCGAACATCACATTGACCTGCGGGTGCCAGACATCGAGAGGGGTCGGGTCGTCGGTGCTCGTCGCAGCGGTGAACGCTCCGGTAAGCCAGGACTCTCCCCAGAGGTCGTCGCCATCAAGGAAAGCCATCCACTCGCCATCGAGTGTGCGAACCGCAGCGTTGCGGGCGGCGCCGAGGTCTCCGACTGCGATGGGGATGATCCGGGCTCGGTCCGACCATGCGTTGGCCACCGCGATCGTTTCGGCATCGGGGGAGTCCAAGACGATCGCGAGCTCAACGGAGATTCCCGCGGCACGGGCGTGCTCGGCAGCGCGCCAGGAACTCACCAGCGATGGGAGCGCCGCGTCGCCTTCGGTGTGCAGGTTCACGACCGCAGCGATATCGGCCTGACGTAAGGTCACCGCTACTTCCCGAGGTTCGCGACCAGATTGGCGATCGCCCGCTCATGCGTGCGATGGCAAGCCTCGAAGGTATTGCTCGCATTGTGCGAGCCCAGGATGAGCCCGGGTAGTTGCCGAAGTCGTTCGTCGACTAGGGGTTCCACTTCGAACACGTCGAGAGCCGCACCAGCGAGGTGGCCGGACTCGATCGCGTCGGCCACAGCCGTTCCGACGACGATGGGCCCTCGCCCAACGTTGATCAGCCACGAGCCCGATGGCATGCCCGCGATGAAATCAGCGTCGACCATGGCTCTGGTCGCGTCATTGAGCGGCGCCGTAACGATCACTGCGTCTACTCCTGAAGCCAACGACTTGGGATCGCCGATCGTGATGCCTTGTTCTTTGGCGAAAGTCGCAGCTTCTGGCGACGGGTCGGCACCCAAGACTGTTACGCCGAGAGCCGACAGCTTGGTGGTCAGTGTCCGTCCAATATCGCCGAGTCCGATCACCAACGCCGTCAAGGATCCGACCGAACGGCCGACCGGCTTTGGCCACCCGCCAGCTCGAACTTCGCGGTCGACATAGACGATGCCTCGTACCAAGGCGAGGAGATATCCGAGGGCTTGCTCGGCTACCTCGTTACCGAACATGCCGGGTGTGTTGGAGACGGTGATGTCACGCGCCGCGGCGGCAGCGAGGTCGATGCCGTCGAGTCCGATGCCCCACTTCGAGATCACCCGAAGCTCCGGCAACTGCGACATCACTTCATCGGTGAACTGGTCGTCACCGGCGACTACCCCCACCATTGCCTGCATCGCGGCGACGAGCTCATCACCGGCGAGCTCCTGGCCAGCGATATCAGGGATGAAGATCTCCAATCCCGCATCTTCGAAATGTCCGCGGTACTCCTCGATGTCTCGAATCAAATGCCCACAAGTAATCGCGACTGTATTGCGGTCGGGACTTCCGCCCGACATCCCCACGCCACTCTTTGGGGTGCCCTGGCTAGTTCCGTCTGCGCTCATTGGTTTCTCATTTTCCACATTGCTTCTGCAAGCAAGAAGTCTGGCTCCTCGTCGATGTCGAGTGAGTCGGTGGGATCGGTTTCTACCATGCACGGGTTCGAGCCGATGCGTGACCCGGTAGAGAGAAACAGTTCCCGCGAGAACACGAATGCACATGAGTTCTCTATGTAGAGCGGCGGAAGATCCTGCGTGCGAAGCAGAACACTCGGGTCATGGTTGACCGGTGCAACGTTTGCGTCCCACAACCGCTGCTGCAGGCGGGTGACGGTGAAGACCGAATCACAGTCCTCCTCGCGGAACACTCGCAGCGCCTCCTCCAGCGGAGCGACCGGAAGCAGCGGATTGGTCGAGTGGGTCTGCAATATGGTGGTCGCCTCAGTAAAGCCCAGGTCGTGTTCAATGATTCGGTTCATCGGAATCTCACCAGCGCGCAGCTCTTCTGGTCGCTCGATGAGTGTCACCGACGGAAAGTGCTCCTGGCATTGCTCGGTAATCGTTGGACTATCGGTATCGATGAGTACTTCGTCGATCGACGGGCACGCGAGCAGCGTACGGACGATGTGGTGAAACAGCGGAGCATCACCGAAGTGGCGATAGTTCTTGCCGGGAACACGTTCGCTCGAATGGCGCATGGGCACCAGTGCGGCGGTCTTTTCTGACATGGCGCCAGGGTAGTGTTCAGGGATGGAACGCCCGACGATCTCTATCGTCATCCGTGCATTGAACGAGGCCGAGCATCTGCCCGCGTTGCTCGATTCGCTCGAACGACAATCGTTGACGCCCGATGAGGTGGTGCTCGTCGACAGTGGATCCACGGATGCGACGGTTGACATCTGTCGCGAGCGCGGTGCCAAGGTCGTGCATATCCCTCCAGGCGAGTTCACCTTCGGTCGGGCCCTCAACTGGGGATGCGAAACGGCCAAGGGCGAGATCCTGGTGTTCGTCTCGGCTCACGTCTACGCGCTGTCAGACGATTGGCTTAGTCACCTGGTCGAACCGTTCACCGATGAGCGGATTGGTTTGTCCTACGGCGGGCAGACCGGCGACCATCGCAGCAACTTCGCTGAGCTGCAATTGCTGGCGCGTTGGTTTCCCGAAGTCGGAACTCGCGATCAAGACAATTCCTTTTGCAACAACGCCAACTGCGCCATTCGACGCAGCTTGTGGGAGAGCGTCGGGTATGACGAATCGCTTCCAGGCCTCGAAGACATGGCCTTCGCCCGAGACATTCGCGCGGCGGGCCATCGCATCGCCTATGTGCCCGAGGCCAAGATCGCGCACGTCCACGAGGAATCGATAAGGCAAACCTTCAATCGGTATCGGCGAGAGGCGTTGGCCTACCAGGCCATCTTTGGCTCACAACAGATGGGTGTCGGTCAGTCGACCGGCCTCGCCGCCGAATCGGTAGTGCGGGATGTACGAGCCGCGATGCGTGAGGGGCGCCTCGGCGACGTACCGAGCGCGGTCGGTTTCCGGTTGGCACAGTTTGCTGGCGCCTTTGCTGGCTATCGGCAAGACCCGACGGAGAGCCGCCAGATCGTCCGGCGAATGTACTACCCGAAGTGACCAAACGGCTCTTCGTCTACGGAACCCTTCGAACGCCGCGGGGTGGACCCGCAAGCGACACCCACTACCACGTGCAAATTCGCGATGGAATCAAGTCCTCGGCGGGCGGCTCACTCACCAACGCTGAGTTGGTCGACTTCGGCGCGTACCCGGGGATCGGACCAGGGTCGGGCGTCGTGCGGGGGGAGGTGTTTGAGGTCTCGGATGAGACCCTGGTGATCGCCGACAAGATCGAAGGGCACCCGGACTTCTACGAGCGTCGGCAGGAGCGCATCAATCTCGATGATGGATCGACGGTTGAGGCATGGGTCTACTGGGCCCCTGACTCATTGCTGAGCGATCCCGAAAACCCTCGCATCGAGTCGGGCGACTGGTTTGACCGTTCACCTCGATCAAACTTTCCGGCGCCGTTGACCTTGCCCGACGCTCCCGAGCTGGCTCGCGGGTTCGAGCGTCTCGCTGAAGCCCAGTACTCGTGGCTTACGACCGTGCGCCAAGACGGTCGGCCACACAACGTACCGATGTGGCACGTGGTCGTTGGCAACCGGATCTACTACGCGACCATGTCGACCGCTATCAAATTGGTCAACATTTCTTCGACCCCTGACGTGGTCGTTGCTCACCCGGATCCCCAAGACGTCGTCATCATCGACGGATGGGCCATCGAAGCCACCCATATCCGAGATGGTCTCAGACCCCTGTTTCTCGCGAAATACGACTGGGACTTCGACCGCGACGACTTCGAAGGGGCACCCTGGGTCATGGTCGAGGTGACCCCGCAGGTCGTTCGCATCTGGCAAGACGAACACACCCACCGACGCTGGAAGTTGTAAAGCCCCGGCGACGGAGCCGTAGGTAGGCTGAGCGCCTACAACGGGAAGGAGTGCGTCATGTTGGACCGGATGAGCCGAGCGAGGAAACTCCGCGAGTGGAGGCCGCCAGGCCCACGAACGGCGGGTACATTCAAAGGGCGTTAATTTCGCCCCCGTTTGAGCGAAGTTAGCCAGCCCAATCCCCAATTTCCCGAGGCATTTCTAAGCGCATGAGCGACTCCACGATCGTCTACACCTGGACCGATGAGGCACCTGCCCTCGCCACGCTGTCCTTCCTTCCCATCGTTAAGGCCTACGCCGGAGCTGCTGGCGTAGAAATCGACACCGCCGACATCTCGTTGGCCGGTCGCATTATCTCGACGTTCCCGGAACGTCTTACCGACGAACAGAAGATTCCCGACTATCTGTCCCAACTCGGCGACCTCGCCAAGACCCCTGCGGCCAACATCATCAAGCTGCCCAACATCAGCGCGTCGATTCCGCAACTGCGGGCTGCAATCGAGGAGCTCCAGGCCAAAGGCTATGACCTTCCCGACTACGTCGAGGAGCCTGAGAACGACGAGCAAGCCGACGCAAAGGCCCGCTATGACAAGATCAAGGGCTCGGCGGTAAACCCGGTTCTTCGCGAGGGTAACTCGGATCGCCGAGCGCCTCTCGCAGTAAAGAAGTACGCCCAAGCCAACCCGCACTCGATGGGTGAGTGGGAGAGCGACACCGCCTCGCACGTCTCGACGATGGGGGAGAACGACTTCGTCTCCAACGAGCTTTCAACCACTATCGCCGCCGACGACTCGCTTCGGATTGAGCATGTGGCTGGGGACGGAACTGCGACCGTTCTGAAAGACGCCGTACCCGTGCTCGCCGGTGAGGTCGTCGATGCAACCTTCATGAGTGTGGAAGCGCTGCGGAACTTCCTCGCCGCCGAGATCGCCGATGCGAAGGACAAGGGCCTCCTCTTCTCGTTGCACTTGAAGGCGACGATGATGAAGGTCTCCGACCCGATCCTCTTCGGCCACGCTGTAAAGGTGTTCTTTGCCGACGTGTTCGACAAGCACGGCGAGGCCCTCCACGCCGCCGGCGTGAATGTCAACAACGGCTTCGGCAACTTGCTTCATGCGCTCGAAGCCATGGACCCTGACGTGCGCTCCGAGATCGAGGCCGACATCGAAGTCGCCTACGCGAACGGCCCGGACCTCGCCATGGTCAACTCCGACCTCGGCATCACCAACCTTCACGTGCCGAGCGATGTGATCATCGACGCGTCGATGCCCGCCATGATTCGGACGTCGGGTCAGATGTGGAACAAGGCCGGTGAGCTCCAAGAAACCAAGGCGGTCATCCCCGATAGCAGCTACGCCGACTTGTACGACCAGACCTTCAAATTCAGCAAGGCCCACGGCGCCTTCGACCCGACCACGATGGGCACGGTCCCCAACGTCGGGCTCATGGCTCAAAAGGCCGAAGAGTACGGTTCTCACGACAAGACCTTCGAGATCGAATCCGACGGATCGGTTCGTGTCGTCAACGGGGCTGGCGACACGGTGTTCGAACACCAGGTCCAAGCTGGCGACGTCTGGCGTATGTGCCAGGTCAAGGACGCACCGATCCAGGACTGGGTGAAGCTCGCCGTCAACCGAGCTCGCGCAACGGGATGGCCAGCCATCTTCTGGCTCAACAAAGACCGCGCCCACGACGCACAGCTCATCACCAAGGTCGAGCAGTACCTCGGTGACCACGACACCGACGGACTCGACATCACGATCGCCAACGTTGCCGATGCCACCGCTCGTTCGCTTGAGCGCATCAAGGCTGGAGAGAACACAATCTCGGTCACGGGCAACGTCTTGCGTGACTACAACACCGACCTCTTCCCAATCCTCGAGGTCGGAACTAGCGCCAAGATGCTCTCCATCGTTCCACTGATGAACGGCGGCGGACTCTTCGAAACCGGCGCCGGAGGCTCGGCACCAAAGCACGTGCAACAGTTCGAGAAGGAGAACCACCTCCGGTGGGATTCGCTCGGTGAGTTCCTCGCGCTGGCCGTTTCGTTTGATCATCTAGCGGAGGTCAACGCAAACCCCAAGGCCAAGGTCTTGGGAGCCGCCCTCGATGACGCAACCCATAAGCTCCTCCTCGAAGGCAAGTCACCGAGCCGCAAGGTCAATGAGATCGACAACCGGGGCAGCCAGTTCTACTTGGCGATGTACTGGGCAGAGGCGCTCGCCGCACAGTCCGACGACGCTGAACTGGCCGCCACGTTCGGTCCGGTTGCTGCTGCTATGGCCGACGCCGAGGCGACGATCTCCCAAGAGCTGATCGATGTCCAAGGCGTCGCCATGGACATCGGCGGCTACTACGCCCCAGACCGTGAACTAGGCGCAGCAGCAATGCGCCCCAGCCCAACGCTCAACGCGATCATCGACGGGATCTGATCTGCAAAGCGGCAGCGACTCCGTCGCGAATTTGCCGCTTCGCAGATCAGACTTATTCGCCGCAATCGCACGTTCGCTTCGCTGCGGCGTCTTGGCTTCGCGGCATGCGCATGAACCGGCTGGCTTTCGCCGCCTCGGGCGCCCAGCCTCCGTAGCGCTTGAACGGTCCCTCTGAAAGGGAGTTAGCGCGGCTAAGGCTTCAGCTGGAGGCGAAGCCGGGAAGTTCTCTCATTCGTCGTCGAAACCGAATTCGTCGGCTAGGGCTTTGTCGCTCAGGTCGATCACCGGAATGTCGCCGTCGGGTGTCGCTCGCGATCGCGTCAGGTCGACGGCTTCGGCTTCAGCCGAGTGGGTTTCATCGGGGTCGAGAGCTTCATCGGCTTCGCGTTGGGCCTTGCGGCGACGTCGTCCGTAGAACTCGCGGCCGAGCATCGCGCCGAAACTCCCGGCAAAGGGAGCGAAGAGCACCGCGCCGATAATGAACCAACTCAATCCCGACGGCACGTCGGTGATCTCGGGGGTTCCATCGGGCTGACGGACGTTTCGAATATCGAGCGCCCAGGTGTTTGGGGCGCCGATGTCGAGTGGTCGAGCCGGCTCGATCGAGGGGCCATTGCGAACGAACCAGTACGTGAAGAGACCGGCGAGCAGGACCGTAAGCACCTCAAGGATTTGTTCGCCGTCGGGGATAGCTCGATAGCTGAACGGTCCGAGGCGTCCGTTGTTGTGCAGTCGTCGTGACCAGGCCGCGCCGAGCAGGGCAATGAACGGGCCCGTGATCGTCACGCCTCGTAGTAGCGACGCCCATCCGGAGCCTTGGACGCAGTCGCCGATATCTGGACAGACGAAGGTCTCTTCACCGGTTCGCATGCCCACCTGCCAGGTGAGCAACACCGCGGCGACGACAGCGATTACCGACGAGACCGGCCAGAACTTTGAGGTCATGATCCCGGATGCCAGCTAGGAGTGGTGCCGTCGGCCAGGGTCTCACGGCCACCGAAACGGGGGTCCCATGCACCTGGTGTCGCACCGGGGTTCAATGTCATGTACTTATGCTCCCACAGCTGACGGCGGAATCCTTCGCTCCCACGTGCCAAAGCAGCGATGGCGGCGCCGAAGACGAACCCGCCAACGTGGGCGAGATAGGCGACGCCATCGCTCGGTGAAATGAAGAACTGGCTCACGAACCAGAACGCGAGCACCACCCAGGCCTTGAGGTCCAGCAGGATGATTATCGCCAGGGTCTTGATTCGGGCCCACGGGAACCACACCAGATAGGCACCCATCACACCAGCGACCGCTCCAGATGCGCCAACGACCGGGATGATCGAGTCGGGGTCGCCAGCGATGTGGGCGATGGTAGCGACAATGCCTGCGACGAGGTAGAAGACCAAGTACTTGAACCGGCCGAGGTGGTCCTCGATGTTGTTGCCGAAGACCCAGAGAAACAACATGTTCCCGCCGAGGTGGAGGAGTCCGCCGTGCAGAAACATCGATGACAACGCGGCGAGGAACACATTTTTCTCTGGGAAACGAGCAGCCTCGGTAGGAGCAGCGCAGGTCTCTTCAAGTCCGGCGATCGCGCCGACAGATGCCCCACTCGGATTCAGTACCTGGCAGATTTCGATCTCGGAGAGCGGTTCGCCGGTGGTGATTTCCTCGGGGATAGCAGCCGTTCCGAAAGTGAAGTCGGTGCCCGCGTTGATCTCGAAGGGTTGCACCAGGAAATAGACGGCGATGTTGGCGATCATCAACAAGATCGTCACGATCGGCGTGCGCAACGTCGGGTTCTCATCTTTGAACGGGAACACGCAAACGACCCTAGTGCGAAAGGAATCGACGTCCGGTTAGTCGGCTTCGGAAATGCTGCCACTAGATTCGCCGGAATGACCGCACAGTTTCTTGCCGGAGGCCCCGTGGCCGAGGCAATCCTTGCCGATGTCCGCACCCGAGCCGAAGCCCTGGCAGCTAAAGGGGTTCAGGTTGGGCTTGGAACAATTCTCGTCGGTGACGACGGCCCGTCGGCCAGCTACGTCAAAAAGAAGCATGAGACCTGTGAAGCGGTCGGGATCGTCTCGCACCACAAAGCGATTGCGGCCGATGCTGGCCAGGAAGCCTTGGTGGAGGCGCTGAACGAGTTCAACGCGGACTCGACGGTCCATGGCTACATCCTGCAACTCCCGCTACCCGACGGCTTCGACGCCGCCGAAGCGCTCGCACTGATCGACCCCGCTAAAGACGCAGACGGATTGCACCCCGAAAACCTCGGCAAGTTGGTGTTGATGGAGGACGGCCCGCTTCCAAACACACCGGCGGGAATCATCGAGCTGTTGAAGTTCTACGAGATTGATGTGAAGGGCAAGCATGTCGTCGTCGTTGGGCGTGGAACAACACTCGGCCGGCCGATGGCGTTGCTCATGACCACCAAGAACCCCGGCGCAAATGCCGCGACGACCGTGGTGCACACCGGCGTCGATGACATCGCCGCTTACACCAAAGAAGCTGACATTGTGATCGCTGCCGTCGGACGGCCCGGGACGATAACCAAAGACATGGTCAAGCCCGGGGCGGTAGTGGTGAGCGGCGGTATCAGCTGGGTTGGCAAGAAGCTGCTTCCCGACGTCAACGAGGATGTTGGCGAGGTCGCGAGCTGGATTACACCTCGCCTCGGAGGGGTCGGTCCCCTCACCGTCGCCATGTTGTTGCGTAACACCGTCGAAGCTGCGGAACGAGCGCACGGCTAAATGCGTTGTGGATAAGCCACAACTTCCTAGAGATCGATCTAACGCTCTCGTTGGTCGAGTCGGGCGACCAGTGTTTGCCCAAAGAACTTCGACACTCCTGCCTCTGCTAG
>CAYUKM010000017.1:11802-18665 GCA_964445255.1 uncultured Acidimicrobiales bacterium
TAGACCAAGCGCATCCATCTCCGCGATTCGCATGGAGATATTGCGATCGCCTCTCGCCGATCCTCGAAGGGCGCCGCACGAGGTTGCATCCGCCGCCAATTCCGCTGCGACGTTGCGTCGTCCGTCGTCAATATCCGACTGCACCATATCAACCCTACTCCCACCAAATGATCGTTTCATGAGATTCCCTCTTCTCGATGTAGTTCTCCGTCGGGAGGGAATGAAAACGAATCCTCAGGCGACAAACTCGATGACCAAACGTCACCGACAGCTCCGAGGTTCCGTATTCTCGGAATTTCGTTTTCTCCGCCAAGTTCGGCCGGTGCCATAAGGGCGTCGATTGATGCGCTCGAGCCTCGGACGAGGGAAGACACCGATGAGATGATCAGGGCCATCATTGAGGAACATTTAGGAACAACGCATCGTCTCGATCGGCCTTGCGCCGATACCGTCCTCTCTAGTGGATAACTCTCCAGGCGCTGCTGAGGCGTCGATCTTTCAACGGGGGCTGCGGCTCATCGGGCGAAGCCTTCGGGCTCATCCGGTACCTCATGCGATCGCGCTCGTCGGTGCGTCCTTGTTCGCGATGACGATCATTGCTCTGAGCCGAGCGATCGGATGGATCACCGACAACATCATCACGCCCGGTCTTGAGGGCGATGGCGTAACGACCGGACGTCTATGGGCCGGTTTCGCCGTCATCATGATCATCGCGATCATTCAGGGGATTGGTGCTGTCACCCGCCGCTACTTCCTCTCCATGGCTGAGTCACGGACGAAAGGAACGTGGCGCTCGCAGATCTATCGTCAGTACCTCGATCTTCCATTGTCGTTTCATCGCTCCACGCCAACCGGTCAGCTGATCGCCCACGCTGACAACGACCTCGTCGTCGCAGGGATCATGCTCCGCCCACTCGCTTTCGCGGTAGCGGTCGTGCTTCTGGCCGTCCTTTCAGTGATCAACCTGGTGCTAGTCCATTGGGCGTTTGGCCTCGTGGCACTCGCCGTCCTTCCATCTCTCTTCCTCATCAATCAGTTCTATTCGCGCCGGGTTGCGCGGCCGGCCGCAGAAGTTCAACAGGCGGTCGCTGAAGTTACCGGGGTGGCCCACGAGAGCTTCGAGGGTGTCATGGTCGTCAAGACCCTCGGTCGCACCGACGACGAGATCGCCCGGATGCAAGCACAATCGGAGGAGCTTCGAAGCAAGCGCCTCGAAGTCGGCTATCTGCGTGCAATCTTCGAACCGCTGCTTTCGGTGCTGCCGAACCTCGGGGTGATCGCGTTGTTGATCATCGGCGCTCCGCTGGTCGATGCTGGCGATGTCAGCGTCGGTGAGGTCGTGGGTGCAATGTCGTTGTTCACGGTCCTCGGTCTACCGATACGCATCATTGGCTTCTTCTTGCAGTCGATGCCCGCTTCGGTGGTGGCTTTGGACCGAGTCGATCGAGTCCTCGACATCGAACCACCAGCCCGCCGAGCCGGATCGGTCGATACGCTCCCCGCGGGTCCGATGGCGCTCACGATGTCGGACGTCTCGTTCTCTCATGGTGACCTCTCGGTGCTCGATGGTTTGGATCTGCAGGTCGAGCCCGGCGAGACGGTGGCGTTGGTAGGTGCGACGGGTTCGGGTAAGACCACGTTGCTTGAAATCGCGTCGGGGCTAATTCCTCCCGACAACGGCTCGATTTCAGTGGCCGGAGTCTCGACAGTCGATCTCGCTCCCGGAACGTTGGCCAACCGCTTGGGAATGGTGTTTCAAGAGAGCTTTCTCTTCGCACAGTCGATCGCCGAGAACATCACCATGGGGGAGGATGGCTCACCAACGATCGCCGCCGAACTCAGTCGTGCCCATGACTTCATCCAGGACACGCCGCAGGGATATGAGACCGTGGTCGGTGAGCGGGGTGTGACGCTGTCGGGCGGTCAGCGCCAGCGGGTCGCGCTCGCAAGGGCGCTGTTCCGAAAGCCCTCCCTACTGCTGCTCGACGACGCAACGAGCGCCGTCGACCCAACCATCGAATCGGAGATCCTCCAAGGTCTCGACACACACCCGATGACGGTCGTTATGGTCGCTCATCGTCTGTCGACCATCTTGTTGGCCGACCGAGTGGTGTATCTCGAGGACGGAAAGATCGCAGCGTCTGGGTCGCACCAAGACCTCTTGGAACACGAGGGCTACCGCGCTCTCGCTGAGGCCTACGAGGCTGACCGGGAGACGCGTTGACTGCTCCAGAACTTCTCGAAGAAGAACAACCACCCGCCCTACAGATTCTTCGCCGCGGAATTCGCGAAAGCCCTGAGCTGCGCAAGGGCATTGGTGTCACCGTGTCCTTTGCGCTGTTCAGCGCTCTCGCCCGACTGGTTTTGCCGGTCTTGGTCCAGCAGGCCATCGACGGCGGGTTCGTCGAAGGGCAAGTCGACATCGGTTTCGTCACGAACGCAGCCATCGCCGCAATCGTGCTGGTACTGGTTATCTACGGGCTAACCGTCGTCACGTTCCGCCGGGTGGTCGTCACCGCCGAGAACACCCTGTTGGCACTGCGGGTGCGCACGTTTGCCCACATCCAACGTTTGAGCATCGCCGAGCACACCTCGCAAAGAAAGGGTGTGCTCACCGCTCGGGTGACGAGCGATGTTGAGACCCTGACCCAGTTCTCTCAATGGGGAGCGTTGAACTGGATCGTGAGCGTGGCACTGATTATTGGCACGGTCGTGGTGATGGCGGTTTACAGCTGGCAATTGACCTTGGTGACCCTCGCCATCTACCTGCCACTGCTTCCGATCCTGCGCAGCATTCAACGTCGTCAACTTCGTGCCTACAACGTGGTCCGTTCTGCGACCGGCGAGATGATCGGCCGCACCTCTGAGGCGATTTCTGGCGCTTCGACGATTCGTGCCTACGGGTACGAAGAACGGGTTGGCGAACGGTTGGAGGAGGGGAACTGGGACCTGGTCGATTCGCAGATCAACGCCCACAAGTTCTTCTCATTGCTCGGGCCGACGATGGACTTCTTTGGAGGACTCACGACCGGTGCGGTGGTGCTGGTCAGTATCTGGCTCGGCCCCGACACACTGACGGTGGGTGAGGCAACGGGGTTTATCTTCCTCGCCACACTTCTCACCCAGCCAATCACCCAGCTCGGCGAGGTGCTCGATCAGACCCAGACCGCGTTGGCCGGATGGTGGAAGATCATGCAAATGCACGACATCGAGATCGATCTGATCGAACCTGTTTCGGGAGACCACCTGCCTCCAGGAGCTCCTTCGGTTCAACTCGATGACGTCGAGTTCTCCTACCGCACTGGTGGGGTTGTGCTCCACGACATCTCGCTCGACATTGCGCCTGGCCAGTCCGTTGCTGTGGTGGGCGAGACCGGCAGCGGAAAGTCCACGATGGCGCTGCTGCTGGCGCGCTTGGCCGATCCGACGAAGGGTGTGGTTCGAGTTGGTGGTCTCGACCTCGCGACCGTGAACCAGCAGAACCGAAGCGATGTCGTGCGAATGGTTCCCCAAGACGGCTTCCTCTTCGACGAGACATTGCGCGAAAACATTCGCTTCGGGCGACCACAGGCTACCGACGTCGACATCGAACAAGCGGTACGAACCCTTGGGCTCGATGACTGGATTGCGACGATGCCTGACGGTCTTGATACGCCTGCTGGTGAACGTGGTGAAGGGATCTCTGTCGGCGAACGTCAGCTCGTGGCACTGATCCGCGCTCAGCTCGCAGATGCGGGGCTCCTCATCCTCGATGAGGCGACGAGCGCCGTCGACCCCGAGACTGAAGTGCGAATGGCCGAAGCGCTCGAAAGGCTCAGCGAGGGGCGGACAACGATCTCGATCGCACACCGCCTCTCGACTGCCGAACGAGCCGACCTGATCGTGGTGATGGATCGAGGACGGATTGTCGAACGAGGGTCGCACGCTGAATTGTTAGCGCTCGGTGGTGTGTACTCGGCGCTTCATGGCGACTGGGTAGGCAATACACAATCTGTGTAGGAATCGTTTGCGAGGTGACCGCGAGGTAATAAGGTCGGTCGCGGGTTCGGAATAGGTGGACCTACGAGCACGTTCAATGGGCTGGATTGGTCGTGTTCGACCTACGAAGGAGGCCCGCATGGGAATTTTCGGATTTATTGTACTGCTTATCGCCGGTGGCATCATCGGATTTATCGCACGAGCCATCGTGCCGGGCGAACAAAGTCTCTCGATCCCGTGGACGGTCGGGCTCGGAATGGCCGGCATGTTCGTCGGTGGAATCATCGGAAACATTCTTCCGTTTGACAACCAGGGCGTGCCGTGGATCGCTGGCACAATCGGCGCGATCGGCCTGCTGTTCGCTCTGATCAAGACGGGCTACATCAGCCGCATCTCGCAGTAGAGAGCTACCGAGATCGATGAGGAGACCCTGGCCTTGGCCGGGGTCTTTTCGCGTTCGGTCTTTCCTCCTTGGCGAGCCGCTAACCTGCACCACAGGCCGGTGTCACCCCGGTTCCACGGTGGATGTGGAATGAGCATCAGTTTCTCTGGGGTTGGTTGAAGGTCGTTTGAACACTCAAGGAGCAATCGTGAAGAGTCCTGTACGCGTCGCAGTAACCGGAGCCGCTGGCCAAATCGGTTACAGCCTGCTTTTTCGAATCGCTAGCGGCGAGATGCTCGGCAAAGACCAGCCAGTCATCCTGCAGATGCTGGAAATCACCCCGGCCTTGGGGGCGCTCGACGGTGTTGCCATGGAACTTGACGATTGTGCATTCCCGCTGCTCGCAGGCATGGTCAAGAGCGATGACGCCAACGTTGCCTTCGGTGACGCTGACTATGCGTTGTTGGTCGGAGCGATGCCTCGCCGTGATGGCATGGAACGAGCAGACCTGCTCGAAGCCAACGGTGGAATCTTCGGACCGCAGGGCAAGGCCCTCAACGACAATGCCAGCCGCGACGTCAAGGTGCTCGTCGTTGGCAATCCAGCGAACACCAATGCGCTGATCGCTCAGGCTGCGGCGCCGGATCTCGACCCAAAGCAATTCAACGCGATGACCCGTCTCGACCACAACCGTGCGATGACACAGGTGGCCCAGAAGACTGACTCGTCGATCAACGACATCACGAACATGACGATCTGGGGCAACCACTCGGCAACCCAGTATCCCGACCTGTTCCACACCAACGTCGGCGGCAAGAACGCCGCCGAGATGATCAACGATGATGCGTGGATGGAGAACGACTTCATCCCGACCGTGCAAAAGCGCGGTGCCGCCATCATTAAAGCTCGCGGATTGTCGTCGGCTGCCTCAGCAGCGAACGCCGCAATCGATCACATGCATGATTGGGCCCTCGATACGCCCGACGGCGACTGGGTGTCGATGGCGGTTCCGTCCGATGGCAGCTATGGAGCTCCTAAGGGCATCATCACGTCGTTCCCGTGTACCTGTGCAGGCGGCGAGTATTCGATTGTTCAGGGGCTAGAGCTCAACGAGTTTTCCCAAGCCAAAATTGACGCATCGACCGCTGAGTTGGTAGGCGAACGAGACACCGTGGCTGGACTGGGCCTTATTGCCTAACGTGGGCGCTAAATCACCCACAGCGCGAACATCCCCCCGGCCTAGTCACGGTCGGTAGGTTGGGTGCATACTATTTGGCGGGCAGGGCGCGGATTAGAGTTTGAAAGAGCAACTAGATGTCTTCGAAAGTTAAACGTTTAGCGGCAATAGGGAGTGCGCTTGCAGCGCTCGCTGTTGGGTTGTTGGCCTTTGGTGTGATGAGCACGCTCAATGCCAACACTCCGGATCCAACGACGAGTGATACGGCTCGTCTCCTCGGCTACATGTGGGCCGACGGATCATATGATGACGCGACCGGGGTCTGGGATCTGACCGGACCAAGTGGTGGCGGTCCACTTATCGAAGAGCTGGTCAACCGACACGGTGGTGAATGGGTCGACCAGGTACAGCTCCAGTTCCGTCTTCCCGCCCCGTATAACTGGGCCGATTGGAAGGATAACCTCCCCAACAACGACAGCAGGGTTCGTGACGCGGTCCAGAATCCGCATTTCCTCGCGGCTTTGCTCGAGGGTGAGGGGTCGGTCGGAGGTCTGATCTACGACCAGAGTTCGTGTTGCACACCCGGGTTCACTGAGGGTCGCCTCACTGACTTGCACCGGTTGTTGTCGACGCTTGGCTATGAGAGCGCCGAGATCGAGCAGTTCGGTGACCGAAACTCCGGTCGAGTCACCATTAACCAACGAGAGTTCGCTGAACTTCGAGCGCAGCATCAGTTCGTATGCCCGACCCAGGAGAATTTCATCCGGATTCCCGGTGGAAGCAACTACGGCGAGTTCGGCAACCTTCGGTGGCTCGGTCAGGGGACAGACTGGTCGAACTCGGTCCGAACCGATTGCGTCCAAGGCGCATCCTTTGGGGTTGCGACCGCTCCTACGGGAACTTGCACGGCTGTAGCCGAAGGTGACCAGGTCCGAGTTTCATGGACCCACGACATAGGCACGGTCAGTCTTCAGCGCAACAACCGATTCCAAGCCTTCATACCGGCCCCTGATGGCGCCACGCTCGATACCCCGGGCAACAACGGCACGTTCGACTACAGCGTCATCGTGCGAGTCTTTGGTGACTCGACCACGGCACAGTGCGGAACCGTAACGACCCCATCTGAGCGCCAAGCGCCGGCTCCAGCACCAGCGCCTGAAGCAGCGCCTGCGCCAGCACCAGCGCCTGAAGCGGCTCCGGCTCCTGAAGCGGCTCCGACTCCTGCTCCTGCGCCTGAAGCGGCTCCGGCTCCTGCGCCTGAAGCGGCTCCGGCTCCTGCGCCTGAAGCGGCTCCTGCTCCAGCGCCTGAAGCGGCTCCTGCTCCAG
>CAYUKM010000017.1:18765-31732 GCA_964445255.1 uncultured Acidimicrobiales bacterium
GCGCCTGAAGCGGCTCCTGCTCCAGCGCCTGAAGCGGCTCCTGCTCCAGTCACCGTGGAATCAAGTTGCACGGTGCAACCGGCGGGCGACGCTGCAGTGTTCGTGACGTGGGACGACGAAGGTGCAAATGTCTACCAACTTCGCCGAAACGGTGAATGGGTAGGTTCTTTCCTCGGTGACAGCGACGCAGTTCGAACCGGCACGACCGGCGACGACTGGATCATCCGTTTCCGCGCTGGTGACGCTGTTGCCGACATGCCATGCGACGTCACCAACACCCCGGCGACCATCGCATGTTCGGCCACCACCAATGCGCAAGGCGTCGTACTGGATTGGGCTGGCGTCGCTGGTGTCGATCTCTACCACGTTCGCCAAGACGGCGATTGGATCGCGGCCTCACAGACGCCGAGTTTCGTCGACGTAGGTCAGTTCGATATCGCTCCTTACGACATCAGATACCGCCTGCGCGGCATGGTCGCCACGCTGGTCTGCGCCCCGTGAATCCCTCTTCGTGCAGGACCGACTGGACCACCATAAACGTGGGGTTTGGCCGCATTGGCGTGGTAACGCGCATAGTGTGACCAAGATTGGTGGCATGGCCACCTGACGTATGTCAAACTAGGAGCGGAAGGCGGCTCCGTCACAGAGAGATTTAGGTGAGTTCATGCGAACGCTTTCACGAGCGGCTCAGTTCTTTGCACTGCTACTGGTGTTGTCAATTGGGCTTGGGATCGTCCTCGTCGTAGATGAGTCCGATGCGCAAGCCCAAGTAACCCCCAACCCAACCCAAGCCGACACAGCCCGGCTACTTGGCTACATGTGGGGTGACGGATCGTTCAGCAATGGTGTCTGGGATGTCAACGGTCCGAGTGGCGCGTCTTCTCTTGTCGAAGAACTCATCACCCGCCATGGCGGAGAATTCGTTGACCGTCAGCGACTGGTCTTCCGATTGCCAGCTCCGTACGACTGGGAAGACTGGAACGGCAGCTTGCCAAACGACTCGGCAGAAGTTCGCGCCGCAGTAGAGAACCCCCACTTCCTCGCAGCACTCCTCGAGGTAGAGGGAAGCGTTGACGGACTCGTCTACGACCAAAGCGTGCGTGCGGTCCCTGACTTCACCGTTGGACGTCTGATCGAACTCAATAACCTGTTACGTCGACGGGGCTTCCAGACCGCGGCGCTCACCACCTTCGGAAACATCAATTCGGGGCGGATCGACATCGCCGCTAGCGAGTGGGCCGAACTTCGCGCAGGGCATCGTTTCGTGTGTCCCGTTACCGAAGCTGCGGTTCGTATCCCGGGCGGAAACAACCTCGGGACTTACGGCGACCTTCAGTTCTTCAGCGATGCAACTCGGTGGTCTGAACATGTTCGTACCGACTGCGTTGAGGGACAGTCAATCCGAACTGCTTCAGCTCCTACTGGCACGTGCTCGGTGCGACTCGATGGCAACGATGTCATTGTCTCATGGAGCTTCACACTCGGAGACGTCAACGTCCGACGCAACAATTCCTTCCTCGACACGGTCGGCGCTCAAGATGAACCGTTCGTTGATCGTCCCGGGAACGGCACCCACTCCTATGTCGTGCGCTTGACGGCCTTCGATGATGCCACCGAAGCGAATTGTGGCTCTGTCACAATCGGAGGTGGCGGTGGCGAGGTTCCTCCAGCTGCTCCTAATGGATCCTGCGTTGCCACAGCCGCCGGTGCGTCGGTGCTCCTGACATGGGGCGACTTCGGGTCGTCCAACTATCAGATTCGCCAAAACGGTCGTTGGTACCAAACTGCGGGCAATACGAACCGGGCAACTGTCTCCGGTTCGATCAACGACATCTGGGAGATCCGCTATCGGTCCGGAGGGGTTCCCATCGACGTTCGCTGTCAGGCAGATGGCGCCGCGGCTCCAGCACCGGCCCCAGCCAATAGTCCATGTGTTGTTTCTGCAGCAGGAGGGGGCGTACTCGTCGACTGGGACAGCGTTCCAGGCGAGACCACGTACCAAGTGCGTGTCGACGGACGTTGGCGAGCAACGGTCTCCAACTCGACCCAGTTTGTCGATGTTGGCGGCTCACCCAACGACGACTACCAGGTCCGTTATCGAGTCAATGGCCGAGCGATTGACATTTCTTGCAACTAGCTAGGTCGCCTGCACGAGCACAATTTGTGTCGGGTGGCTGCACGGAGAATCTGCATGTCACGAACAATTGGCGGGGCTGTTCTGGCTGGAGCGCTTCTGTTTTGGGTGTGGGTAGCGTTTGTGCCAGGCACCCTCGGCGCCCAAACCGCGGAACCATCCGAGGCTGAGACGGCTCGGCTACTTGGTTACCTATGGGCTGACGGTAGTCAGGACGGCGATATCTGGGATGCGACCGCTCCGTCGGGTGCGAGAACCTTGATCGAGGAGCTCGTTGAGCGCCACGACGGGGAGTGGGTTGAGCGCACCGAGCTTCGTTTTCGGCTTCCGGACGAGTATCCCTGGGAGGACTGGTTAGATGGTCTTCCCGACGACGATGCCCGGGTAATTCAAGCGGTTGAGAATCCGCACTTTCTCGCGGCCCTCCTCGAAGGTGAAGGGTCAACCGATGGCTTGGTTTATGACCAGAGTTCGTGCTGTACGCCATTTAGCCGAGGCAGGCTAACCGAACTCGGCGACCTCTTGGGGCGACACGGTTTCCAATCGACGACGCTGACGACCTTCACTGACCTGGACAGCGGTGAGGTGCGCATCGAGTCGAGCGAGTTCAGATTGCTCCGGGATTCGCTCGAGTTCGTCTGCACCGAAGATGGGGACCACATCCGCGTGCCAGGCGGCGAGCAGTACGCAACCCATGGCCCAATTCAGTGGCTTGGCACCGGAACTACTTTCGGAACCCTCGTGCGCGAGGACTGCGTCGAAGGACAACAGGTCCGCCTGCTCGGCCCAGCCGTAGGTGATTGCATCGTGACCGTCGATCCGAATCAGCGACTCCGGGTTTCGTGGAGCTTCGCCTTGGGCGACGTGGTGGTGGAGCGCGACGGGGCGAACATCGCTCGGGTCAGTGCCCGCGATGGCTTCGTGGTCGACAATCCCCCGACTCGCTCCGCGAGCTACGCGGTTCGGATCATCGACGAGGACGTGGTGACCGCTCGCGGATGTGGAACGAGATCCTTCGACGCGCTACCTGAAGTTCCTCCACCAGTTGGACTTCGCTGCAACGATCAAATCATCACGATCCTCGGTACCGCAGGCAACGACGAATTGGTCGGCACGGACGGTGCTGATGTCATTCACGGATTCGACGGCAACGACCGTATTTCGGGGCTCGATGGCCGGGACGTGCTTTGCGGTGGCTCAGGAAATGATGTGATTACGGCCGGATTTGGTGCTGACACAATCTTCGGTGGCATCGGCGACGACAACATTGCGGCCGGAGGCGGCAGCGACACCGTGTGGGGCAACGATGGCGATGACGTGCTGTTCGGGAACAATGGGGTCGACACGATCATGGGTGAGGCCGGCAACGACCGACTGCACGGAAACCGGGGTATCGATCTGCTCGACGGTGGGAGCGGCGATGACGGTCTCATCGGTGGCAAACGCTTGGACGAGTGTCGAGGCGGCGGCGGTGCTAACACGTTCAACAAGTGCGAGACGATTCGCTGACCTACTTGAGGAACTTCGACGTGGTGTTGTCGGCGAGAACCTTGCCGCCCGTTTGGCAGGCAGCGCAGTAGTTCACCGTGTACTTGGCGTACGCGACCTCTCGGATGGTGTCATCACATGTCAGACACGCTTCGCCGGTCTTGTTATGGACCGCTGACGGACGCTTCTTCGAGGCCACGATGTCGGTTTGGTCTCGCTCAAATTTGAGCGAGTCATCGATACACGCGCCAATGGCTTGATGCAGGGCGCTCACCTGGTCGTCGTCGAGCTTTCCCGACATCGCGAACGGTGAAATCTTCGCTCGATGACAGATGTCGTTCGCGAGCCGTCGGCCAATCCCGGCAATAATGCCTTGCCGGCGCAGCAACCCGTGGATCCGCATGGAGTGCTCGCCAAGGATCGATTGCAGAACTTCTGGGGTGACAGTGTTAGCGTCAGGCCCGAGCCTGCTGAGTGGTTCTGTCTGGTCAAGGTCTGCGTCGGAGTCGACGACCCAGACCCCAGCTCTCTTGTCTGTGCCAGACTCCGTGAGTAGCAACGCCGATCCATCGTCGAAGGTCCATCGAGCTTGGCCGCCCCGCGGTTTGGCTGCCTGCTTCTCGTCAGGACGGAGCCGGCCACCTTGCATGAGGTGCACCACAAAGACCACGTCGTCGAAATACATCCGTAGGTATTTACCGCGGGTGCTGACCGAATTGAGGGTTTGGCCGTGGGCCAGTGACGGATCGGGGGAGAAGGTCTTCAACACATAGAAGGTGATCGGCCGAAACCCAGCGAGCGTGCGCCCAGCGAACGAGGTCTCGAGGCGCTCCGCGTGAGCCCGAATCTCACCGATCTCAGGCATCGTCGAGCGAGGTCGGGGTCATCGCTGCCACGATCGACTGCAACGCTGGTCCGACGGATAGCAACTTGTCGACATCACCGTCGATCGTGAGACGACCGGTGAGGTACGCGCTTTGGGCATTGGTCGTGCCCGCCTGAATATCACGTGCGGTCTCGGGATCCTGGCTGATCACGATGTCTGCGTCGACCGAGTCGAAACCGACCGTTGCGGCCCCATCTCGTACGACGACCCAGTACTGCTCGACCAACTTGTCCTCGTCGATGATCCGCTGCTCAATGACGAGATCGAGGTCGTCAGGAATCGCCGCGTCATCAACAACACCCAAACTTCGGATGGTGTGGTCGGCGAACGGAGATTGCTCAGACATGTGCACAGTCTGCCGGGATCGCTGCGACACTGCATGTCGTGGCGAATACACACCCGGTCGGGTCCGAGCAACTCCATGAGTGGAATGGACACCCCGATTGGGTGGAGGTGTTCGACAACTGGTTCGTAGTGCCCGGCTCCGCCATTGGCGGCTACGTGCGTTTGACGATTCGGCCTTTCGAGGCGGTCGCCTGGTACTGGGCTTCACTGATCGGTGTGGGGGAGCACCCGCTCGTGACCGTGCTCGCCGACGATCTTCCGCTCCCGTCTGGCAAGTCGCTTGAGCTGCGCGCTCCGGGTATCTGGACCGAGACCACGGTCCTGCGACCCTTTGAACACCTCACCAGCGACCTCGAAGCCTTCGGCGTCGCTATACAAGACCCGACCGCGGTTTGGGAGGGGGCCTACGGCGACCGGATCGCCGTCGGCCTTGAACTCGACTGGGACACCGAGGGTGAACCCGGGCCATCACCGGTCCTTGGAACGACCGGCTACCGACTCGTCGGAGGCTTCCACGGCGAAGTGCTGCTCGGTAGCAGCAAATGGGAGCTAGCGGGAGTCGGTGTACGAGACCACTGGTGGGGAGTCCCCGACGACGTGTCGACCTGGCGGGCCTGGGCCAGCCGAGATGGCGAGTTCATCAACAGCGATGGGGGTCGTTTGGATACGAGCAGCGGTTTTGACGTGAACGGAATCGTCGAGTTGTTACCCGAAGGCGACATCTATCCCGGGCTACGAATAGCCGGTTGGGCTCCAGCGGGTGGGGCCGGGCGTCGCCACGCCCGCGCACTACTCGTCGACGACCGTGGTGGTGGCTGGTTCGAGATCGTCCGCTGACGACTCCTCGCCACTAGGAGCTAGCGAGCTGATAATGACCACCGCGATGGCCGAGCCGACCGCCAACAAGATCGGTACGAGCGTGGGCGCTCCGTTCGGAAGTTCAAGGCCGGTTCCCCGGATGACCTCTTCGGGCTCGATGATGCCCACACCGTTCGGCCATGGCCACAAGACGCGAAGAGAGCCGATCATCAACCCGATGAGCACCGCCATGACCCGGTCGTGGAAGTTGTCGAGCAGGTAGGTCAGGAACGAGCTGAACAAGGCCAGGCCGATAATCGCGCCGATACCGACGAGGGCGATCTGGCTAAAGATGCGTTCATCGACAGCGTTGAGGACGACCGCGTACATGCCAATCATCAACAAGATGAACGAGCCGGAGATCCCGGGCAGGATCAGGGCGGAACTCGCAAGCGCACCAGCGCCAATTAGGACGACCGCCGCGGGATCGGCGACGGGGCCGGACTGAAATCCGAGGAGGTAGAACAAGAGAGCGCCTACACCCAAGGCGACAATCGTGTGTTCGGCATTTGGTGCTTTCAGCAGATTCCGGGCAACGACGATCGATCCGATGACGAGGCCAAAGAACAGACCTGCCATCGCTTCAGGATGGTCATGGAGGGCCTGCTCGATAATGCCAGCGAGGATGACAACTGCGGCGCCGAGCCCCACTACAAGGGGAATGAGGAAAAGCCAATCGACAGCTTTGAGTCCGTCGATGAAGCCTTTGAAGTCACCCTTTACTAGGCGACCCAGCGCCTTCGAGCCGGTGCTGATGTTGCCAATCAGCCCCTGGTAAATACCGAGGACAAGCGCGATCGTTCCGCCGGAAACACCGGGGACAACATCGGAGGCGCCCATTGCGAAGCCGCGAGCGATCTGAGCCAAGATGCGAGTCATCATTACCAATCTATCGGCCTCACTTTCGGTGATGTGATCGGTTTGGCTTACCGCGCTCAAAACGTGACAGTGCTGGCACAATGGGCGCGCATGGGATCCCGCTTCGAGCACGCACGAGAGCTTACTCACTTCACGCGTTCGGTCGTCTCGGGCTCAGTGACGCTCCATGTGGAGTCCCTAGAGGCCGATGCCGCTGAACACACGATCGTGTTGCTTTCCGAAGCCGAGGCCCCGAGTTCACGCTGGCCGACGGACTTTGTGGTTGGGATCACCCGCTCCTTCGGTCGCTGTGTCTGGTTCGACACTCGCGATATCGGGGCCAGCACATGGTTGGACGACCCGTACTCGATGCGTGACTTAGTCGCTGACGTGGAGGCCGTTATCGACGAGCTAGATCTTGGAGTCGTGGACCTCCTCGGGCGGTCGATGGGTGGCGAGGTCGCAATGCGGCTAGCGCTGTCGCGCCCTGAACTCGTTAACTCGCTCATTTTGTTGTCTACGACGCCGGGTAGGCGAGAGGAGCTCGGTCTCCCCGAACAGTGGCTGATCGAGAAGATGTCCGACCGGCTGCTCGCGGGCGCGCCATCAAGCGATGAGGACCGCGCGAACTGGATTGTCGACCAATTGGAGTGGTTCAACGGCCCGGTCTTCGCCTTCGATCGAGCCGCGGCGCTGGTGCATGCCCGTGCTGAAGTTCGGAGTGGCTGGCGCGGCCCCAATGGCCACGGTCTCGCGGTTATGGAAGCCGAGGACGTCGTCGAACGCATTCGGGGGCTACGAGTTCCCACGTCAATCATCCATGGGACCGCCGATCCGGTCCTGCCTGTAGATCACGCAAGGGCACTGCATGCATTGATCGAAGACTCGACCCTCACCTTGGTCGAGGGCCTGGGACACGAATTGCCGGAAGCCTTTATCGAGCAGCTCATTCAGCTCATCGGCTCAGTTCGGTGACCGTCTAAGCCAGCCTGGTACTACTATCCGGTAGCTGCCGTTGGGCGCCAGAGCTATTGGGGGATTTGATGATTTACACGTCACCGTTACCAGATGTGGAGATTCCGTCGGGGATTTCCATCACCGACTACACGCTGCGTATGGCCGATGAACTTGCGGACAAGCCCGCGATCATCGATGGCCCAAGTGGTCGCACACAAACGTTCGCCGAGCTCAAGCAGGGCATCCAGCTCATTGCCGGCGCCCTCGCCGAGCGAGGCTTTGGTCCGGGGGACACGCTGGCCCTGATGTCGCCGAACATCCCCGAGTACGCCTCGTTCTTTCATGGCGTTGCCCTCGCTGGTGGCACGGTTACCACGATCAACCCCACCTACACCGCTGGTGAGGTGCGCCATCAGCTGGAGGACTCCGGCGCAACGATTCTCGTGACGATCTCGATGTTTCTCGAGATGGCTCGCGAAGCGATGGAGGGAACGTCCGTCACCGAGTTGGTCACCATAGATCCGGTTGAAGGAGTGCCGTCGATCTTCGACTTCCTCGGCTCCCCTCCGCTCACCGAGCAGGTACCGGTCGATACCGCCAACTCACCCGTTGTTCTGCCGTACTCGTCTGGCACGACAGGGCGAAGCAAGGGCGTAATCCTCAGCCACGACAACCTCACCGCAAACATCGAGCAGTGTAAGCACGTCATGGATTACAGCGATGGCGATGTCGCACTCGCGATCCTTCCGTTCTTCCACATCTACGGCATGCAGGTACTAATGAACGGCCTGCTCGCCAACGGCGTCACGATCGTGACCATGCCACGGTTCGATCTCGAAGAGGCGCTGACGAACATCCAGGAGCACAACGTGACCTGGTTCTTCGCGGTGCCGCCGATCGTGCTCGCACTCGCAAAGCATCCGCTCGTCGATCAATACAACACCGACTCGCTCAAGGTCGTGTTCTCGGGCGCTGCGCCGCTTTCGGGTGAGCTCGGCGACGAAGCCGCGGCGCGCTTGGGGTGCGCGGTCGTCCAGGGATACGGCATGACCGAGCTTTCCCCGGTCTCGCACTCCACGGTCGTCGGGCAAGGCAAGGCCGGGTCCTCAGGGTTCACGATCTCGAACACCGAGTGTCGAATCGTCGACCTTGAAGGAAACGACCTCGGCATTGACGAAGATGGCGAACTCTGGATTCGAGGCCCGCAGGTAATGAAGGGCTATCTCAATAACCCCGAAGCCACCGCCCAAACCATCGATGCCGACGGATGGTTACACACCGGCGACGTGGCGCACTTCGATTCCGACGGCCATATCTACGTCGTGGATCGCATCAAGGAGCTCATCAAGTACAAGGGCTTCCAGGTGCCCCCGGCTGAACTTGAGGGCCTGTTGCTGACCCACCCCGCGATCGGCGATGCCGCGGTGATTGGAATCCCCGACCCCGAATGCGGCGAGATCCCCAAGGCCTTCGTCACCCTAAAGCCTGGTGCTGAGGCGACAGCCGAAGAGATCCAGGAATTTGTCGCGGGAGAGGTCGCCACCTACAAGCAGGTGCGGATGCTCGAATTCATCGATGCGATCCCGAAGTCCGCCTCGGGCAAGATCCTGCGCCGAGAACTACGCGGTCGATAGCCCTCAACAAAATCTGTGGTCCAAAACCAGGCGATAGCGCAGGTAACGGACCACAGATTTCCTGGCCGGTAGAATGATGGGGCAATGGAACAGTCGATTGGTGCTCTGGCGGAGATCGAGCAACTTCGTGCTGCCCTCGTCGATCATGAGTTTGCGATTGAGCTGCCCGAGAACGCCGAGGCGCGTCGCGAGCGCACCGAGCTACTCGACCAGATCGACGACTACCTTCTTCCCCGGCTACGACGAGTCGACGCCCCTTTGCTCGCGGTGCTCGGTGGTTCGACCGGTGCTGGTAAGTCGACGATCACGAACAGCCTCGTCGGTGCCGACGTCACCACGGCCGGCGTATTGCGGCCAACCACCCGCGCCCCGGTGCTCGTGTGTTATCCCGACGACCTGTCGTGGTTCGAAGATCCCGAAGGCGTGCTCGCCGGGCTGCCCCGCTCTACGAGCGCGGCCGCTGTAGGCGAGATCGGCCTTCGGCTCGAGACGTCCGACCAGCTCGCGCCCGGCCTCGCCTTGCTCGACGCTCCCGACATCGATTCGATCGAGGTCGCCAACCACGATCTCGCGGCCCAGCTACTCGGCGCAGCTGACCTATGGATCTTCGTCACCACCGCGGCTCGCTATGCCGACGCCGTGCCGTGGGAGTACCTCGGCCTGGCCCAAGATCGTGCCGCCGCTCTGGCGATCGTGATCAACCGCATCCCTCCGGGTTCAGAAGAAGAGGTCCAACATCATTTCGAATCGATGCTGGTCGAGCGCCAGATGGCGTCGACGGCAGTGTTCACCGTTGCTGAGCGTGACCTCGACGAGTCGGGTCGTATCGGGGTCGAACTCAACCCGGTTCGTGACTGGCTTGGCGAACTCGCCGCAGACACAGCCGAGCGACAGCAGCTTGTCGCCCGCACGCTCGATGGCGCGCTGGCATCGATTCCTGCTCGGGTCGAGCGAATCGCGGGCGCTCTCGACGAACAACACGACGAACTCGCAACGCTGGCCGACATCGCCCGTCGCCGGTACGCAGCAGCGCTCATCGACATCGACCGTGAACTCGATCGAGGCACGCTGCTCCGCGGCGAGGTTCTCGATCAGTGGCGAGAGTTCGTTGGCACCGGTGCGTTCATGTCGAAGCTCGAAGCCGGTGTCAGCAAGGTCCGAGACACGATCCGTTCGATGTTCCAAACCGGACCTACCCCCGACCAACAGGCGGCCGGTCAGCTCGAATCGAACCTCTCGGTGGTCGCCCGCGATGCGGTCGACAAGGCTGCGCTAGACATCGTCGAACAGTGGGACGCGCGACCCGTCGGCGAGAAGGCTCTCGCTGAGGCTCCGCGGGGCCTTGAGCGCGCTGGCCGTCAGTTGGAGACCGATCTGGAACACGAGCTGGCTTCCTGGCAAGAGTACGTACTCGACCTTGTGCGAGAGCAATCGGGCGACAAGCTCACCCTGGCTCGTACGCTCTCTACCGGCATCAATGGGATAGGTGTTGCGCTCATGGTCGTTGTGTTCAGTCAAACCGGCGGCGTCACAGGAACCGAAGCCGCTGTTGCCACCGGCACGGCCGCCGTATCGCAGACCGTCCTCACCGCCGTTTTCGGTGAGCAAGCGGTTCGTGACCTAGCTCGATCCGCGCGAGAAGACCTGATGGAACGGCTCGAACGGTTGCTCGAAAACGATCGGCAGCGGTTTGATGATCTGATCGAGGTCACTGAGTCCGGGGGCGACAGCTTGCGCAACATCGCGTCGGGGCTCAAGGCCTGAAGCTGATGGTGAACGTCGAAACACAACCCGACGACCGCGCCGAATCGGCATATAACGAGCGGTTCGCCGCGTGGGGAGAGGCCGTTGCGCTCGCGGGCAAGTACTTCGATGGTGAGCAGGTCGCCTCGCTCGAGTCGGTTTCGGCCAAGACCGAAGGGCGGCTTCGACACGGCACGGCGCACACGGTCGTGGCGATTGCCGGTGCGACGGGCTCAGGTAAGTCGTCGATCGTGAATCGGCTAGCTGGTCGAGAGCTGTCGGCGAGTTCGGTTCGCCGCCCGACCACGTCTGCCACGCACGCGGTGGTCTTCGGCGAAGAAGAGGCTGGGCCTCTGCTCGACTGGCTTGAAGTGCCCCACCGCTTCGGCGTCGCTGAGGATGAGCAACTAGCGGGATTGGTTCTGCTCGATCTACCGGATCACGACTCGACCGCGGTCGAGCATCGGATCGAGGTCGATCGGTTGGTTGAGCTCGTCGATGTGTTGGTCTGGGTAACCGATCCGCAGAAGTACGCGGACGCGGCTCTTCACCTGGGGTACATCCAGCCGCTGGCCTCCCACGCCGCAGTTCTTCGTTTCGTACTCAACCAGGTCGATCGGCTTGAGGACGGCGGTGCCTCTGTAGCCCGAGACTTTTCTCGGTTGGTCGCCGAAGACGGCATTGTGGGCGCAGAGGTATTGCCGGTGTCGGCGCTCACTGGGGATGGCTTTGATGACTTTCGTTCGATGCTGTCGAGCGCCATTGACGCTCGGAACGCTTCGCTTGTCCGGGCCGACGCTGACCTGGCCGACGCCGCCACCGCGATGCGCAAAGACGTTGGACCAAAAGACGTCTCCGCCAAAGCGAACGACCGGCTACTCGCAGGACTCGCTGAGGCCGCTGGTGCCGCAGCAGCAGCCGACGTTGCCCAGCGCCATCACCGGCGACAGGGCAACCTCACGATGGGGTGGCCCTTCACTCGATGGGTACGTCGCCTTGCGCGCAAACCACTGGCCGATTTGCCAGGACCGGGACGCACCGGCGTTGGCGAATCCCGCGCCGACCTTGCGATCCGGGACTACGCCGAGGAGGTTGCTGGTGACGCGTCGGCGCCCTGGCCTGGTGCGCTGCGCACAGCGGCGTTTAGCGAACGGGATCCGCTGCTCGAAGATCTACGCTCAACCGTCGGCAGAGAAACCGTTGCCGCAGGCAAGAGCCCGTTGTGGTGGAGCGCGATCGCATGGCTCCAGCGCGCTCTGGCCGTCACCGCTATCGTCGGGCTGGTCTGGCTGATCGTTGTCGCCATACTCGGAGGGTTCTTCCAGTTCGCCACGGAACCGCTTTTGCCCCCTACCCCTGAGGCAGAGTTCATTCCCCTTCCCAGCGCACTCTTGATTGGGGGAGTAGTGCTGGGACTACTCATTGGACTCTTGGCGAAGATCCCACTTGGCGTCGGTGCGAAACGACGTGCACGAGCGGCACGCAAGGCGATCGAGAAGCGGGTTTCGACCCAAGTGGAAGCGCGAGTGATTGAACCCGTCTCCACCGTGGTCGCCGACCGAGCCGAAATGTCGCGACTACTCGATGTTGCCGTCGGCAAACATTCGTGAGCGAATTTAGCGACACGATCACGCAACTCGGGGATGCCCTCGTCGAGGTTGCGGACGCCGAGAAAGCCGAGGGCATGGCCGCCTACACAAAGGAGCAGTTCCCGTACCTCGGAGTGCAGGCAGGGGATCGACGTCTGGCGTCGAAGTCGCTGCTCAAGGCCGGAAAGTCGATGGACCCCGAGGAGTTGCTCAGCTTGGCCGAGGCCTTGTGGTCACAACCGGAGCGAGAGTTCCACTACGTCGGCATGGACCTACTGCGAGCAGGCGCCAAGAACCTGCGAGCAACCGATCTGCCAAGGGTCCGAGCACGAATCGTGGCCACCCCCTGGTGGGACACCGTGGATTCGCTCGCGATTCATACCACCGGAACGATGATCACCACCCATCCGCAGTTGGTTGAGGAGATGGATCTGTGGGTCGAGTCTGACGACATCTGGATTGCGCGCACCGCGAT
>CAYUKM010000018.1:0-29499 GCA_964445255.1 uncultured Acidimicrobiales bacterium
GTCTTCTCCAGTGTGGACAGGGGCCAGAGCTGGACCGAGATAGAAGCAGAATTCGCCACGAACGACTTCGAACGAACCCACGGACAGCCCCTTCCCTCCTTTAGCGCTGAGACGCCTCTGCTCGGATCGATGGCGGTACTTGGCGACCGTCTCCTGGTGCTCGTCGAGTCCACCACGCTGACCAACTGGACCGAAGCCGCTCGAAGTGCCGGCATCGTCGACAACGACACGCAAGTCTTCCTGTCTGGCGCGCCACCATTCCCCGGCGAAGAGGACGAGCAGACCTTCCAAGCGGTAGGGCCCGAAGGTATTCGGGAAGTCATCATTACCGCTGACGACCTCAGCTTGTCTGAGGAAGCCTTCGACGAGCTGAAACTCGGACTCTTCTTTTCACCGCCTGGACCCAACGATGATCTCGATGCCTCGGCATTCCGGTTCTTCCTGTCAGAGGCCGGTAGCCCCTTTGAGCGAGCCTCGGATCCGAGAATTGGGCCATTCCCGTCGGTCTTTACCCAGGGCGAGCGATTCGTCGCACAATCCGAGACCCCCAGCGAGTTCTCCGACGAGTTTCTGCGCAGGGTTCGGGTGTCGACCGATGGCACGTCGTGGAGCAAATCAGATGACGACACCCCAGTTCACGAACTCGTGTACGCCCTCACACTTCAGGACGTCCCCCAGGAATTCGGCAATGTCATCGACGGCGACTTGTGGGGGCTGCGAATCGAGCCCGGCTCCGAGGGAGCTGTACGCCTCGAACAATCCAACGGAGGCAACACCGCCTACTCGCTCGCACCCGCTCCGGAAGCCGACCTGCAACCCGAGCTGGCCTTCACGACGGATTTCGGGGCAGCAGTAGTCTGGCAGAACCCTGCACTGGAGGTTCCGCCCGTAGCCACTGTGGTGGAAAACGGCTGGACCTTCGAAGCACGACTCACGAGCTTTACGTTCACGCTTACCGACCCTGAGGGCAACCAGTCTGGAAATCGCTCGCTCTTCGGCAGCAGCTTCGACAACGTGGTGATCGATGAGAACCTGACGGTGTGGGTCTTCGACGACGACGGGTCCGAGCTTGCCTCGTTTAGCTTCGATGAAGTCGGGACTGCGGCACTGCGCACCGAATCCGAAATACAACGGGTTGTCAGTTGGGCGACTGGGCCGAACGATTGGCGCTTCGCCGAGCTCGAAGGCCTTTCCATATCCTTCTGGATCTTCCAGCCAATCGACCAGGGATTGTTGGCAACCGCGCCTGATGACCCAACCGAGGCACTGCTGATCGAGTGGCCTGACGAGTTCGAGTAACAACCTTCGGGTGGCGGAAACCCCCGACGGAAAACGTGTGCTGCGAGGTGCCTGAACTAAAGCAGCACGCGTTTCTCCGTAGGCTTTGGGCGGTGTACCGGCTCGTTTACGTCAGCTATCTGTTCATGGTGGCATCAGCCGGAGTCACCTTCGTGTTCCTCGAAGACGTGGAACAGCTCTACGGCATCCCGCCGTGGGGGCTCGGGCTGATCTCATCGCTCGCGTTCTTCACCGCGGTGATCTCAGCGGTGCTCATTGCACCTCTCGGCGACCGGGGCCTGCTCCGAGCTCTCGGAATCTTCGCCTTCGCTACCGCGATCATTGGAAACGTGTGGATCGGGTTCGCCACCGAGCTGTGGAGCCTCGCCGCAAGCCGTGCCCTCGGCGGACTCGGCGTGGGGGTATTCGCCATCGTGGGTCGCAAAGCACTAATCGGCGAAACCACCGACGGCGGCGCTGAGAAGATCGGCGGCTTCGTCTCCGCCGCAGTGGCCGGCTTCATTGGAGGTCCGGCACTCGGGGCTTGGCTTGGCGACCTCGGCGGCATCGAAACGCCGTACCTGGCAATATCGGCAGCGTTAGCACTCCTCGCGGCGCCCACGATCAAATATCTGATCAGCGTGCCTATCGCTGTGAGCGAACGCACCACCATTTCGACCATGCTCCCGTTGTTCAGCTCTCCCAACGTTAGGGCTGCAACGGCGGCCTACCTGGCGGTCTTCTTTAACATCGGCGTCTTCGATGCAACGGTCGACCTCTACCTATCTAGCCTCGGTGCCTCCAATGCCCAGGTTGGCCTCATCCTGATCATTGTCGGCGCCCCGCTGCTCTTCATCCCCCGCTTAGCTGGGAGAGCAGTCGATACCAGCTCCCGAACGATGCAATACATGCTCATGGCCTTGGCCATATTCGTGCCGATCGTGCTGACCCTTGGCTTTTGGGAAGGCCTGCTCGTGTTCACGGTGCTCGCCACCTTCCAGACAACGATGGAAAGCGTGATTTTTCCCGCCGCCAACCGACTGGTCATCGACGAAGCGGGTGCGGCCAACTCCGCCGTCGGCACCGGCATGCTCGACGCCTCCGGTTCCCTCGCTGCCGGTTTCTCGGCATTGATCGCACCGGTGCTGTTCGACCTAACCGATGGGCCGCTCGGGTCTTTCGGCGTGTCGGGTCTCGTATCTCTTGGGCTGGCGATCATCGCCTGGCGGAACTCAACCCAAACGCGACAAAGCGCCGACGCTGGCCTGACCTAAACAAATCAGACGAGCGTCGACGCTCCAGTCGTTTCCCCCAAATGTGATCTAAACGAGTGCCTCGTCTTCGTTGCGACGGCGGCTCGTGTAGACGAACGCACCACCGCTAATGACCAGTGCAGCACCGAGTGCTCCGAGGAGCTCTGAGGATGCGCCGGTCACTGCCAGCTGAGGTTCAGCCGGTGGCATCAAGATGCCCTCGATGACGTGGATAATGCCGTTGCTTCCCTCGAGATCGGTAGTCACGATCTCAATGCCGTTGACAGCGCCATCAGCGACGGTGAGCTCAAGACCTGTGGAGGTCGTAAGCGTTGCACCATCAGCCAAGTCGGCAGCAGTAAACGTACCTGGGACGACGTGGAAACCGAGGAGCGACTGCGCAAGCAGCGGATCATCGGTGACCTGCATCACCAGATCAGGGTTGGCCTCAAGTGCCGTTACCGCACCCGAGTCGCTTGGCAAGAACACAGTGAGCGGACCGTCGGAACCGAGCGCATCGTTCAAGCCCAGTGGGCCGAGAACACCAGCGACGGTAGGTGACGTTGCACCGGCGATCGCTGCCAGGTTCTCAATCTCAGGCTCTGGGGCCTCGGTCGTGGTCGTGGTCGTGGCCTCGGTGGTAGTCGTGGTCTCCGGAGCCTCGGTCGTAGTCGTGGTCTCTTCTTCTGGAGCCTCGGTCGTGGTCGCCGGAGCCTCGGTCGTCGTGGCCGGAGCTGAAACCTCGGTGTTGTCGCCACCAAAGTTGCACTGGCTAAGGATCAATCCGAGGATCACGATGGCTGCGATGAGGGCTAGCAGCCACCACCACTTGCCAAGGCAACCTGCCAAGCCAGCGCCATCGTCATCGTCGTCGTCACGCTGAACTTCGTTGCGAATGGACGCACCGGTCGCGCCAGCGGTGGCACCAGCAGCAACCTTGCGGCCTCCGCTGATCTTCACTTCTTCGCGCTCGATGTTTGCCGATGGCTTCGAAACCGATGCCTTGGCACCCGACACAGCACCCGTGGCTTTGCCACCGAGATCGCCAGCGGCGCCGGTTACCTTGCCACCGAGATCGCCAGCAGCGCCCGTTACCTTGCCGAGCGCATCTTTTCCACCGGAGGCAGCCAGTCCGGCTGCACCAGCTATCCCCGCTGCACCTGCAGCGGCAGCGCCGCCGATGCCGATGCCCTTACCCTCGACGTTTACGTCCCCGACGCTGGCGTCGGGCATGTCGGGCATCTTGCCCTTCACATCGGGCATGTCGGGCATCTTGCCTTCAGGCATGTCGGGCATCTTGCCTTCAGGCATGTCGGGCATCTTGCCCTTCACATCAGGCATGTCGGGCATTGCGCCCTTGATGCCGTCGGCCTTACCGGACAGTCCCGCGGCGGCGCCAGCAGCACCGGCGATACCTGCGGCTCCGGCGGCGGCTGCGCCACCGGAAATTCCTGAACCACTGATCTTCGAGTCGCCGTCTACCGTGATCTCGCCTGCATCTGCAGCAGCGCTAGCCGCTGCGTCGCCAGCCTTACCGGCAGCCGCACCTGCAGCGCCAGCAGCACCTGCGGCTGCAGCCGTTCCGGTTGCGCCCAAACCAGTACCTGAGCCCATGGCGGCGCTGCGGTTCGCGTTGACCGTCGCTACGTCACATGGATGGTTCGCAGCACCGGGTTCAAAATCGGCGCTCTTGGAGCCATCGGGGTGGCTGCCGGCAAGCTTGAAGCCCGCTGCTTCTGCTGCCGACGGTGAGTCGAACCACACCTCAGCTTTAGTTTGCTCGTACCCCGTCGAATCGGGGCGGTGGTACTTTTGGGAGTCCACATTCCCCTTGATGGGGTAACACGCAGGCATCTTGTACGGATCGGCAAGCGGTGCATGCGATCCTGGCCCGTAGGGATGACTTTTGGAGTCCATTGTTCCTCTCTCCCCCGCACAATCACGGATGATCTTCCTACTCTCTTACCGGGCAGGCCAATTCCTGAATCGACATTTTGATGACAATCTCAGAATCAGGCACCGAACGTAGTTCCTGAGGGTCCAATTACCGCTCATGGTGAATTTGATAGAAACAGGACGTAAAGGTGCGATGCTTGGATGCGGTCGCGTTCGCCTACGATTGAGACGTGCTCCGTATAGATGCGGTTCTCTTGGCTGGTGTCGGCATTTTGTGTGTACACCAGGGTGCGTACACATTGACCGCGCTCACCGGTACCGAAAGTTCGATCGCCCATGGCCATTTGCAGACCGCGTGGTTGCTTGCATCGCTCGGGTTGCTCGGGGTCCTGACTCGCTCGATCCTTCGTTCTGTGAAGGCCCGAAGGTCGGAGGGCATCTCTGAACTCGCGCTCTTCGCTTGGATCGCGGGCGGCTATCTCGTGCTGGAACAAGCCGAACGCGCATGGGATGGCTACGGTCCGCTCACGCTGTTCTCCGAGCCAGTCTTTTGGGTAGGCCTTGCTCTCGCCCCTCTCGTTGCGCTTGCGCTCAGCTCGTCGATCCGGTCGATCGAGTCCGCAATTCACAGCTTTGTGCAAGCACGGCCTCGCTTGCCACGGCCACGTCCGCGCAGCGTTCCTTCGACATCACCGACCGTTCTCGTACTGGTCGGTCCCTGCTTCATTCGGACCGCTCCGCGACGCGGCCCACCTTCGGTTTTGTTCACCTAGTCCAGTTGCGCCGGCCGGCGCATCTACACGAACGAAATCGAAAGGAGCCCAAACACATATGGGTACGAAACTCTTGCGCTTAATCGGCGCACTCGTTGCTGTCGCGTTAGTCGCCTCAGCATGCGGCAGCGAGACGGTTACCGAATCCGCTGCCGACACTCCCACTGCAGCCGTCGAGGAAACAGTGATCGACGAAACGGTCGTCGACGATTCAGTCGTCGACGAAGAAGACGACGCCATGGACGATGAGGCCATGGAAGCAATGGACGAAGAAGCCCTCGAAGACGAGGCATCACACTCCCATGACGATGCGTCACACGATGACGTGCTCGAGGTCAATGCCGACGCGCCAATCCCGGGCGTCGAGATCGAACTCACCGAGTCCGACGTTGCGGGCGTGTTCGACCTCGCGGTCACATTGACGAACTTCACCATCACTGAAGAGAACCTCGACGGCGAACCGATCGACAACGAGGGGCACCTGCACCTCTACCTCGATGGCACCCGCGTTGAGCGCTTCTTCGACGTCACCCATCAGGTTGCGATCCCGCAAGGTGATCACCTGGTCGAGGTTGAGCTCAGCTCCAACAGTCACGCCCCGTACGCGGTCGACGGTGTACCGATCCGCGCCGCAGCTTCGGTGGTGGGCGTCGGTCCAGAGGTGATACCAGACGTGGACCTCGAGGTCGGAGCAGTATTTGCAGCTGGCACCGTCACTCTCGATGCCGATGAGCGCATCGAAGCATCCGTTGGTGATGTCGTGACGCTGACAGTTGATAGCGACGTTGCTGAGGAAATCCACCTCCACGGCTATGACATCTTCGCCGATGTCGCGCCAGGCACGACCACGATCATGACGTTCACCGCGGATACGCCCGGCCGCTTCGAAATCGAGTTCGAAGTCTCGCACGCGTTCATTGCTGAACTCGTCGTCTCATAGCCCGAGACAATGCTCGAACTACTCATCGCACACGGTGTCGGCTCACGCGGCACACTCCCACTTCCGTGGTGGCAGTTCGCGTGGGCCGCCATCGTGGCGCTCGGGCTGAGCTTCGTTGGACTCGGCTCGTTCTGGCGTACACCCCGGCTCACCGCCGATGCCCCACGACGGGTCGTCGAGGGCACCGCAGTGCCGCTCACCATCGCCGAGTGGGTACTGCGCGTCGTCGGGATTCTGATCTATGGAGTAACCCTGGGCGCCGGGTTGTTCGGGACTGACATCGGTGGCGAGTCCGTGAACCTGGCCCCGGTCACGATCTACGTGATGGTGTGGGTGGCGGTGCCGATCTTTGCCGCGGTGTTCGGCGACTTCTGGAAGGCGCTCAATCCCTTCGAGACAATTGGGAAGTTGTTCCCTGAGCAACGCCGGGAGGCACCTGACCACCATTGGGTCGCCGGCGCTCTCCTGTTCGGATTCCTCGTTCTTGAGCTGGTCCACCCCAGCGGCGACAGCCCTCGGATCCTCGGTTGGGGCATGGTCGTCTACAGCATCGTGATGATCGGTGGCATGGCCGTGTACGGACGGGTCTGGCTCGAACGCGCCGACGGCCTGGCGCTGCTGTTCCGAACCATCGCCGCGATCGCCCCGTTCGGCCGGAACGAGGCTGGAAACTTGGTTCTCCGACGGCCGATGTCAGAGTTGTCGAATCTGCGGGTCCGACCGGGCACAGCGATCGCGTTCTTGATCGTTCTCGGCGGAACATCGTTCGACGGCTTCAGCGAAAGCCCATTGTTCACCGACATCATCGGTCGACCCCGAGGCTGGGCTGCCTTCCCGCCGCTGTTTATTGGCCTGATCATCATGATCGGCATTGCCGCCATCTTGTTTTGGATCGGCTCGCAGGCAACAGCGAAGGTCACCGGGCTCAGCCATGTCGAAGCGTCCGACCTGTTCGCACCGTCGCTCCTCCCGATCGTTTGGGCATACGCGGTGGCCCACTACGCCCAGTTGCTGGTCGACCAAAGCCAGAGCTTTTGGTTCCGGCTGTCCAACCCATATGGAGCCTTCGACGCCAACGACAACCCAACCACGAACCTGTTCGGCGCGGCGGACGGGGTGGTCAACCTGAACGTGATCGACGTCAACATCATCGCGTGGGTCCAGGCGATCTCGATCGTTGTAGGACACGTGCTCGCCGTGCTGTATGCCCATGATCTGGCGATCCGTGGCTTCGAGCACCGAAGCGCCGTCCGCAGTCAGCAGACGATGCTCTTCGTCATGGTGATGTATTCGGTCGCTGGCCTCTGGTTGCTCTTCTCTGCTTAACGAATTGGCCCGTCAGGGCTGACAGACGGCGTCAAAGATCTGGCCGTTCATGCGATAGCGAACGATGTAGGCCTCGTCGTTGCCCGATACCCGCAGCGACAACCCCGCGGTCGACCCAACGAAAACATCGTCGCCACCATTGACCGCCCGCACAAAATACTCAGAAGCACCCTGATCAGACCACGACAACGTCCGACCACTCAACGAACACGAGAACGCTCCTGCACAAGTTGCATCCACGACCTCGCCGTCACGGCCGCGATAGCGAACGATATATGCATCATCGTTACCCGAGACCGTCAACCACAACGCTGAGGTCGACCCAACAAAAACATCGTCGCCACCATTGACCGCCCGCACAAAATACTCAGAAGCACCCTGATCAGACCACGACAACGTCCGATCATTCAACGAACACGTAAACCCTGGGCAGACCGCATCGAGAACCTCTCCGCCTTGCCGGCGATAACGCACGATATAGGCCTCGTCGTTGCCCGATACCCGCAGCGACAACCCCGCGGTCGACCCAACAAAAACATCGTCGCCACCATTGACCGCCCGCACAAAATACTCAGAAGCACCCTGATCAGACCACGACAACGTCCGACCACTCAACGAACACGTAAATCGCCCTAGAACCGATGAGCGGAAAGGGCCGGTGATCTCGTAGGTCCGTCCGGGGTGGCGTTGTGAACTGAAGTAGAGCCGAGTTCCGCTTGGATCGAAGGCAACGCCGGTTAGTTCAGTGTCCGATTGACCCACAACACGCAGGAACGGATTCGCTCCGCCTTCTGCCGGGATGACCACTAGTTCGAGGTTGCCTCCGTCTTCGCACACGAACACATCGCCTACCTGGTCGATCGTGAGGTTGTCCGACCCACTCAGGACGGGCTCCAGGGATGTCTCCCTGTCATAGATGATCTCCAGTTCGTTGGTCGCTGGAGTGTAGGACCAGACCCGGTCGTCGCCCGTCGTCGCGATCACCACACGACCTTCGGCAAAGAAGGCGCCCTCGCCGCGGTTGAAGATCTTCATGGTCGGCACTTGGAAACGGGTCTCTATAGGACGTCCGCGCGGATCGGGGATCGGTTCCCAATCGACCTCGCCCCGGACCTCAACCATCACCTCAAGGGTTCCCGATGACAGATCTTCGGGAACATCGGGGATGAAGCGATAAAGGCCACCGTCTCTTTGGTCCTCGGTCAAATAGACGATGCTCGTCTGTGGGTCCACCGCAGCAGCCTCGTGGCCGAAGGCACCCATCGCCGGGCGGACCTGCGCTGGCTCGACACCGAACGGGTCGCACTCATAGACCCGACCGTTCTCGGACACTTCCTCGCAACTCAGCCACGTTCCCCACGGCGTCGCACCACCGCTGCAATTGCGATACGTGCCGCTGAGGATCGAGCGCGAGTCCACGATGTCGCCATCAGCGTCGAAACGGATCATCGATGCGCCGCCCTGAGCGTCGTCAACCTCGGCGTTCGATACGTAGATCCAGCCGCCATCGCTGGTTGGGAACGTCGCTCCGCCGTCCGGGTCTGCGTGCCAGATAAATCCTGTGCGACCTACCTCTTTTCCAGTCTCGGCTACCAAGCGGGAGGTAAAGCCCTTTGGGAGACGCAGCCCGAGCGCATCGGGGGGTCGAAGGTAGCCGTACGGGCCGCCATCGGGCGCTGCACCCACCTTGGTGAGGCCCACGGGTGCTATGGCTATCGCCCCTCCAGCGGCCATGGCTCGTAAAACCATCCGTCGATTATGTAGTCGTCGCATTCCCCTGCGCCTTCGTCCGCGCTCATCGATATGTCTGGCCCATATTGATAGCAGCCTCGCCTAGCGAAAGATGAGTTCGGCGCTACGTAGCGAGATATTTTTGATGGACACAACCACTTTTGGAAGCTTGAGGTCACGCGGGTGCATAGAGGGTAGCAGTCAGCGACCCGCCGCGGTGTTTGGCGAGGAGTTGGAAGACAGCTGCCTGCCGTAGCGATGCGCTAGTTGATAGTGAATGTGGTAATTGGGTTTTCGGCGCTGATAGCGGTGTTGCCTGCGTTGTCGCTGATGTTGAGGACGATTTGGTGGTCGCCGGTTTGGTCGAAGTTGACGCCGGGGAGTGTCCAGGTGGTGTTGTTGCCGTTGTTGGCGAGGGTGGCGGTGTGCCAGCGTGGGGTGGTGGTCCAGGTGGTGCCGTTCCAGTATTCGCGTGGGTTTGTGAGTCGCCGGACTTGGACGAGTACTCGGTCAACGCCGGATTGGTTGTCGTTGGCGGTGCCTTGAATGTTGATGGTGCCAGTTGGGGTGGTTGAGCCTGCTGCTGGGGTGGTCACATCCCCGGTCGGGTCGACGGTGTCGGGATCTGGCTCGGGTTGGCCCGCACCGTTGCCCGGACACACCGCATCGAACACCCCACCCTGACCATTCCGGTAACGAACGATGTAGGAATCATCAGTACCCGACACACGCAACGACAACCCCGACGTCGACGCAACGAAACTATCCACCCCACCATTCACCGAACGCACAAAATACTCAGAAGCACCCTGATTCGTCCACGACAACAACCCACCAACCAACGAACACGTAAACGCCCCACCATTTGGTTCGGGCGTCACCGGCCCTGGCTCGGGTTGGCCCGCACCGTTGCCCGGACACACCGCATCGAACACCCCACCCTGACCATTCCGGTAACGAACGATGTAGGAATCATCAGTACCCGACACACGCAACGACAACCCCGACGTCGACGCAACGAAACTATCCACCCCACCATTCACCGAACGCACAAAATACTCAGAAGCACCCTGATTCGTCCACGACAACAACCCACCAACCAACGAACACGTAAACGCCCCACCTGCACCACCAGCACTGCATACAGAGTCAAAGAGCCGGCCGCTTGCATCGCGATAACGCACGAGGTAGGCCTCATCGGTCCCCGGCACCTGGAACGACAAGCCCGACGTCTCCCCGAGATAGCTGTCCACGCCACCATTGATCGAACGCACGAAATACCGATTCGCACCTTGATCTTCCCAAAACAGGACACCATTGGCGAGCGTGCACTCGAACGCGCCACCTGGGGTCTGAGGGGCCGGTGGTTGTGGCTCGGGCTCTGGATCGGGAATCGGGACTGGAGCCGAGGTGCGGAAGGGTCCGGTGATCTCGTAAGTCCGTCCAGGGTGGCGTTGCGAACTGAAGTAGAGCCGAGTTCCGCTTGGATCGAAGGCAACGCCGGTGAGTTCAGTGTCCGATTGACCCACGACACGTAGGAACGGGTTCGCCCCTCCTTCGACGGGCACTACGACGAGTTCAAGATTGCCGCCGTCTTCGCACACGAAGACATCGCCAACATCCTCGGCAATGGTCAGGTTGTCCGAGCCACTCAAAACGGGTTCTGGCGAGGTGGCCTCGTTGTAGATGAGCCCAAGCACGTTCGTAGCAGGCGTATAGGACCAGACTCGATCGTCGCCGGTCGTGGCAAACACCAAACGACCACCAGCGAAGTACGCACCTTCGCCACGGTTGAACCTTTTCATCGACGATACCTGGAACCGGGTTTCGGTCGGGATACCGCGCGGATCTGGGATGGTTTCCCAGCCAATCGCACCCCCGACCTCAACCATCACTTCGAGCCTGCCCGATGACAGATCTTGGGCAACGGTGGGGACAAAGCGGTAGAGGCCACCGTCGCGTTGGTCCTCGGTCATGTACACGATGCTGGTCGCTGGGTCGACAGCAGCAGCTTCGTGGCCGAAGGCTCCCATCGCCGGGCGAACCTGCGCCGGTCGCACGCCGAATGGGTCGCACTCATAGACCCGACCGTTCACACTGACCTCTTCACAGCTCAGCCACGTTCCCCACGGCGTCGCACCACCGCTGCAATTGCGATACGTGCCGCTGAGGATCGAACGAGAATCCACGATGTCTCCGTTCGCGTTGAAACGGACCATCGACGCGCCTCCCTGCGCGTCACCTACCTCAGCGTTGGAGACATAGATCCAGCCGCCATCGTTGGTCGGGAACGTCGCTCCCCCATCGGGGTCTTGATGCCAGATGAACCCCGTGCCCGCGACCGGGCGACCTGTCTCGGCAATAAGGCGTGAAGTGAAGCCCTTGGGGAGACGAAGCCCCAACGCGTCAGGTGGCTCAAGGAATCCATAGGGGCCACCGTTGGGAGCCGCTCCAGCCTGAGGAAGACCTACTGGCAAAACAGCTATTGCCCCACCAGCCGCTAGAGCTTGTAGGACCGACCGACGATTGAGTAAGTGAGACATTGCTGCGCTTTCAACCCGCTAGTAAATCCGCCAAGTAGATCCGTCAAGTTCTCCGACCGAGGAATATTGTTATCGACCGGCGCCTCGATTCGGTGGCAATCCACGAGATATTTGCCAGTCTCCGCGAACTCCACCGCAATGGGGTCTACGGGTCCCACACCTAGTGGCTAGTTGGCCGAATTGAGTCGACCTGCAGTCGTGTTTGTCGACTGAGACAGTTGCTTGACCTTGGGAGCCATCAGTTTGTCGAGCAGGTGGTCCTCGACGCGGACAGCTTCGTAGTTGGTTTCACCAGCGACGAACTTAGGCAGTGGTTCAACGACGACGTCGAGGTTCGGGTAGTGAAAGAAGGCCACCGAACGACGGAACGGCGCCGAGCCGGCTTCCATGGGCACAACCCGGTGAAGAATCGAAGGCCATTGATCATTGGTGGCGATTGCAAGTAGGTCGCCCACGTTTACGAGAACCGCCTCCGCGTCGGGAATGATGTCAACCCAATCACCCTCGCCGTTGATGATCTGGAGACCCTTCACAGGCTCCGCATCGAGAATCGTGAAGCTGGTGTAATCCGAATGCGCCCCCATGCGTTGCTGACCAGCGAGCACGCGTTCTGCGCCGTCGGGGTCGGGTCGATAATTGATAGCCGCGGAGGTATCGGGGCCGCTGCCAGAGTTCGCAGCAAGACCGATCCACCCGGTCAACTCCTCGACAATCCCATCGAGGCGCTGAGCCAATTTCGCGAAGTCGGCGAACATCTCGCCGACGACACCAGAAAACTCCGGCACGACCTCGTCGGGCCATGGCGTGGACTGCTTTAACCGATGGGTCGATCCATCGGCGGGGTCGGGCGCGGCGTTGAAGCTCTCGAAGAGGTCCGGCGGCGACTCTTCCCCGAGTGAGTAGCTCAGTGCCTCACTACCACGTGACCTGTACCCGCGGTTCGCCTCTGGCTCGGGGTGCACAAACCGTTGTTTGTCCTCGATTGGAAGGTCGAAAAACGCATCACAGGCGCCGCGGTAGCGCGAGCGGACGTCCGGATCAAGACCGTGGTTCGTGAGTTGCACGAACCCGGTCCGCGCCAAGGCCGCTCCAAAGAGGGCCACAGCGTCGGGGCCGTGAAGATCGACGGTGTCAATCGGCATAGTGCTACCCGTTTCCATGGCTTCACCCTAGGGTGGATAGTTGACGTTTGAAGGGCCGATCGTGGCTGATAACTCCGCAAGTTCCACCGAGCCCGAGGCCAACCTCGATTTCCCAGATGGCTTTGACGGTCTGGGCCTAAGCCCAGACCTCACGAAGGCCCTCGACCGGCTGGGCTACGAAGAACCAACGCCGATTCAGCGCGAAGCGATCCCCGTTCTGCTCACCGGCGCAGATGTCGTTGGCCAAGCTGCTACCGGCACCGGCAAGACCGCAGCATTCGCGCTTCCAGCCCTCGAAGCGTTGTCGAACGAGCGAGAAGCCTTCCCGAAGACTCTCGTACTCGCTCCGACCCGCGAACTTGCTAGCCAAGTAGCCGAAGCGTTTCGTTCGTACGGCAAAGAGTTTCGTGTTCGGGTAGCGCAGCTCATCGGTGGCCAACCGATCGGGCCGCAGATGCGGGAACTTCGAGACAACCCACAGGTGATCGTCGCGACGCCTGGCCGGGCCATCGACCACCTGGGTCGAGGTTCGCTTGCGCTCGACGGTTTGGCGACAGTGATCCTCGACGAGGCCGACGAAATGCTCGACATGGGTTTCGCCGAAGACATCGAACTACTCCTCGACCATGCACCCAAGGAACGCCAGACGGTGCTGTTCTCAGCGACGATGCCTCCACGCATCAACGCGCTGATCAAAAAGCATCTTCGGGATCCACACCGGATTTCCATCAAGGCCACCGCTACCGACGAAGTTCCACTGATCGAGCAGCGCCTCTACGTGGTGAAGAAGATGCATAAGACTGCCGCCGTCGCTCGGGTTCTCGACTTTGAACAGCCCGGTTCTGCGATCATCTTTTGCCGCACTCGCATCGACGTCGATGAACTGACCGTCGCGCTGAATCAGCGCAACTATCGCGCTGAGGCACTCCACGGCGGAATGGATCAGGCCCAGCGCGAACGGGTCATGGGCCGTTTACGCGACGGAACCGCTCAACTACTGGTCGCGACCGACGTGGCGGCACGAGGCCTCGACGTCTCGACGCTCACTCACGTCATCAACCACGACATCCCGACGGCGGCCGAAAGTTATCTCCACCGGATTGGCCGGGTAGGACGTGCCGGACGCACCGGAACCGCACTCACCTTCGCGACGCCTCGTCAGCACCGTCTCGTGCAAAACATCGAGCGTCTACAAAAGCGCGAAATCCCGATTCATCGAATCCCCAAGGCCGAAGAGGTGGCGGAGCAACGACGAGGTCGCGTCGTGGAAGATCTGCGGGAAGCCCTGGGCACAGCAGACCTTGACGACTTGTACCCGGTACTTAACGAACTCAAGGGCGAGGCGTCGGAGCGATCTATTGCGCTGGCCGCCCTGCACCTTCTTCGCCAAGGACAATCGACAGTCGCAGATGACGATCACATCCCTGACGCGTCGGCCACCTATGAACGCGAGGCATCGAGCCGAGGCAAGGGTAAGGACAAGCGCAAGCGATCAGGTGATCGGGACCGAGACTTCTCCGACCGAAAAGGCAAGCGCAACGACCGAGACCGCGGTGAGCGACGCGAGGTCGATCCGAACACCGGTTTCGTGTATGTCGGCGTCGGATCACGCGGAGGCGTGCGTCCTGGTGATCTTGTCGGTGCGATCGCCAATGAGACCAGCCTCTCGGGCAGGGACATCGGCCCGATCCGTATTCATGACCACTATTCGGTCGTCGGGGTGCCGGACAAGACGATTGGTGAGGTCGTTTCCGCGATCAATAAGACCACCGTCAAGGGCAAGAAAGCCAAGGCCCGCGAGTATGTCCAGGACAAGCGTCAGCGGCGATAGACCGCCGGCTCGTCCGGCAGTGCAAAGCCACCCGGTCGCCAAGGCGATCGAGAACGGATTCGGTGTAATCAAGATTTGTACGTAATTTCAGACCGTCACGGTCAGTTTTTACGTACAAATCTTGATTGGGATCGTCATTCGTGAGTACGCAACGAAGCAGCCGCAAAGAAATTTGGCTGGTTTGGGGATTGTGTGACGTTCGTAACTGGTTTCAAAACCATGAGCGCACTCGACTACCCGGGCCGATCGACGGCCAGCGCCACCGATATACGGACGATCGGCGCCACATTTCGTACGTTCATCGGCGAGGGCGCACCGCGTGCGATTATTACGGGAACCGCTATTGCTGTGGTGGTTCGGATTCTCGTCGACGGGTTCGGGTTTTCCGATATTGCGACGGTCGGTCTTGGCGTGTTGGCGGTCGGCTTTGTCGAGTGGGTGATCCACGTCCATTGGCTCCATGCGCCAGAGGATTCGCGGCGCATGCGCAAGTTCCGGAGCGGGGTTAGCCATCGCCAGCATCATGTCGAGCCCGAGAGCGTGGGCTTCTTGTTGCTCACCGCTCCCGATGCGATTGGTTACATGGCGGTGCTCACTGTGTGGCATGCCACCTGGCCACTGTTGTTCGCGTGGCTCATCGGAGCACCGCTGTTCGCCACCTACCTAACCGCACTGGCGACGTCGTATGTGCTGTTGGGTTACTACGAGTGGATTCACCTATTGATCCACACCAACTATCGCCCGAAGACTCGATATTTCGCCGAGCGGGCCCGCCATCACCGGCTGCATCACTACCGCAACGAGCAGTACTGGATGGGCGTTACGAACACCCTCGGCGACGTGTTGTTTGGGACCTTCCCAGCCGACAAGTCAGACGTACCACTCTCCGGCACTGCGAAAACCCTCTAGACACCCGCTCATTCCACCACTGATTAGTTGGCGTGGAGGGCCTCGTTCAGGCCTGACCACTGCGCTCCATTGGGAACTGCTTCCACCGCGCCAGTCATGCTGTTTCGACGGAACAGCAGGTCGTTAACGCCTGACAATTCGCGTCCGGCACGGACCTCGCCGTCGGGAAGAGTCACTTTGGTACCCGCGGTGAGGTACAGGCCAGCTTCAACAATGCAGTTGTTGCCGAGCGAAATGCCGACACCGGCGTTCGCGCCGAGAAGACAACCCTCGCCGATGGAGATGACCTCTTTGCCGCCGCCCGAAAGCGTCCCCATGATCGAGGCGCTGCCGCCGAGGTCGCTTCCGTTGCCAACGACAACCCCAGCCGAGATACGACCTTCGACCATCGAGGAACCGACGGTGCCAGCGTTGAAGTTAACGAACCCTTCGTGCATGACCGTGGTTCCTTCGGCCAAATACGCACCTAGGCGCACGCGGTTGGCGTTGGCGATGCGGACGCCACTGGGCACCACGTAGTCAAGCATGCGAGGGAACTTGTCGAGACCGTTAACCCCAACCGATCGGCCCTCCACCGCGACTACAGCACGGAGTGCGTCTACCTTGCCGGGGAGCACCGGGCCTTCGGTCGTCCACGCAACGTTGGTGAGCACACCGAAAATCCCATCGAGGTTGATCTCGTGAGGAGCCACTTCGCGTCGGCTGAGCAGGTGCAGGCGCAGGTAGGCGTCGGAAACATCTGCAGGTGCCGCGTCGTGATCGATCGTGATTTCAAAGGACTCACCACGAACGATGCCCACCGTTTCAGCTGCGCAACCACGCGCCGGTTCAGCGTCGATCGGGTACCAACTGTCGAGCACGGTGTCGGTCTCTACATCGATCCAACGGTGGCCGCGTGCGGTGGTCATTTATGAAATCTCCTCAAGACTGGGGCAAGAACATCCGCTGAACACAGTCGTAAACGGACACCGAGCAATCTATCGCTGCGCTATGTTGCAACCATGGGTATCCGAGATCAACTAAACAAGCTCGCCGGCGGTGAAGACGACACCGAATACGAAAAGCAGTTCGACAAAGACGAACTGAAAGAACGCCTCACCGATGAGCAGTTCTACGTAACGCAGAAGGCCGGTACCGAACGCGCCTTCACCGGTGAGTACCACGACACCAAGACCGAAGGCACCTACCACTGCGTAGTCTGCGACGATCCGTTGTTTGAGAGTGACAAGAAGTACGACTCAGGCACCGGGTGGCCATCGTTTAGCCTCCCCGTCGCCGAAGATGCCGTCGGCGAGAAGAAGGACTTTAAGTTGGGAGTCCCCCGAACTGAGACGGTCTGCTCCTCGTGCGGAGCCCACTTGGGCCACGTGTTCAACGACGGTCCCCGAGATGCCGGCGGCCTTCGTTACTGCATGAACTCCGCCGCTTTGAACCTCAAGTCAAGCGACTCCGCAGAGTCACAAGAAGACGCCTAGTTTTCATATCCACCAATCTTGGGTTACAGACCGCATCTACGATGACCGAAGTTTCTTTTATGGTCTCGACAATGCGATTTGTTGGAGCGCCCATTGAGAGGCTCCTTGAGTCAACGGGTGCTACACCGGTTGATTCTGACGTCGCGACCGCTGCCCGGGGTCTCCTAACGACACTGAATCCAGTCGGCGAACCCTTTGCGGTTCCGTGGAAACTAAAGGAATCGCTGAGCGTCCTTGGCCCATGGCTACCCGCAGACCTCGAAATGCGTCTGTTGAACCCTGGTATGAGCGTTCCTTCCAATCACCTTGAAGCCAGCGTGTTGTCGCTGGCCCGTGAAGGTGGCGTTTGCCTGGAGCCGCTTACCGCAGCAGACCTTCGCCGAATGCAATATGGCGCCCAACGCGCAATCGAGGTCGGAGTGTGGGGACGTCAAAGCCCACACCCATGGGACACCTTGGCTGAGGCCGATGTCGAACCATCGTGGTTCTACGCCTTCGCCGCTCCGCTGGTGATGTCGCTCGCGCCTGCTGCCTAACTCGCCCGTTCGGTCAACCGCTTTCGAAGCGCGTTAAGTACTGTGATCGTGGTGTAGTTCCGAACGCGAACCCGGTCGGTGTTGTAGCGCAACAAGTGCGACTCGACGACGCCGTCGACGACGGTGGCTATCCACACCGTTCCTGGTGGAACCCCTTCCCACGAATCGGGTCCGGCGACGCCTGTTGTTGCCACGGAGACGTCCGCGCCCAACCGGTCGCACACGCCAAGGGCCATAGCTTCAACCATCTCCTCAGATACCGAGGGTCCGTCGGCGACTCCGAGTACCGATGACTTCACCTCGGTGGCGTAGGTGATCACACCGCCACGGAATGCTCGGCTCGAACCCGGTGTAGACGTCAGTCGCTGGGCGATCAATCCGCCCGTGAGTGACTCTGCGGTTCCGAGGGTGAGCCCTTGCTCGGCGCATAAATCGAGGACTACCGACTCCATTGTCTGGTCATCGACACCAAAGACGATCGGCCCGATGATCTCGCGTACCCGCTGCTCCTCCTCGTCAAGAAGTGCCTCCACCGATGCCTCGGTTGGACCCTTGGCAGTGATTCGTACCTTCAGCCCTTCCATCCCGCTTGCGAGGAATGCCAGTGTGACGCCGCCTTCATCGGTCCCAACTTGATCGAGCCGCTCGATCTCATCGGCCAGCTGTTCAGCCAGGCCTGACTCAGACGTTCCCCACGTACGAAGCGTGCGCGAGCGAATAATTGCAGACAGGCCGGAGCGTTCGACCAAGTCGTCGATGATGAAGCCGTGCATCATCGCTCGCATCTCCCAGGGCACTCCCGGCACGGAGTAGATGACCTTGGGCGCTCCCTCGTACTCGAATGCGGCCACGATGCCGGGTGCGGTCCCAGGCTGGATGGGTATCGGGGAGGCGCCTACGGGCAGCCGGGCCTGTAATCGGTTGTTCGTTGGCATCTCTCGGCCTCGAGCCACCCACCGGTTTTCGATCTCTTCGACGAGGGCCTCGTCGGTGTAGAGCTCGACGCCCATGACCGCAGCGACGGCTTCACGGGTGATGTCGTCTTGGGTGGGGCCGAGGCCCCCGGTGGTGATGACCGCATCGTTACGGCTGAGGGCATGGGTGATTACCGACACCATGCGATCGAGGTTGTCCCCGACCTTGGTTTGAAAGAACGAGTCGATACCGACGGCAGCAAGTTCCTGGCCAATCCACGACGAGTTGGTGTCGTTGATTTGTCCTAGGAGTAGCTCGGACCCCACAGCAACCACTTCGCAACGCATCTATTCGGTCCCCTTATCGTCGATATCGCCGCTCACTCGGGTGGCGGCGGCACCGTCGAGCAGGTAGCGGAGACCCGAGTAGAGGGTGAACGCAACTGCGAACCAGAGCAGCGCCTGTACTACGAACTCCGCGTCGACCAGCGGTGGGAGCAGCGCAGCCTGCAATGCGACCCCCTGGATGATCGATTTCCATTTGCCCAGCTTGCGTGCGGGAACGGCTCGGTTGCGCTTGACCCAATAGCTGCGGAAGCCAGTAATCACAGCCTCTCGGACTGTGATGAGCGCGACCGGGATCCAGCCGTATCGGTCGACGGCAACGAAACAGAACATCGCGCCGATCACGACGATCTTGTCCGCCAGTGGATCGAGAAAAGCACCCGAACGGCTAATGAGGTCGAACTTGCGGGCGAGCCAACCGTCGAGCAGGTCGGTAGCGGCGAAGATCCAACCGAGAGCGAACCCGATCCACGATGCGCCACCGTTGTCTTCGTTGACGAGGATCAACAAGAAAGCGATGGGACTGGCGATGATGCGAGCGGTCGTGATGAGGTTGGCAGGGTTCGTCAGGAAGTGCCCAACGTGATGCATTGCCCCGGCGGAGGTCTCGGTCATTGTTCGACCCCCTCAGCGATGAGGTCCGGGCCGAGAGCCGATGCGATGACGACATCGTGGAACTCGCCCACCGCGAGATCTTCGGGAACGGTGACGACACCGTCGATCTCGGGGGCTTCGCGGAAGGTGCGCCCCACACCGGGCTCGTCGACGAGGACGTTGACCGTCTGGTCGATGAGTTCATCTCGTCGCCGAGCGGTGATGCGGTCTTGCAGCTCGCTCAGTTCTCGCAAGCGTTCCGCTACCAAGCCTTCGGGCACAGTGCCGTCCAACGTGGCTGCATAGGTGCCCTCTTCTTGGGAGTAGGAGAAGAACCCACACCAGTCGAGCTCGGCAGCCTCGACAAAGTCGAGCAGTGCGTCGTGGTCTTCTTCGGTCTCGCCCGGATAGCCGACGATGAAGTTCGATCGGAAGGCCGCCTCGGGGGCTTGGGAGCGGATAGCGGCGATTCGTTCGAGGAACCGTTCACCGTTGCCCCACCGCTTCATGCGGCGCATGAGTGGCGGGCTGACGTGTTGCAGCGACAGATCGAAGTAAGGCATGTTCACGCCCAACATCGTTGAAATCAGTTCCTCGGTGAGGTCACTCGGGTAGAGGTAGAGCAGGCGAACACGGTCGACGAGTTCGGCGACTTCGCCGATAAGCGGCACGATCGTGCGCTCACCGTGCCCTTGGTCCCGCCCGAAGGCGGCCAGATCTTGGGCGACCAGAACGATTTCGCGAGCATCGAGCTGTTCAACTTCGGCGAGAATCGATTCGTGCGATCGGGACCGCTGCGGGCCTCGGAACGTTGGGATGGCGCAAAAGCCACACGCCCGGTCGCAGCCCTCGGCGATCTTCACATACGCCCACGGACGCTCTGAGGCCGGCCGGGGAAGGTTGAGCAGGTCGAAGCTCGGGAGCGCAGGTTCGGCGCTGGACTTCTTGCCGAGCGTGACCGGCACCCCGAAGCCAGCCACCGAGTCGACCTCGGGCAGCGCGTCGGCGAGTTCGTCGCCGTAGCGCTCGGCCATGCAGCCGGTCACTACCACCTTTGCGTCGGCCGCTTCGTCTCGTAAGGCGAGCACGGTGTCGATGGATTCTTGGCGGGCCTGCTCGATGAACGCGCACGTGTTGACCACGACGAGGCCGGCTTCGGACGGATCGGTTGCTTGCTCCATACCGTCGGCGAGGAGGGTGCCCACAAGCTTGTCGGAGTCAACCTCGTTTTTGGGACAGCCGAGCGTCTCGACCCAGAACGTTTTCGTCACTCGCCAAGGTTACCTAGGCGATGCCGCCAATGACCGATCGGATTGACTCACCAACATCGAGTTCAGAAATCATCAGAAGCACGAAGGTGTAGGCGGCGAGCAGTAACGCAGCCTCGATTCGGGTGATCTTGCGGCGCGAGACCATGAAGATCCATGTGATAACCGCAACGATGACCATGGCCACCACGCCGTATTCGGCGATGAGACGGTCGGAAAACTGGCCTCCACCCACGATCGCGATGACGCCACCTACAGCGAGGCTGTTGAACACGTTCGAACCCAGCAGGTTGCCGAGGATAAGTTCGGTTTCGCCCTTGCGGGCGGCTGCGCAGGCAGTGACGAGTTCGGGAAGTGACGTGCCGATGGCGATCAGCGTGAAGCCTACGAAGCCACCACTTAGCCCGACGGCTGCGGCCAGCCCGATTGCACCCCAGACCATAAGTTGAGCGCCGATCACGGTGCCGACGAGTCCTACCAGCGTCACTGCCAAGCTTTGACCAACCGTTCGATCCTCTTCGACTTCAATCTCTTCGACGCTGTCCTCGTGTCCACCGAGGATCACCCACGAAAGGATCGCCACCAACACCACGAGCATCACGATGCCTTCCCAAAGGGCGAGACCCCCGATGGTGAAGAAAGCGAAGAGCGAAACGGCAGCGAGGCTCACCGGCGCCTCGCGAACTAGTACTGCCCGGGTAACGAGTAACGGCACGACGAGCGCTGCCACGCCGAGCACCAACGTGATGTTGGCTACGTTCGATCCCACGATGTTGCCGAGTGCGACGTCGAGACCGTTGGTGATGTCACCAGTCTCTTTGTCGACCGATTCGCCGTTGAAGGCGGCGATCCCCGAAACCAATAGCTCCGGGGCGCTCGTCCCGAAGCCGACGACAACCGCACCGACAACAACCGGAGACATCTTCGCCGCACTCGCTACTGAGACCGCACCGTCGACAAAGAGGTCGGCTGCCTTGCTCAGCAGGAACAGTCCAATGAGTACCTGAATAACAGCGATCGGAATCGAGGGGGCGGAGAGAAAATCGATGGGCGACATGTATGGGAGGTGAGGTTACTGATCGCCCCGCAACTGCGCGAGTTGTTCGGGGCTAAGAAGGACCTCACGAGCCTTTGAACCAACGCTTGGGCCCACGATGCCCTTCTCTTCTAGTTCGTCCATTATGCGACCCGCACGGGAGAAGCCGACGCGAAGCTTCCGTTGCAGCATCGACGTCGACCCGAGTCCGGAAGACACGACGAGGTCGCACGCCTGCCAGAACAGCTCGTCGACGTCGTCGGTAGCGGGACGGTCTGCGGTGATTGAGTCGCCAGCGGGAGCTGAGGGGGTTGAAGGGGCGGAAGGCATGGTCGGCATGCTTGCCCCCGCTGGCGGCGCGTCGCCGAGGTCCTCGGCGGTGGGCGCAGTTGGGGCGCCACTGGTTAGCGCTCCTTCGGATTCGATCTCGTCGTAGCCCTGCTGACGCCAGTGGTCGACGATCTTCTTGACTTCGGACTCTTCCACCCAGGCACCCTGCAGGCGCATTGGGGTAGATGAGGCTGGGTCGAGGAACAACATGTCGCCCTTGCCAACTAGGCGCTCAGCACCCGGCGACCCAAGGATCACACGGCTGTCCTGCATGCTCGACACGGCGTAACCGATTCGAGCGGGCACGTTGGCCTTGATGAGGCCGGTGATGACGTCGACCGACGGTCGCTGCGTGGCGATCACCATGTGGATGCCAACAGCACGGGCCTTCTGCCCAATACGAACAATCGAGTCTTCGACGTCGCGTGCGGCGACCATCATGAGGTCGGCGAGCTCGTCGACGACGATCAGGATGTGTGGCAGGCGCTTGAACTGACGCGGTTCGCCATCAGGGCCGAGTTGGCCCTTCTTAGCCTTGATCTTGCCCTTGTCGAATGCCGTGTTGTAGCCACCGATATCACGGAAGCGGCACTCTTCGAGCAGTTCGTAGCGGCGTTCCATCTCACGCACGGCCCATGCCAGAGCGTTCGCGGCCTTTTTGGGGTCGGTGACGGGCTGGGTAAGCAAGTGTGGGATGCGCTCGTATTGGGTCATCTCGACACGCTTCGGGTCGATCAGGATCATTCGCACATCGTCGGGCGTCTTGCGCATCATCAGCGACGTGATGATTGAGTTGATGCCCGAGCTCTTACCGGCGCCGGTGGCACCAGCGACGAGGGTGTGCGGCATCTTGGCGAGGTCGATCAGCAGCGAGTTGCCGTTGATGTCTCGACCCACGGCGACGTCCATCGCGCCCTTGGCCTTGGCCGCCTCTGGCGATGTCAAGATGTCCCCAACGGCCACGATCTGGCGGTCGTCGTTAGGGACCTCGACACCGATGGCCTGCTTGCCCGGGATTGGGGCGATGATGCGAACGTCGGGCGACGCCATGGCATAGGCGATGTCGTCGGTCAGGTTCTTGATCTTCGAGACCTTCACGCCGAGGCCCAGTTCAAGTTCGAAACGGGTGACGGTCGGGCCGACGACCATGTTGATCAGGCGGGTCTCGACCTTGTGCTCAGCGAGAGCACGTTCGAGGACGCGCCCTCGCGCGATCACTGCGTCTTGGTCGACGCTCTGTGCGCCCGAACGCTGCAACAGCGACATCGGTGGGAGCACCCAAGTGCGGTCGCCTTGGGTGGTAACGGCAAGTTCGGTCTCAAGCTGTTGTTGTGCGGTTGCCGGAGTGGGCACGACAACGGTCGGCTTTGGTGCGCTGGCGTCGGACTGGTCCTGGTCGAAGATCGCCGCGGCCGGTTCAGGCTCTGGCTCTGACTCAAGCTCGTCGGGTTCTGGTGGCGGCACCGGGATCTCGATAGTCGAGTCGATCGCTTCGCCGTTCTCATCAAAGAAGCCTTCGGCTGGTTGACCGCCAACAATGACCGACGGTTCATCGCGTAGATCGATCAGGTTCTCGTCGTAGTCGTCGCCACGATCGATCACGAACAACGACCGAGTTCCGCTGGCAGCAGCCCCGGCGAGCGGACGGGCGCCGCTCACGAACCAGTCGACAACGCCCTGGAGTGACGTGCCGGTCATGATGATCAAGCCACCGAGACCGATCACCAACAAGATGACGAGCGCGCCCCAGAAGCTGGCGATGGTGAGCAAGGGTGCGCCGACGATCCAACCCAAGAGGCCTCCGGCGGCGCTGAATGCTTCAATACCGCTCCCCCATGACGGGCTGTCGCCCGCGAGGTGTACGAGGCCGGTAGTTGCAACGGCTGCGGCGAGTCCGCCCACGACGAGGTGTGGTGGTAACGAGTGTGGCTGATCGCCGCGACGGATAATGGCTACGCCAGCCGCTGCGATCACGAACGGTGCGAGGTAACGGAAGACGCCGACGGTCCAGCCGAAGCCATTAGCGAAGGCGACGCCGAGGGCGCCGGCCGTGTTCGTAAAGATGCCAAGCAGGCCAAGGAAGGCAAAGGTCAACAGGAACAGACCAATAAGATCGGGCCCCCGACCAGCGAGGCCTTCGTACATCGTGTCGCCGAAACTCGGGCGAAGCGGTGCTGCCTTTTTGCGGGTGGTTGTCTTCTTCTTTGCGGTCGACTTTTTCTTCGCCGCCGTGCTCCGGGAAGTACTCGACTTCTTACGTGCCGGTGCTCGTCCACGAGCCGTAGACGCGCGCTTGTTCGAGCGCGACCGGGCAGAGCTTTTCGATTTTGTAGCCACAGTATTGGCAACACTAGTTGACTTCTGCGACACAACCCACGCATTTCGCGCCCTTAGCGCGAGGTCTCGCGCGTAGGGCGCACCTAGTCCGGCACCGAGTGATCTCTCTCAAACTCCGTGAGGATCTGCTCTATGGCCTCCACGTCAGCAGAACCGCCGTACCCTTACGGCTACGAAACGCTTTTGACGATCGGAACGATGACTGGGCGGCGGCGGGTTACTGCTGCGACGTACTTGCCCACCGAGCGGCGGGCGGCGCGTTCGACGTCTCGAATATCGCCCGAGTCACGTAGGGCAGTCTCGATTGCCTCTCGGGCTTCGGTAACGCCTCCAGCCTCGAGATCGAAGCGGTCGTCTTCACTGGCCCAACCTCGTGAGGCCACGAAGGGCCCGAAGGTAATTTCACGGGCCTCTAGATCGACGCCGACACTCACTGAAACAAATCCGGCTTCGGCCATGAGTAGCCGCTCATCGAGCACAGCGGGGGTGATTGGTTCCGCGGAGCCGTCCATCATTACGTATGCGCCCGAAACCTGGCCATCTTTGAAGATGCCGTCGTCGGTGAGGAGCAGCTGGTCACCGTCGGTTGCTACCAACACGTTCTCCGGAGCCATACCCCGCTTAACGGCGAGGTCGGCGTGGCCGACGAGGTGTTCGTATTCGCCATGCACGGGAACGAACAGATCGGGGTTCGCTACGGAGTGAAGCGCCAAGAGTTCTTGCTGCGTGCCGTGGCCAGTGGTGTGCACGTTCACCTGACCAGAGTGCACAATCTTCGCACCTTGACGGGCCAGACCCGAGCGAACCCGAGCGACGGCAGCTTCGTTGCCGGGAATGGGATGCGAGCTGAAGATGACGGTGTCCTTCGGCCCGATGGTCACCCAACGGCTGTCGTTCTGCGCCATGAGCGTAAGGGCCGAGCGGTACTCGCCCTGGCTACCGGTGGAAATGATGCAGGTCTTGACCGGGTCGAGGTCGTCGGCATCAGCGATGTCCACAATGCGGTTGTCCGGGATCGAGAGAAGCCCAAGATCTCGTGCCAGAGCCACGTTGCGCTTCATCGAACGACCGAGGGTCACGATGGTGCGATCCTGCTCGAGCGCCGCTTCTGCGATCTGTTGCACACGGTGGATGTGGCTAGCGAAGGCGCCAACGATGATGCGCTGATCACGATGCTCGTGGAAGAGCTGGCGCAGCACACTACCAACTTCGGACTCCGACCTGGACTGCCCAGGCGTATTCGCGTTGGTCGAATCGGCTAGCAACAAACGGATGCCAGGGTCATTGGAAAGCGCGCCGATTCGGGGAAGGTCGGTCACGCGCCCGTCGACAGGTGTGTGATCGAGCTTGAAGTCACTCGAGTGCAAGATGATGCCCTGCGGGGTACGGAACGCCGTGATCAGCCCCGATGGCGTCGAGTGAGTGACCGGCAAGAACTCGCACTCGAACGGACCGATCTGCAGCACGTCGCCGTCGTCGAGTTGGTGCAGGTTCGCCCGACTTTGCAGGTTGCGCTCCCCTAGCTTGTGGCGCACGAGGCCGAGCGTGAAGGGGGTGCCATAGAAGTCGAGTTCGAGCGATGGGATCGCTTCGAGCAGGTACGTGAGACCACCGATGTGATCCTCGTGGGCGTGGGTGACGATGCACCCGTCGATCCGGTCGGCGTTCTCCTGGAGGTAGGTGAAGTCCGGGATGATCGAGTCCACGCCGGGCTGGGTCTCGTCGGCGAACATTTGCCCGCAGTCGAGGATGACCATGCGACCCTCGGATTCGAGGACGGCACAGTTGCGCCCGATGTCGCCGAGACCGCCGAGGAATGTGATGCGTACGGGAGGAGCCATTAAAAGCCTGGCCGCCCCAGATTCGACAACACCTTGCGGCATTCGTCCTCGAGACCAGCAGGCTCAGGGCCCATCGGCAGACGACATTGGCCACCGGGCAACCCAAGCAACCGAAGCATGGTCTTGCTTGGGATCGGGTTCGGGCGAAGGTCGCCGGTCTCGATGTCCCATGATTCGAGCAGAACTTGGTTGAGGCGAGTCGCCTCTGCCACGTCGCCGCGGCGGAAGGCGTCGATCATTTGGCTGGTCTCAACGCCAGCCCAGTGGGTGGCCACACCGATAACGCCGCAGGCACCGACGGCGAGCAGCGGCAAGGTAAGGCCATCGTCGCCGGAGTACACGTCAAAGTCCGGGCCGAGCGCAGCGATAACTTTGGCCGTTTCAGCCGGGTCACCAGCTGCGTCCTTGAGGCCAACGATGTTCGACTCCTGTGCAAGGGCGATGATGTTCCCGGTGTCGATCTTGCGACCGGTACGACCAGGGATGTCATAGAGGATGACCGGGAGGTCGGTCGCCGCGGCGCACGCTCGGAAGTGTGCGAGCAGGCCCTCTTGCGATGGCCGGTTGTAATACGGCGTCACCGACAGGATTGCGTCGGCTCCGCCCGCCGTAGCGCGTTCGGTGAGGTCAACCGCGGCGCGGGTGTCGTTGCTGCCGGCGCCGGCAATTACTGGCACGTCAACGGCTTCGACGACCGCTTCGATCAGGGCCACCTGTTCGTCATGAGTAAGTGTTGGAGACTCGCCGGTAGTCCCAGCGATAACGAGGCCGTCATTGCCGTTGGCAACCAACCACTTCGCCAGCTTCTGCGCGCCCTCAAGATCGAGCGATTGGTCTGGCGCAAACGGCGAGACCATGGCGGTGAGTGTGTGTCCAAAACGAGCCATCGTAGGTTCTCCTCTCGTCCATAGAGGCTACCCCTCCGAACTGCTTAGGGGTTGGTTGGGCAGGGGTTCCCGATTTCCGCGAAATCCAGGCGCCTTGCGAGGTTCAGACGGCCACCGGGTCCGGTTCGAGCGGCTCGTCAATCGGAACGTCACCACGAGCCTGGTCGCCGCGAGCGATGCGACGCAGCGTGAGTCCGTACCCGACTACCCCAATCGTGGCGAAGGTGAACCACTGGAATGCGTAGCTGCGATGTGGCCCTTCGGAAAGGTCCGGTAACGGCAGGTTGATGGGCACGTCACTTCTTCGTGCGGGCTCTTGGGCTTCGAGCTGCAGGTAAATCTCGGTGGGAAGCTCGGAGTCGACTCCGAGGAGTGCCTTCGCCTGCTCGGCGTCGGGGCGAGTGAGCTGGTTACCGTCTTCGGACAGCCGGGCATCGAGGTCACCGAGACGCAGCAACCCTTGCAAGGTAAGTGGCGTACTCTCGCCGGTGATCCTCGCGGCGATGCCAACGTCGGGCAGCATGAGGATCGCGGCCCGGTCGATGAAACCACGGTTGACTACCAACTCGGAGCCATCGTCTTCGACGAAGACCGTCCACATCCAAAAGCCAGCGACCCCTTCTCTGCTGCGGTTGGCGATCAAGATCTCACGGCTGTTGTCGAACTGGCCCGTCACTTGGACCCGACGGAAGTCGAGTTCGTCGGCGATTCCACCGGTCGCCGCCACAGCGTCATCAAGGGTGACGACGCTGTCGAGCCGCTGCGTGACTCGCTCATTGGTGGCCTGGCGCTGGCCCAGTCGATTGATCTGCCAGAACCCCGCAGCGATAAACGCGGTGATCAGTAGGGCAACGAAGATGTGTGAGGCGAACCATCGGGGGGTGAGGAACATCAGGCCGGGGCGATGAGTTGCTCGTATTCAATCTCATCGCGCTGCGAGAGGCCGCCAAGGACCGTAATGACGTCAGGTGACGTGCGAGCGGCGATCTCGACCGCCCCCGGGCGAGCGGCCGCAAGGCGAAAGCCTTCGACTTGCAGAATCCGTTGAACATCAAACTCGGCGTTCGAGCAGATGGTGTAGACGCGACGACATGGAACCTGACGTTGCATGATGCACGCGGCGAGGAGCGCCCGAACCAGTTCGTCGTCGAAAGGCGCGGAGGCGATAGCGGAGATCTCGAGCGTTTCGGCGTTCGGGCGACAGTAGGTCAATAGCGCTGCTGGATGACCTCGTCGCTCAGCCACAATGCCCGCCAGGAGAGCCACATCGACAACCTTCCCTCGACGCACGCGATGACGCCCGCCCGTGGCAGCGAGCAACTCAACAGCCCACGCAAAATCCGCCGATGAGTACGGGCGGATCGCGGGTGGTTGAGGGCCGACGTGAACGGTCGGCCGGTCGAGCGAAACCATGGCCTTCAGGCTAGTCCAGAGCGGGTGGTTCTAGTGGCTCGGGCCTCGATGTGACGCTACGCGTTGGGAAAGAGCAGCGGGTCCAGACCCAGCGTCACCCCCGCGGTGTCAGCCACCTTGCGAACCGCGAGCAGGACACCGGGCATAAAGCTGTTGCGGTGGATGCTGTCGTGACGAATGGTCAGAGTCTCGCCGGTAGTGCCAAAGATGACCTCTTGATGGGCGACCATACCGTGCATGCGCACACCGTGGACACCCACTCCCCCGACCTTGCCGCCCCGAGCGCCGGGCACGACCTCTTGTTCGGTGGGGTCGCTGTCCCAATCCGAGTCGCTCGCCTCTTTGGCGGCTTCTATGCGCTGAGCGGTCATCATCGCCGTTCCAGACGGCGCGTCTCGCTTGTTGTTGTGATGGAACTCGATCACCTCGGCTGTCTCGAAGTACGGAGCCGCCAATTCGGCCATGCGCATCATCATCACCGCGCCGATGGCAAAGTTCGGGACGATCATGGCGTTGCTCTGCGTGAAGGTGGCCCGGAAGCGGGCCAGGTCATCGTCGGAGAAGCCTGTGGTGCCAACAACGGCGTGCACACCGTTGGTCGCACTCCAGTCGAGCACACCAAGCGATGCCTCAAGGAAGGTGAAGTCGACGATCACCTCAACCGAATTCGGGGCGAGCTCCAGAACGGTCGAAACCGCTACGTGATCGCAGCTGATCCCGGCCACATCGCCAATCGATTGACCCGCAACACCAGGGTCGACGGCAGCGACAAGCTCCAAGTCGTCGGCAGCATCCACTGCCCGGCAGACCTCGCTACCCATACGGCCACCAGCGCCTGCTACTCCTACTCGAATCATCCCGTCACACTACCGTTGACAGCCAGCGATGTTTCGAGGCCTCA
>CAYUKM010000019.1:0-11552 GCA_964445255.1 uncultured Acidimicrobiales bacterium
CGGTCCGAAAGGTCACCACCAAACCTCAGCCCGAAAATCACCGCTGGGAACCAGGCGATCTCGAGTTGTTCTGAGGGGCCCGTGGACCTAGTCGGCCTAGGTCAAATGACCCGCGTATCCCTCAATCCACACCTAGCTGTGCCGACTGGACCCAAGACGTTTCACGCTCCCGTGAATTGTTGAGGAGAACATGCCCGTCACATCTCACAAAAACCTAGCTCAGCGCTTGGACGGGCGCGCGCTCATCGGCGGCGAGCGACGCGCGCTCGCAGTGATCGTCGCGTTGACGGCTATAGGCACCCTGGCCGAGGCCGGCTTCTTGGTGTTGGTCGCCCGCTCTGGCATAGCGCTCGCGACAGGGGCGGACTCCGTCACCCTCGTGCGCGACATCTCGCTATCGACCGTTTGGGTATTGGCACTATCGGCCGCACTGGTCGTTCTTCGCTTTGGCACAAGTATCGCATCGGCTGGACTCACAAGCCGCGCCATCGCACGCGCGACCATCCGAATTCGCCGAACCTTCACCGCCGCCTTTCTCGCGACTGCGTGGGAGGTCAAACATGGTCTCGCTCCTGGACGAGTTCAGCAACTCTTGAGCAATTACAGCCGTACGGCCGTCAACGTGGTCGGTGCGACCGCTCGGGGCCTCACCGCTTCGATGAGCCTCATCGCGCTCGTTGGTGCAGCGCTGACGATCCAGCCCTACATCACACTCGCCGCGACCGCCCTCGTACTCATTCTCGGCGCCGTGATGTGGCCGCTTCGCCGCTTGGTCAAACGCTCAAGCCAACGGGCAGCCGATGCCCAGGTGGCCTTTGGAACCCGAGTAAACGAACTCGAATCACTCGCCCTTGAGATCGACGTCCACGGTGTTCGGGCGGCCGCCGCCGGGTGCGTCGACGCCGATGCCGTCGACGCTGCAACCGCCCTCCGCCGATCCCAGTTCGCCCAACTCGCTATCGGGCCGAGCTATCAACTCGTCACCTACAGCGGCATTGTTGGTCTGCTGATCATTGGCCTCAATGTCGGTGTCGACGACATTGGGACGGTGGGGTCGGTCATGGTGCTACTGCTTCGGAGCCTGGGATACGGGCAATCGCTGCAGATAGCTCGAGCCCAATACACCCAAGCCGACGTTTATGCCACGTCGCTCGGCAATGAGATCGAGCGCTATGAGGCGGCCGAGCCAACACCGGGCTTTGCGCTACCCACTCAGACGGACGGAATTCGCGCCATCAATCTCGACTTCGCCTACGACGACGTTCCGACGCTTCACGACCTATCATTCCATATCGCCCCCGGGTCCATCGTTGGCGTGATCGGAGCCTCAGGGAGCGGCAAAAGCACGCTGGCGCAGCTCCTACTCGGTCTTCGTCAATCCGGTGGAGCGCTCGAACTAGACGGTATCGCGATCGACGAAGCTGACCCCTCCTGGTGGCGCCGGCGAGTGGCGCTAGTGCCGCAGCACAGCAACCTCCTCACCGGCACGGTCAACGACAATGTCCGGTTTCTGCGCCCAGAGATTACCGACGCCGCGATTCGAAGCGCGTGCAAGGAGGCAGCGATCCACGACGAGATCATGGCGATGGGCGGGTATGACACTCACATCGGCGAACGCGGAGGCGAGTTGTCCGGCGGCCAACAGCAGCGCCTGTGTATCGCTCGAGCACTCGCTGGTCGTCCGCAACTCTTGGTCCTTGACGAAGCAACAAGCGCACTCGACGCGCACGCGGAACGCCAAGTTCTCGACGCGCTTACCCAACGTGGCTCCGATGTCATCATCGTCGCCATAACCCATCGCCCCGCCATCCTCGATATCTGCGACCACATCCTGCAACTCGATGCTGGCAGGGTCACGTTTTTCGGCGCCAAAGAACGTCACCGTCACAACATGTTGGAGCAGCGATGACGACGATGAGGAGCCTCGGTCGACCGCTTCGACGGTCCAGTTCGATGGTCGACCGAAAGATGACCCATCGCGAAACCGAAAAGCGGATGGCCAAGGACCCAATCATCATCTTCTCGATGGGCAGGACCGGCACAACCTCTCTCACCGACGCCATCGTTTCCGCTACAGATCGCCCGCTGCTCAAAGCCCACGCCCTATCGGCAGATGGGATCGCTCGACGACTCGCGAAATCCGAGCGACTCGGAATCAACCGACGTCCGCGGCATCTCTGGCAATGTGAGCAGATCGCCCAATCGCTTCGCTCCACGCACCCGCGGCGAATCCTCAGCGGCGTGCGAGACCCGATCGCAGTGGCGACTTCAGACCACTTTTATGGGCTAGCCCGTCAAAGGGAAACCAACGGGTCTGTATGGATGACCGGAGACCTGGGCGACCATGCGCAGGCAGTAGAACGAAACTTGCGCGACAACTTCATCGATCGCGACTGGTTCCGTGACGAGCTGTTGCCCGCTACAGGAATCGACGTCTACAACACTCCCTTCCCCGCCCCCGTCGGCAGGGTCACCCTGCACAACGCCAACTATTGCGCCCTGATCCTCCGCGCCGAGAACCTCGCGTCGATCGGCGCGGCCGCCGTAGCCGACCACTTCGATCTCCCGGAGCTCACAAGTATTCCGCGCCAGAACCGAACCTTCACTTCAAACAAATCTCCGTACCGTGACTTCTTAGCTCGCGGAAGACTCAACCATGACCTCATTGACGAGGTCTACCAAACACGGTTAGCACGCCACTTCTACTCGCCCGAGGAACTCACTGCCTTCACACGACGTTGGAAGGAAGGCCAACCATGATTCCTCAAGTCTCGGTAATCATCCCGGTATACAACGGCGCGGAAACGATCGTCGATCAACTCGATGCACTCCGCGAGGCGCAGCGTCACAGTCCGCCAAGCGAAATCCTAGTGATCGACAATCGTTCGACCGACGATCTCGTCGACGTCGTCGCTCGTTGGGCGGAACGTAACCGCGTCGCCGTCCGACTGATCGCCGCTGATGAACGGGCTGGCGAACCCTACGCCCGAAACGTCGGACTCGCCCATGCACGGGGCGAATACGTCGCGTTTTGCGATGCCGACGACAAGGTCGGACCCATGTGGCTCGCCAGTCTTTGCGACATGCTCCAAATGAGCTCCTATGCCACGGGCCCTATCGACATGGACGCGATGAACCCGGGCTGGGTGGCGAATGTGCGCGGCACATCGGTGACCGGGCGGTCGGTCATGCTCGACGCCGTCCCCTACGCCCATGGATGCAACATGGGCTTTCGCCGTCTCGCTCTCGAGGCACTCGGCGGCTTCGACGAGCGCTACACAGCCGGTTGCGACCTCGACATCGCAATTCGCATGTGGGAGGCGGGAATCGACCTGCACTACGACGAGCGGGCGGTCATCTCCTATCGCTTGCGACGCTCCGTTCGAGCCACCTATCGCCAGGGGAAGTTCTATGGGCGCTACCGAGTGGCGATCCTGTCGCGACTGGCGGCCGCTGGCCTACGCTCTCCCGATCGAGCTCTCCGTCGCTTCCTCTGGCTTGTGAAGAGCTTTCCGGCAGCGATCTTCCACCGAGCGATCCGCGCGAGATGGAGCTGGGTCGCGGGCCAATGGGTAGGCGAACGCATGGGGTCGATCGATCGCTCCATCATCGACCTGACAGATTCTGCTGATCACCACATCGGAGGCATCCGTTGATCAACGTCGTATCACGCCCACTGCTGCGCACCCGCAACGATGACCGGAGCCGCCTCACCAGACCAAGCGCCCGTCTCCAACAAGCCTTATCGATCGCGGACCACATCCGCCACGAACCGCAATCCCGCTTCAACATCACGGTTAGCCACTCCCATCGCCTGGTGTGGTTTCGGGTTGCCAAAGTCGGCACCCGGTCGATCTTCGGTGCGTTGCGATCCGCAGGTGTGCAACTCGACCTTGAGGAGCCGTACGGGGTGGTGGAGCCCCGCTCTCTCACCCGTGGCTATGCACGCGCTGGATTCGTTCGGCACCCCATCGACCGCTTTCTCTCGGCGTGGCAGAGCACCGTGGTGAAGCTCAACCACTTCAACTTCGACGACCGCACGTACGAGGAGATGCAAGACCTATCCACGTTCGTGGCGTGGTTCGCTGAGCTCGATCCCGCGGCGTGTGACGCACACCTTCGCCTGCAGAGCGCATTGCTCCCAACCGAGCCGCTCGATCTTCTCGGACGAATGGAGACCTTTGACCGAGACCTCGACGAACTGCTGACCTTGATCGGCGCGTCAACAGCGCGTCCCCAGCGCCTCAACGTCTCCCCCTCAGTCCCGCCAACACTCAAGACCGCTGAGCGTCGACTGCTCATCAATCGCTATCGGCCTGACTTCGAGCGATTCGGATACGAGGAGTAAATGATGCACGATCTCGCCGTCATCATCCCCTGTCACAACGAGTCCGCGACACTCGCTGAACAACTCGACGCGCTGGTGAATCAAGACTGGTCCCGACCGTGGGAGATCGTGGTCGTCGACAATCGATCGACGGACCACACTGCGGACATCGCCCGCAGCTACGTCGGCGCCGACGTCCCCGTGCGGGTCGTCCGTGCTGGCGACCGCAGTGGCATCGCCTACGCCCGAAACGCAGGTGTCCGTTCGAGCACTGCCCGCTCGGTCGCCTTCTGCGACGGCGACGATGTTGTGTACCCCGGGTGGGTAGCGGCCATGGGGGATGCTCTCCGCAGCGAACCACTCGTGACCGGCACCCTCGATCCCGGCCTTCTCAACGACAACTGGCTGTCGAAGACCCGCCCGATGGGAAGCGCGGAACGCCTGCCGAAGTTCGGATCAATACCATTTGCCCGCGGTAACAACACCGCCATGCATCGAACCCTCTGGGAAGCCCTCGAAGGCTACGACGAGGACTTCCTTGGGCTCGAGGACATCGAGTTCTCGATCCGTGCCGCGGGACTTGGGTACCGCCCGACGCTCGTTCCCGACGCCCGTGTCGCCTATCGTTTCCGTTCGGGACTTCGAGCCACCTGGCGCCAGGGCATCTACTACGGCCGCGGACGCGCCCAACTAGCGTCGCAAGCGACCAGTCTTGGACTAGACGGACCAGGACGCTTCGATGGCATTCGATCCTGGGTCTGGCTGGTGCTGCGAACCCCCAAGATTGCGACCAAGTCCGGGCGCCACGCGTGGGTATTCACCCTGGCAAATCGTTGGGGAGCGCTTCGAGGCGCCCTCGAATCACGGCAGGTGTTCATATGAGCAACCCTCCCGCTCGTGACCTATCGACGAACGAAACGATTTCGATGCCCGTCGGTTTCGACATGGGTCAATCCGCAAGGCTCCAAGTGCGCCTTGATCGCGTCAAGTCCGACCGGGTCATTCGACTCGACGTCAGCCCAAAGCAGCCGCACCGCCGACCAGTCGTCGGCACCAGTGCCGAGGATCATCGATCCCGCCGCACCTTCCACGTTGATCTTCGCAACGACCGCAAGACTAGCGCTACCGATGTCTGCGAGCGCGCTCGAAAGCGAAACCATCTCAACCATCTCGCTACCTACGGACTCACCGCCGACGGGGATGTGCACGGAATGACCCCACGAACCCGGAGACAGGTGCAGTTCGACCGTGCCTTGCTCGGCCCCAACCGCAAAGGGGCGCACATTCCAATTGTCGCGGCCAGCGGCCGAACGTCGAAGATTCTCCAGGTTCTGGCTCGCCGGCTCGTACGAGTCGACCCGTTGTGCTCCCTGCGCGAACGAGCGCAGTGCGAAGTAGCCCTTGTGGGCACCGATATCGAGCACGGCGACGCCGCCAACCTCAGCCGGAAAGTGGTTGTCGATGATCGCTCCGTAGAGGGTGAAGTAGTCGACCTCGTCGCTCTCTCCGGCGATCCAAGCCATACCGTCGCCGATCGGGACTCCAACATCACTGCCGTTCCGCCGCTCAGCATCGAGCATTGCGCGTCTCGTCGCCGCTGGCCACGGGGACGACGCGATACGGGCCATACGTTTGGGCCGGGTGAAGCGAGCCGACATCGCCGCCATTGTAGTTCGCATCGGGGCAGCCGCTCATGACCTCCTCGCTCGCCACCCATGGTGTGCTGATCACGTTCCGACGACCTGACGCACTGGTGGAGCACCTCCGGATCCTCGAGACCCAGACAGCTCCGTTGTCCACCCTGCTCGTGGTCGACAATGACGATGACCCTTCCATTCGGGACATCGTCGCCAAACACCCGGACGCCGCGGGTCGAGTCGACTACTTAGGCGTGCACGGCAACCCTGGTCCCGCTGGTGGAATCGCGGCAGGAATCACGACGACGCTCGCCACCCATGATGATGACGAATGGATCGTGCTCCTCGACGATGACGATCCACCCCATGACGACAACACACTCGCCGCGGTAGGAGCCGTCACCGCCGAACTCGCCCAAAAAGAGCCCTCCGTCGGTGGCGTAGGCCTCTGGGGCGCTCGACTCGAACACGGTGGCCGACTTCGGGCTGCGACCGGCACTTCCCCTGAACCCGTCGCCTATCTGCCCGGCGGCGCTTGCCCGCACTATCGCATCGGGGCGCTTCGTAGCGCTGGCGGTCCGGACCCGACGCTGTTCTTTGGGTTCGATGACCTCGATCTTGGGCTGGCACTTGACCGAGCCAGAACGACTCTGTGGTCGAGCGGTATCGCTCGCGACCACGGTTGGACCTCGATGGTCGAGAACCGCCGCGTCGATCCGGTTGTGCGGCCAGCCAGTTGGCGTCGCTACTACAGTCTCCGAAACCTCGTCGTTATCCTCCGACGCAACCAACGCGGTGTAGCAGCGGCACGCATGTCGCTCATCGCAGGCATCGCCAAGCCGCTCGTGAACCTTCCGTTCCGCCCACGAACCGCGTGGAAGAACCTGCGGCTCAATGTCTTGGCACTAGCCGATGGTTGGCGAGGCCACACCGGGAAACGGCTCGATCCGCTCGACCTACCGACGTGGCTCCAATGAACGCGCCCCTATTCATCATCGGATGCCCACGATCGGGCACGACCTTGCTCCTCGATCTGCTCGCGGGAACGCGAGCGTTCGGGTACATAAACAACTCGGCGGCCGACCAAGTTGCAACCGGCGTCCAGCATCGCCGCAATCGCATTTACGACGTTCGTGGCGGCGATCGCCTCGCAGCGTGGCGTCCTCGGATCATCGCTGCTTGTGCACCCGTCGGACCCGTTCGTTCCGTTGCTGACACGTACCTCCCCCGGGCGATCGAGCCCTGGCGATTCTGGGAAGACCTGATCCCCGGGTTCCGCCCCGAGTTTGGCGCTGGCCCAGCGGTCGACCCAAGCGCCTTTGAGCTCCACACCGCAACGGCCCTGAACGTACGCAGCACCGTGGCTGCGGCACTTCATCATCAACGGCGCGACGTCCTTCTTTCGAAATACACCGACTTCCCCAGGATCGAGCTCATGCGAGCCATCTTCCCCAAGGCCCGATTCGTGCACATCCAACGTGATGGTCACGCCGTAGCCAACAGCTACGCGAGGGAGATCGAGAGCGGCCGATTCGGCACCTGGCACCATCGCTACTGGTGGGCCGATGCGTGGCCAGAAGCGGCACGAGACGAGTGGACAGCGAGCGGTGAAACCATGCTCGGGTTCGCCGCCCACAATCGGAACTATTTAGTGGAAGTCATCAATCAGTCGACCGTCGGGGACCCCGAAATTTTGACGATCAGCTATGAGGATCTGACGGCTCAGCCCGAGTCGGTTCTCCGGCAAATCCTTCGGTTCGCCGAGGTCCAACCTCAAGGGGCACTCGATCGACTTATCCGGTCGCGCAAGATCGCCAACACCAACCATCGATGGCGAGCACAGCGTCAAATCGATGAGATCGCTCTGCTCGACTCGATCCTTTCTCCCTCGCTCACCATCGACAACGACCACTCGGAGGAAGTTCGATGAAACGTCACTCTCGCAGCGATCTCTTTGAAGCGTCCGGTCGGTACCGCCCCGATGACATCGACCCGATCACCGGTTGGGCCGCCGTACACGACGACCCAAACCATCCGAGTGCGGTAGCCCACCGCTCGCGGACCCTCGCCGCCGCCTGGCGCACCCCAATACCGGATCGTGTGCGGTTCCTCGAGGATCGCGTGCGAGGACGGAACGTGCTCGATATCGGTTGCGTCGCGCATGCGACTACCCGCCTGACGAACGATCGCTGGCTGCATGGACGACTCGCCCGTGCCGCAGCTCGTTGCATTGGCGTGGATCTCCTTGAGGAAGGCGTCGCCGCTGTCGTCGATGCCGGCTTCGACGCCGTCGTCCATGATCTATCCACCGGACTCGGCCCGCTTCGTGAGCACGGCCCGTTCGACGTGATCGTCGCGGGCGAACTGATCGAGCACATCACCGACCTCGACATGGTCTTCCAAACCGCCGAGCGCGGACTCACCCAAGAGGGTTCGCTCATCCTCACAACTCCAAACCCCTTCTCGCCGCAACGGGTACGTGCAGGTCAATTGGGCATCGTCTGGGAAAATGTCGACCACGTCAGCTATCTCTTCCCAAGCGGAATCGCCGAACTCGCGGCGCGGAACGGCCTGATGCTGCTCGAGGCAGCAACGACCGAACCAAAGCGCGGCCGACCCGGCTCCACCGTTCAGAAGATCAAAAGAACGATCCGGGGCAGCCATTGGCGCAACGTTGGCTTCGACAGTGCCCACGACGGCTCACCAATCCCCGTGGAGGCAGGTCCATTCGCCCGGCTCCTACGCCGATACGTGATGCCCCAGCCGCATTTCATTGGCGAGACCTTCATCTATGTGGTCGGACGTCCACCGCTATGACTCGGGTGCTCTTCATTTCGTCGGTGATCGACGGCGGTTCCCCCCGAAGTCAACGCGCTCTAGCCCATGGGCTGATCGAGCGGGGCCACGAGGTCGTGTTCGTTGTGGACGATCAACGCCGGGCGAGCATGTCCAGGGTCGTCGGTGAGCAATTGGCGGACGCGAGCGTCCGTTTTGAACACCTTCGATCGCTACAGCGCCTCGCCTCCCTTCCTGGATCCCGACCGCCACACCGGACCATCGATCACCTCGCTCACTGGACCAGTCCTCACCCGCACAACGCTCTCCCCCAGGTGCTCGACGAGTTCAACCCCGACGTGGTCGTTGGGAACAGCATCGACCGCCACAGTTGGCGACGGACGCTAGACATCTGCCGAACGCGCCATATCTCCACCGTGCTCTACATCCGAGAAGTTCCGGCGCTTCGACACTTGGAGATCGAACCGTCGCCAGCCGATGTGCTCGTAGCCAACGCGCAGACCTTGGCTGAGTCGGCTCGCACCCAAGGGCACCGATGCGAGTTCATTCCTTCGGTCGTGGACACCACTCCGACGCGTACCGAAAGCACCCGCAAAACGGCCCTTCTGATCAACCCCATAGCGAGCCATGGGGTCAACATCGCGATCGAACTCGCTCGTCGGGCCCCAGACGTCGAGTTCGTCTTTCAGGAATCGTGGCCGCTCGATGATGCCGAGTGGGGCCGCCTCGTGGAAGTGGTTGCTCCACTCAACAACGTCGAGCTTCGACGCCGAAGCGAGCCGGGGCCACAGCTGTATGCATCGGCCCGAGTTCTTCTGGTTCCTCATCGCATCGACAACCGACCTCGAGTAATCGTTGAGGCGCAGGCCAACGCTATTCCGGCCATCATCTCGCAACACCCCGGGCTTGACGAAGCCGCCGGGCCTGCAGCGATTGCTGTTGACGAAGACGACGTCGAGGGCTGGGCGGAGGCCCTCGATTGGGTGTTCAACGACGAGGCTCGATATCGCCGGCTGGTGGCGGTGACGCGAAAGGCATCGCAGCGTCCTGAACTTGACCCGGCGTACGTTGTCAACACCTTTGAACGCGTGCTTGAGGAGGTCCAAACAATCGACCTCGCCACAGGTCATCAAAGTTGGTCGAACACGGCCTAATTCACTCGATTTCGAGAGCTTCCCGCCGATAGGCCAATGAGCCTACGTGGAGAAATAGTCGTGCGAATTCTTGTAACCGGCGGAGCTGGTTTCATCGGAGCAAATCTCGTTCGAGCATGCATTGCTCGCCAACATGGCGTCGTGGTCCTCGACGACCTCTCAACCGGCTACAAATCGAACCTCGATGGTACGTCCGCGACCTTCATTCACGGGTCGATCACCGACGTCAATGTGCTCCGTCACGCCGTGCGCGGTGTCGATTCGATCGTGCACCTCGCGGCACGCGGCTCGGTCCCTCGATCGATCGCGGACCCCATCGCAACCCACGAAGTCAACGCCACCGGCACACTCAATGTGCTCGATGCTGCTCGTCTCGCTGGCGGACCACAGGTGATTATGGCGTCATCGTCATCGGTCTATGGCGCCAACCCTGAGCTACCCAAGCGCGAGACCGCAGCTACTCGTCCGATGAGTCCATATGCCGGATCGAAACTCGCTGCGGAAGGATACGCGCTCGCCTATCGAAGCGCCTACGACCTACCGACGCTGGCCTTCCGTTTCTTCAACGTGTTTGGCCGCTTCCAAACCGCAGGCCATGCCTACGCGGCAGTGATTCCGGCATTCATCGACGCAGCGTTGCGAGGGCAGCCCCTCACCGTTCACGGGGACGGTACGCAATCCCGAGACTTCACGCACGTCGATACGGTGTGCGACACGATCTGTCGAGCCATTGAAGGCCGAGTTTCTTCACCAGACCCGGTGAATCTTGCCTTTGGAACGAGAACATCGCTACTCGAAGTAATCGAGATTCTCACCAAACATCTCGACGAACCACTCGTGATCGATCATGTTGCGAGCCGCGTGGGTGACGTGCCCCATTCCCAAGCAGACTCCACGCTGCTACAACACCTGTTCGACGATCTGACCCCGGTTGACTTCGTTCACGGTCTCATCGACACCATCGAGTGGATGCAGTCCCTGCACGATGCAGCCAGCCCTCGCGAGCTTGTCGCTGCGGAGTCGCACCAATGAGGAGTCTTGAGCGACGTCAACGACAGCTACGTCGGTTTGACCTTGTCCTCATCGCGCTCAGCGCGCCCCTATGGCTAACCGCAATCGGGCTCGTCGCACTCGCAGTTCTCATAACCTCCGGCCGCCCCATCTTCTTCACCCAACAACGCATCGGGAGGGGCCGCCGTCCCTTCGCGATGTTCAAGTTTCGAACGATGCTCTCGGGCCCAAATCCAATCGTTCCGGACGATTCACGAATTACCCCGATCGGACGCTTCCTGCGGCGCACGTCGCTCGATGAGCTCCCACAATTGTTCAACGTGATCGCTGGTGAGATGAGCCTGGTCGGGCCCCGACCTATGCTCCCATCGCTCAGTGCCAGGGTTGGCCGTGGCGTATCGCTGCGGTTCGCCGTACGACCCGGGATGACGGGTCTTGCCCAGGTCAACGGCCGCAATGCCATTTCATGGGAACAACGCCTTCGATACGACCAAGTATGGGTCGATACCCTGAGCGTCAGCGCAGCCACCCACGTCCTCGCGAAGACTTCGCGCGTCGTGGTGTCCGGCAGCGGTATCGACGGCCATGATCCAGCAGATCCCCTCATTGCCGACCAACCGGTCGACC
>CAYUKM010000019.1:11652-29461 GCA_964445255.1 uncultured Acidimicrobiales bacterium
CCCGCACGGACCCTGCACGATGGGTAGCAAATGCTCGCGTAGCGACCATGTCGACGACTAACACGGTTCTCGACCGGCAGTGTCGAGCAATCAGGGAGCGAAGCTCGCGTAGCGACCATGTCGACGACTAACACGGTTCTCGACCGGCAGTGTCGAGGAAATCACAGCGTGATGGCGCCGTCTTCGAGTTCGTTGAGGCACAACGCTCGCATCGTGGCCTTTGTTGACTCGTTGGTCGCATCGTCGATCAACCCGAGTTGGGTCGGTCGCAGGGCCGGAACCGATACATGGCTGATCAACTTGTGGGCCCGCCGGATGTCGAGTTCGCCGACGCTGATGAGATCCTCGTGCAGCTTCTCGCCCGGACGAAGCCCGGTGAAGACGATCTTGATCGGTCGTGACGCTGAAGCGACAAGGCGTTCTGCCACATCCAAGATTCGAACCGGCTCACCCATGTCGAGAACGAGTGCCTCCCCGCGGTAGCCGACAGCGCCCGCCTGGATAACAAGCTGGCAGGCTTCCTGTGGAGTCATGAAGTACCGGGTGACCTCGGGATGGGTAACGGTGATCGGCCCACCTTGTTCGATCTGAGCACGGAAGGCCTCAAGCACCGACCCTCGTGAGCCCAACACGTTGCCGAAACGGACACTCACCCACGCGCCACGACTGCGGTGTGCGTACCAAGCGGTGAGTTGTTCGGCGATGCGCTTCGTGTATCCGAGGACGCTGGTGGGGTCAGCGGCTTTATCGGTTGAGACGTTGACGAAGTGGGTGACGCCAGCCGAGGCCGCGGCCCGCAGCACATTGTTCGTTCCAAGAACGTTCGTCTTCCACCCCTCGAGGGCATACATTTCGAGTAGCGGCAGGTGCTTGAGTGCGGCAGCGTGAAAGACAACCTCTGGTCGATGCTCGGTAAACGCCTCAGCGAGGCGGCTGGCGTCGCGAATGTCCGCGACGACGAGGTTGCGCGAGTCGAGCAGCGCTCGACCCTCGATCGACATCTGCACGCTGTGCAGAGCGGACTCGTCTCGGTCCAACATCACGAGTTGGGCCGGCGCGAATCGAGAAATTTGGCGACACAGCTCCGACCCGATCGAGCCACCTGCGCCGGTCACGAGGACACGGGCACCGGTGAGGTAGGAGGCGATGGCATCGAGGTCGGTATCGATCGTTCGCCGCCCGAGGAGGTCGGCTTCGGTGATATCGCGCACATCGGATTCGCTGACCATGCCATCGATGAGTTCTTGGGTGGGTGGCAGCACTCGAAGATCGAGTCCCGCTGCGCTCGCAATTCGCTCAAGATCCGCGATCGTCGATGCTGGTGCACTCGGGACAGCCGCGATAATGACCGTACTCTCAAGGTCGTCGGCGACTGTGGCTATGTCAGTGCGGGTACCGCGGACGGGCACTCCTTGAATACGAAGCTTGGATTTTGCCGGATCGTCGTCGAGCAGAGCCACCGGACGGTACCGGCTGTTCGGGTTGCCCAATATCGAACGAACGAGCTGAGTGCCGGCATCGCCGGCGCCGAATATCAAGACAGGCATCTGGGATTGCGAAATAGTCGACGGTCGTCTCTCAATGGAGAGCCGACGGATCCCCCGCGCCACCAACATCGCCGTGAGGGCAGCGAAGGGTGCCAAGAAATGAAATGCGAGGGTAACGCCGGAACTGGCAGCGATCGCCACGGCGACAAAGACCGAGCCGCTGACCGCTGCGACGACTATGGACAGAGCGACGGCTTCCTCGAAGGAGGCCAGACGCCACCGACCCCGATAGAGCCCAGTTGCCCAACCGAGCATGACCTGTATGGCTGCGGCTGCGATGCCCGCAGCTGCACCATGAACCATCGAGGCCCCGATCGACAGCGCTCCTGCGGCAGTCGCCGCGAACCAAAACGCGGTGTCTACAGCTATGCGTACACGTAGCTTCTTCGCTGAGAGGAGGGCTAAAAGAGTGCGCCTCGGGGCCCGGAGGCCCCGAGGGGACGCAAGCCCACTCCGCTCGCAATCTGGTGCATTTGACATCGGGTTCCATGTCGGCTGTCAAACCCCCAAAATTGAGTCCCGCGTCATTACGATCCAACGGCATTTGTCATAGCGGCCCAGCCACAGCTCCTATGGCTCACATCGCGCGACCCTTTTGCCGATGGGACGAATGGACTATGGCCAACGACCTACAAACCCCCCAGCTTGAACTCACCGATATTCAGCTGACCGAGCAGCCATCAAAGCGGCGTCGATCCGGCGCGGAGGTGGTCGAGATTCTCACCGCGGCCGCGGGAATCATCGCTTTGGTGGCAAGCGACGCAGCCCCAGCAGGTCTCGCTATCGCCGACGGCCTCTACCGAGGCATTTTCGCGGCGCTCGTCGTCTGGTTCGCTAGCCGAGCGCGACGTTGGGCTTGGGCGTTCGTAAGCGCAATCGCCGCGGTCGTAGCATCTTCACTCATTGCTCAAGCACTCGCGGTGATCGCGCTGATCCTCGCAGTGCGAGCGCTCCGCCGAGGCCGCCGGTCTCCCAAAGTCGGTGCTGCCATCGCGTTTTTGAGCTTGCCGGCCCTCCTCACCCAAGGGGTGGGCCCCCTGTTCGACCTATCGGGCGGAGCGATCAGTGACCCGTTCGGCACGAGCGCTCTTATCACCGCTATCGCCATCGCCCCGATCTTTCGCACCGGCTGGAAAACGATCTCGCGCAAGCGGCGTCGGAGCATCACTCGCCGCTTGGCTCGCGTCGGCATAGGGGTTTCGGCTGTAGTCGTGGCCGCCGGCATCGTGTGCCTGATCGCGCTGCCTTCACTCGTCCGCGGTTTGGAAAACACGCAACGCGGAGCCCAAGCTACGTCGAACGGGAACCTCGACGTCGCCACGATGCGCCTCGAGCAAGCCGCGCACGATTGGTCGAACGCCAACCGCATCATCGCCGGGCCGTGGATGCTACCTACACGACTGATTCCAATCGCGGGTCAGAACCTTCGTGCCGGACAGGTCACGACCGGTCAAGCCAGTGCGCTTACCGCGTCGGCAGCTACTGTCACGAGCCGAGTCGACCCATCAGCTCTCGTTGCTCGCGGGGTAGTGCAAACCCGCGAGCTGGACCGGATATCACCAGCCTTTGATGCTCTGGCCGCCACCGTGACCCGAGCTGAGGACCGGATCGGCGCGATCGACACTCCTTGGCTCCTCCCACCAATCTCCGAACGAGTCGAGCGGGCCAATGAAGTCCTCGTACCGAGTTCGGGCTTGATCAGTGCGTCGGCCGAAGCACTACACCTTGGCCGTGATCTGCTCGGTGCGTCGGCACCTCAACAGATCCTCCTCATGTTCACGACGCCTTCCGAAGCGCGAGGTGCTGGAGGCTTCGTGGGAAGTTGGGCGTTGGTCGAGGCATCCGATGGCCAACTGACCATCGACCGTTCATACCGCTCGGTCGAGCTCAACAGGCTCCTCGAGGAGAACGCGGCGACGCTCAACGCTGACGCCGACTATGCCCGCCGCTACGAACGGTTCGACATAGCGACCCACGTGCAAGATGTGACGATCTCCCCGCACTTCCCGTCGGTAGCTGCAGTGGCAGCAGATCTCTTCGAACAGGCAACGGAGATCTCGGTCGACGCCGTGATTTCGGTGGACCCATTCGTTCTCGAAAATCTCGTTGCCTTCACCGGCCCAATTCGAGCGGGCGAGCGTTCACTCACCGGTGCGAATGCTGCCAACGAGCTACTCGTCGAACAATATGTCGCCTTCGAAGGCGACGAGGCGGGGCGAGAGGCAGCCCTGCTCGCGCTCACCGATCAGCTGGCGACATCGTTGTTCGCCGAACCGCCTGACCCGGTCGCATTAGTCAGCGAATTGGCACCTCTCGCCGATCAAGACCGAATCAACCTTTGGCTCGCCAACGACCCTGACAGCCAGGTCACTGAACGGCTCGGACTAAGCGGGTCCTTCCCAGCAACATCCGAGGACCTCATCGCCGTAGTGCACCAAAACAGCGGCCAGAACAAGATCGACAGCTTCCTGGATAGAAGCCTGGAGATCGAAACGGTGCTGGATCCGCGTTCGGGCACGGTTCGCCATGGCCTCACCATCAATATCGAAAACACCGCCCCGCCCGGCGGTCTACCAGACGCAATCTTGGCCTCAAATGATCAAGGTCTACCGTTGGGCACGAACCGCATGATTCTGTCCACCTACGCCCGCCATTCGGTCGTCGAGGCAACCCAAGATGGCGAACCAGTTCCTGTCGAGGCCGATACCGAGTTTGGCCTCGGCGTGTACTCGGTGGTCGTGGACTTAGGCCCCGGCGAATCGACTGCGATTCAACTAACGCTCGTCGGAGAGATGGCGAGCGATCGCACCTACGACATCACCCTCGGTGCTCAGCCGCTGGTGTCGAGCGAGCAGGTCGAATGGCATTTGAGGACCGCGGACGGTTTACGAGTCGATGGTCCGTCGGATTGGTCGAGCGGACTCGAAGGTCTCCGATGGTCCAGCGCAATCGATCGAGACAAATCACTCAGCTTCACCCTGCCCCGCTAGTTCTCGCCCGCGGAGGTATTAATCGACGTATGGGCTGCTAAAGAGCGCCCGCAATTGACCGACTGGCACCGTGTGACACCAGGCAGACGTTTTCGATTCGCGTTGTCAGCGATCTTGATCGCCCTCCTCATCGCGCCCTTCTTTGCTGCCCCAGCGGGCGCTCAATACGGCGGAATCTCCGGACTCTTCGTTACGACCTCACCCGATCGCCCCGGTTTCGCAGACTTCACCGGCCTCGGGTGCTCTGGCAACCAAGAGGTCATCCTGTACTGGCCCGGACTCGCACCCACGGCAAACGACCCGGTCGGTTCCCAAGCGGTTCCCGGTCGAATCCTCGCCATCACCACCTCGATATCGAGTCCCGATCCCCTGCTGAATGGAACGTTCAGCTTCCCCAACGTCGCACTTCCCGACGTGGAACCCGGCGTTTACGAAGTGCACGCTCGTTGCGGCGGTTTGGATCTTCGGGTTCTGATCCAAATCGACGACAACGGTCTAATCCTCCTGTCCCCGGATCCGGCCGCACCGATCATCAATCCTTCACCGACGACTCGCAATGTCCCGAGCGTACTTCCCTTCACCGGTCGAGACTCCGATCGAGTCGTATCGCTGGCCATCGGCGTTGTCGCCATGGGAGCGATGCTGATCGCGCTTGGCCGACGACAACAAACGATCCGCCCCGAACCAGGTGCCTAGTTCCGTTAGGTCTCAATTCGATTACGGATAGGTCGTTTGACTCAGTGTCAGGCAGTCGCGGCCGATTGGTACCTATGCGTGATGCTGTTGGAACCAAGCTCGTAGTTATTGGCCAAGGCTATGTGGGTCTTCCCGTTGCTGTAGAGGCGGCACGCGCCGGCTTCAGTGTGGTCGGGTACGACATCGACGAGCACAAGACCACCGGCCTACGCCGAGGTTATTCCCACGTCGAAGACATCACCGACCGAGAGTTGTGTGCGGTCATCGAGGCTGGCACCTACATCGCAAGCTCGAATCCTGACGATCTGCGAGGCTTCGACGTTGCGGTCATTTCGGTTCCCACCCCGTTGCGCGACGACAAACCTGACCTTGGGTATATCGAGGCGGCCATTGACCTTCTTTGCCCCCATCTTCGAGTGCATGCCACGGTCATCTTGGAATCGACGACCTACCCCGGAACCACCGACGAACTCGTAGCCTCTCGTATCGAACGCGCCACTGGGCTTGTCCCAGAGACCGACTACTTTCTGGGCTACTCACCCGAGCGCATCGACCCTGGCAACCCGGTGTGGGGCCTTGTCAACACGCCGAAGGTTGTGAGCGGCGTCGGGCCACGATCGGCTCAGGAAGTGCAGTGGTTCTACGATCGCTTTATCGACAAGACCATCTCTGTGCGCAGCACCCGCGAGGCGGAGATGACCAAGCTCCTCGAGAACACTTTCCGCCATGTGAACATCGCGCTCGTCAACGAACTCGCTATGTTCGCCCACGACCTTGGCGTCGACATCTGGGAAGTGATCGATGCGGCGGCCACGAAACCCTTTGGCTTCATGAAATTCACCCCGGGGCCTGGAGTTGGCGGCCACTGCCTACCGGTCGATCCTTCGTACCTGTCGTGGGCGGTCGAGGAACAACTCGGCAAGACCTTCCGCTTCGTTGAGCTCGCCAACGACATCAACCGCCATATGCCCGACTACGTGATCCGCCGCCTCCAAGCGGGGCTTGCCGAGCGCGAGTCGCTCGATGGCGCCCACGTGGTTCTCGTCGGCATGGCCTACAAGCCCAATACCTCCGATGCGCGCGAGTCGCCTTCGGTTCGTGTTGCCGACCGCCTGCTCGGACTCGGTGCGAAGGTTTCGGTTATCGACTCACACATCGATCCCGATGACCTCCCGTCGGGAACCGTAGAGATCGATCTCACCGCCGATGAGTTGGCGGGAGCAGAAGCCGTGGTGATGCTCGTCGACCACGACGACATCGACATTGACCTGATAGCGGAGCACGCCCCATACGTTCTCGACTGTCGAGACGCCGTTCGCGGACCGCAGATCGAAAAGCTGTAGCTTCCTCTGGGGATAGTCATACACCCACTGCTCGGGTTGGCTATGTTGCGATCATGTTGGTTGCTATCACCGGATCGTCAGGACTGATCGGGACCGCGCACAACGGGCCCTCAAAGAGCGAGGTGACGACGTTGTGCGCGTCGTTCGATCCAGCCCTCGTTCGGGCGATGCACTCTGGGACATCGAGGCAGGCACGATCGACACCGAAGCACTTGCGGGCGTGGATGCAGTAGTCCATCTCGCTGGGGCCGGGATTGGTGATGCGAAGTGGTCGGCTGAGTACAAACGTGAACTCACCGAGAGCCGAACGTTAAGTACCGCGCTGTTGGCCGACACGATCGCTGAGCTGGAACCGCAGCCCTCAGTGTTCATCTCCGGGTCAGCAATCGGTTATTACGGAGACCGCGGCAACGAGGAGCTGCGAGAACAGGCAGAACCCGGCACCGGGTTCCTTGCCGACATGGTGCAGGAGTGGGAAGCAGCCGCCCAACCCGCAATCGATGCCGGGATTCGCACCGCGTTCATCCGCACCGGCGTCGTCTTGAGCGCTGCCGGTGGGGCCCTCAAAGAGCAACTGCCGTTCTTCAAGATGGGCATCGGCGGAAAGATCGGTGATGGCTCGCAGTATTGGTCGTGGGTCTCGATCACCGATCAAGTCAACGCGATCCTGCACATCATCGACGGCGACCTTTCGGGGCCGGTCAACGTGACCGCACCGAACCCGTCAACGAACGCCGAATTCACCAAAGCACTCGGCAAGGCGGTGGGCCGACCCACCTTCCTCCCCACACCTCGTTTCGCCGTCGACCTCAGGCTTGGCAAAGAAGCGGCACAAGACATGCTGTTTACCAGCGCCAAGGTGCTTCCTGGAGCGCTCATCGATAGCGGATTCGCCTTTGCGCATCCGACGATCGACGAAGCCTTTGAGGCCGTCCTATGAGCACGACAGGACACGTCGACAAGGCGGCGCAACAAACCAGTGCTTCCATTCGCATCGAATCCAGCCCCGAAGCCATTTTCGATATCCTCGCCGACCCTCGCCAACATCACCTCTTCGATGGCTCAGGGATGGTTCAAGGTGGGATCTCTGGGCCTGCACGACTCGGACTCGGCGACAAGTTTGCGATGTCAATGAAGTTCGGGCCGTTGCCGTATCGCATATCCAGCACTGTGGTCGAGTTCGAGGACGGGCGACTGATCGCGTGGCAGCACTTCGGTAAGCACCGCTGGCGGTACACCCTGGAACCCGTCGACGATGGAACCCTCGTGACCGAGACCTTCGACTGGTCGACTGCGATATTTCCACCGGCGATCGAGGCCGTTGGCTACCCCACAACGCATCTCACCAACATCGAGCAGACCCTGGAACGACTCAAAGATCTCGTCGAGGAATAGCATCTAACGACTACGGGTTTCCGGGCCGTGATCGAATTGAGGCGGAGCCTGGCGGCTTAATCGCTCAGTTCCGACGAAAGGACAAGACAGATGGCACGAGCAATCTTCAACGGCAAAGTAATCGCCGAAAGTAACGACATCAACACGGTCGAGGGCAATGCCTACTTCCCGATCGATGCACTCGATCAAAGCGTCGTGACGGAGACCGCACATACGACCGGATGCCCATGGAAGGGCACCGCTAGCTATTTTACGATCGATGTCGACGGGCAAGTGGCCGAGAACGCGGCATGGTTCTACCGCGAACCCCTCGATGGAGCGGAAGCAGTCGCCAATCGAGTGGCCTTCTACCCCGCGGTAACCATCGAAGCCTGATTGACTGCAGCGGGAACGAGCTCAACCGTGGATGACCTTGCCGTTGCTACCTCGCCCGTGCACGGCCTCAACCGCTAGCTCGTCAGCGATGTCGTTCCATTCGTCCCCCGAATGACCCTTGACCCAATGAAACGCAACCTCGCGCTCCTTCACCGCGCTGATCAACGGCTTCCACAAGTCCTGATTAGCAACGGGCTTCTTTTGCGAGTTCTTCCAGCCCCGGCGTTCCCACCCGACCCACCATTCGTCTTTGAAACAGTTGACCACGTAGGTGCTGTCACTCCAGATCTCGAGGGGACCCTCCAGCGAGGAGACCGCGTGCAGAACGGCTTGGACCTCCATCCGTTGATTCGTCGACGGGTCCTCGGCTCCCGATGCCCACGCGCCTCCAGGGATCACCCACGCCCAACCGCCGGGTCCGGGGTTCCCCGAACATGCTCCGTCGGTGTACACGACCGTCGGCTGTGCCTCCTCGTCTCGTGATGGTTCAGCGGCACCACTTACATCGTCCGAAGAAGCACCAAAATCGTCAGGATTAAACAAGCTCACGGTGTCAGCATGACAAAACGAGACACGTTTCACTATTAGAAACAACGTCAGAAGTTTCCCCCCACCCGACTTGCTTGCAAGACTGGAAGACATATGTCCGATAATTTCTCTCAACAGCTCCCCGATATCGACCCCCAAGAGACCCAGGAGTGGTTGGAGTCGCTGGATGCCGTAGCCGCGAGTGCTGGCCGTCAGCGTGCGCGATTCATCATGTCCAAGCTGTTGGCTCGGGCCCAAGAAACACAGATCGGCACTCCACCTGCGGTGTGGACGCCGTACGTGAACACCATTCCGACCGAGAACCAACCGTTCTTTCCCGGCGATGAGCACATCGAGCGTCGGATCCGAGCGTTCATCCGGTGGAACGCAGCGGCCATGGTCGTGCGAGCGAACAAGAACGCTGACGGGATCGGCGGTCACCTGTCGTCGTATGCATCATCGGCATCGCTCTATGAGGTCGGCTTCAACCATTTCTGGCAGGGCAAGGACGACGGACTGTCCGGCGACCACATCTACATGCAGGGCCACGCCGCCCCTGGCATCTATGCGCGAGCCTTCCTCGAAGGTCGACTCAACGAAGAGAACCTCGACAACTTCCGCATGGAAATCGGCGGCAAGGGACTGTCGTCCTATCCCCACCCGCGACTCATGCCCGAGTTCTGGGAGTTCCCGACCGTGTCGATGGGCCTCGGCCCAATCAACTCAATCTATCATGCGCGCTTCGCCCGCTACATGACCCAGCGCCACATCGACGATGCGTCCCAGGGAAAGATCTGGGCGTTTCTCGGAGACGGCGAGACCGACGAACCCGAGACGCTCGGCGCCATCTCGCTCGCCGGCCGCTCCGGTCTGGGCAACCTAATCTGGGTCATCAACTGCAACCTCCAACGACTCGATGGACCGGTTCGGGGCAACGGAAAGATCATCCAAGAACTCGAAGGTGTCTTCCGAGGCGCGGGTTGGAACGTCATTAAGGTCGTCTGGGGCGGCAAGTGGGATGAACTCCTCGCTCGCGATGTCGACGGCGTCCTACTCAACAAGATGAACAACACCGTCGACGGCGAGTTCCAGCGGTACGCGGTCGAAGACGGCGCGTATATCCGGGAACACTTCTTCGGACCTGACCCTCGTTTGCGCAAGCTGGTCGAACACCTCACCGATGATGAACTCAAGAGCTTGCCGCGGGGTGGCCACGACTACCAAAAGGTGTTCTCGGCCTACAAGGCTGCGGTCGAAGAGACCGAACAGCCAACGGTCATCCTCTGTAAGACCATCAAGGGTTGGACATTGGGCCAAGGCTTCGAAGCCCGCAACAGCACCCACCAGCTCAAGAAGATGAACAAGGCGCAGATGATGGAGATGCGCGAACGGCTGTACCTCACCGACGAGATCCCCGAATCCGCACTCGAAGACGAGGTGCCGCCATACTTCCGTCCGGCCCCCGATTCCGACGAGATGCAGTATCTCCTCCAACGCCGGAGCGAACTCGGTGGGTCCTTGCCGAAGCGCGTTGTGCGCACTCGACGCCCACTAACCCTCCCTCAGGAGTCGATCTTCGACGACCTCAACAAAGGCTCAGGCGGCCGCGAAGTCTCGACCACAATGGCCTTCACCGCCACGTTGCGCTCCATGATGCGAGACCAGGAGTTCGGCCCTCGAGTCGTACCGATCATTCCTGACGAGGCCCGTACCTTCGGTATGGATTCGATGTTCCGAGAGTTCGAGATCTACGCACCCTTCGGCCAGCTGTACGAACCGGTCGACCATGAGCTGTTGCTCTCCTACTCAGAGGACACCGACGGCCAAATCCTTGAAGAGGGCATCACCGAGGCGGGCTCGCTCGCGAGCTTTATCGCCGCGGCGACCAGCTATGCCAACTACGGCGTGCCGATGGTGCCGTTCTTCACCTTCTATTCGATGTTTGGCTTCCAGCGGGTGGGCGACCTCATTTGGTCGGCTGCCGACTCTCGTGCGCGCGGCTTCCTCATGGGCGCGACCGCCGGGCGAACCACACTCATGGGCGAGGGACTCCAGCATCAGGACGGCCACAGCCACATCATGGCGTCGACCGTCCCAGCGTGTGAGGCCTACGACCCGTCGTTCGCCTTCGAGCTCGGAACGATCATCAAAGAGGGACTGCGCCGGATGTACGGCAACGGCTCCGAACAAGGTGAAGACGTCTTCTACTACCTCACGATCTACAACGAGAATTACGACATGCCCGCCCGACCGGACCACGTCACCGACGACGACATTTTGTCTGGCATCTATCAGTGGGCAGATGCTCCGGACAAGACGAACCGTGCAACGATTCTGTTCTCGGGCCCATCGCAGCTCGCTGCTCGAGAGGCTCAGCAGGAACTCGCCGAGCACTTCGATGTGGGTGTTGACCTGTGGTCGGTCACCTCATATAAGAAGATCCGCGAGAACGCCCTCGCTACGGAGCGAGCGAACAGGCTTCGCCAGTCCGGGGCGCCGGTCATGCCCGATGTCACCGCCAAGCTGGCCAACGCCGGAGGCCCGATCGTTGCAGTCAGCGACTACATGAAGCTCGTTCCCGATCAGATCTCCCGTTGGGTTCCCGGCCGTTTCGTCACCTTGGGTACCGACGGATTCGGGCGCTCGGACACTCGCGAGGCCCTGCGTTCGTTCTTCGAGATCGACACGGCACACATCGTCGTCGCTGTTCTATCGGCACTCGCCGATGAAGGTCGCATCGACCGCAGCGTCGTGGCCGAAGCAATCGTGCGCTACGGCATCAACCCCGACAGCCCCGATCCGGCAAAGGCGCACTAGTCTGACTCGCTGGGCTGACTCGTTTTGTTGGCCCAGCGGTACAAATGGCCCATCGATCGGGCCGAAAGTCAGGTTTATTCTTGAGATCTGTGACCGTCGACGCGCCCGAAGACCTCCAATCGCGCTCGACCGCCTTGAAGCGAGAGTGGCTAATCGTACTTCTTCCGTGGACGTGGTTTTTGGTTCGCTCGCTGCATCCACTTCTGGACTATGTGGCGATTGGCTTGCCGGTACTCATCGGCGCGGGGATAGTTCTCGCCGCCGTAGTGGCCCTCCTTCGGCGGAGCGCCGTCGCCGCCTGGGTCGGGCTGTCGCTGGTCATCTTCTTCATTGCGACGGTGATCGCCCCCATGCGCCCCGCCAGCGCAGCAATACCCGCCACAACAACCCGTATCGCAACAATGAACCTCGGGCTCTATTGGTTTTCGGACAATGACGCTGGCTTCTTCGTCTTCCAAGAAGAGCCGGATATTTTGGTTGGAGTCGAGCTCGCAGAATCCCACGATGAGGAGTTCAGAGAGCGGTTTGAGTTCGCGGAGAGCGACATCATTCCATTGTTGACCCAACAGGAGAATCAGACCGGTTTGTCCCCTGTTGGAGAGACGTTTCGCCAAAATGGCTTACCCAGCATCGGGGTCTACTCGAATGTGCCGATGACCGTTCTCGATGACCCAATTGAGAACACCTTTCCCGGTGGTCTTCCTGGTTTCCGTGTCCAAGTCGAGGCGGAAGATGGACCATTCATTCTCTACGCCATTCACATTCCTCGACCGTTTCCAGGCGAGGGGCCATACCAGTTACCCGCAGATCAACATGTCGCACTTGTCGACGCCGTAGCTGACGCGATCGAGGCAGAAGAACTTCCCGTGCTATTGGCAGGCGACCTAAACACAGTTGATCGCGGCCAGGCGTACCGCCGCCTAACCAACGTTCTTCGAGATGGTATGCGCCAAAGCGGCTGGGCCGTTCCGACCGCGGAGCGTTCGCTCATCCGCTCTGCCTTCTTCGCTCGACTCGACCACCTACTGGTGACCGACGAACTCTGTGTGACCAATGGAGCGTCCTTCGACACCCGATACGCAGATCATCGCCCCCTCGTTGGAGACGTCGGACGATGCCCGAACTGAACTTTCTCACCTTTCTGACCTACCCTATTAGACGACGAGGAGTCGTGACTTCATGATGTTCGAAGCTGGATCCCAAGGGAAAGACACGCCAGGTCTTGAGGAGTATCTCGCCGCCGTACGCCAGCGAAAGCTTCTGATTCTGCTGTGCGCTCTTATCGGGCTCGCCGCCGCGTTCTTGCTCACCATCAGCCTCGAAAATCGATTCGAAGCCTCTGCCCGCGTGCTTGTTAACCCAACACCGGTCGGCACGACCGACGGCAGGCTGGTGCGGCCAACACTTGAACGCGAGCGAGAGGTTGTCGACTCCATTCAGGTCGGACGCGAGGTCGTTGTCGAGCTCGGACTCGTTACCGCACCGAACAGTTTGCTTCGAGAGCTTGACGTCATCTTCGTCGACGGCTCAGACACGTTGGAATTGAACTTCGTCGATACGGACCCGCAGCGAGCTCAGGACGTCGTCAACAGTTTCGCAGCACAATACGTGGCGCTTCGCAACGGTGAAGCTGCAGCAATCGACGCGGCGACCATCGGCGAACTTCAGATGATGGTTGATGCGCTCGAGGTCGATCTGGAGGGGATCGATGCGGAAATCGCCAACCTGGAACGCCAACGAATCGCGGCGGATGCGACGATCATCGCTTCGCTGAACGCAACGCTAAACGAAGAGGTTCGGGAGCGGACGCAGATCCGGGCCGATCTACGGGAGACGAATAACGACCTCTCGGATGCCGAGATCTCAGCAAGGACTCGAACCGCACCTGCGGTGTTCCTGCAACAAGCTGCTCTTCCTGAAGTCCCAACGGGCTTCTCTGACAACATCGTTCGAGCGCTGGGACTGGTCCTGGGTGTCGGTGCGGGCGTCGCCCTCGCCTTCGTATTGCAACGCCTGGACCGCACTGCCCGAGAGTCCGGTGACGTCGAGCTGGCATTGGGCACCAGCGTTTTGGCTTCCATTCCCTCATTTGGCCTCTCGAACCGAAGCGGTTCCTCCTCTGTCGTTATGCTCGCCGGAGGCCGCTCAGCTCGGGTCCAGCGAGCCCGAGAAGCGTTCCGCCGTTTGCGCTCATCAGTGCAGTTCCTAGGAGCGACCCAAGATGCCAAGACCTTCTTGATAACCAGCGCTCGACCTTCCGAGGGTAAGTCGACCACCTCGGTCAACTTGGCTGTGGCCCTCACCCAAGGCGAGACGAGTGTCTGCCTGGTCAATGCTGACCTTCGACGCCCAACCATCGAAAAGACTCTCGGTATCCCGTCGAACCACCAAGGCTTGAGCGATTGGCTAACCAACCCAGAAATCGCCAACATTTTGGTGGCTGTGCCGGGGACTCCGGGGCTAGTCGTGATTCCCGCTGGCCCACCTCCCCCCAACCCGGGCGAGCTACTCGCAACCAACCGTTTCGCAACGCTAGTCGAGGAGCTCGAAGAGCAGTTTGACATCATCTTGATCGACGCACCGCCCGTGCTGAGCACTGCGGATGCCTCATCGATCTCGCGAGGCGTCGACGGCACCATCATCGTGATCGATAGCTCAAGGACCGACACCGACACGTTGCTTCGAGTCCGTGCCGAGATCGATCGATCGGGCGGCACCGTCATGGGAGCAATCCTCAACCGTGACGACAGCGAGTCAGGCGGATCGATTCTGCGCAAAGACCGCTACGCTTACGAGAAGGTCACCGCTGCTCGCTCAAGCTCCTAACCGGGAACCTACCCATGGCAATAGTCTCACGCCCCATCTCAACCGTTCAGGACATCACCGACGCACCGGCTCAGCAACCGTTCCTGCGGCGCCCTGGTGCGGTTGAGCGGATTCTCTCCGGTGTCATGGTGTTCGTGTTCGCGTTCTCGATACCTACCGAGTGGTTCGTCCGTGTCGGCGGCTCGTCGGCGAACGCGGTCCAGGGCGGTTCTCCGCTCGCCACTTTGGTGTTCCTCACATTCTTGGGTCTCGCCGCGCTCGGGATGAACGGAAACTGGCACATCTTGGCCGCCGCAGCGGCTCGCGAACCGTTGCTTCCTGCTCTCGTCGGCCTGATCGGACTCTCGACCGTGTGGTCAGGAAATATCATCGAGACCTTCACGACCTTTGTTGTTATTGCCATCTCACTGTTAGTGGGCTACTACTTCGCGATTCGTTACCGCATCGAGGAGATCCTCTATATCGCTGGCGTCGCCTTTGCTGCCGGATTGTTTGTCAATTACGTGTTCATCTTTGTCTTCCAGGATTTCGGCCTCGACACGATCAACGTCGGCACCGACGGTGGCAGCAAATGGAGCGGCGTCTTCGTCACCAAGAACGAGCTCGGTCGAATAGCCTCACTGAGCCTCATCATCTTCGCATTCCTTTCACGGGTCCGTCGTAGCTTCATCGTTTGGCCCGTCCTCGCCGTGCTTGCTGGTGTTCAGGTAGTTGCGAGCGACTCTGCGACATCACTTGGGGCAACCGCTGGAGTGATTGCCCTCACGGTCGTCTTCCTCGGTTTCCGCGGTCGCAAAACCCTCTATGGGGCCACGGCGATCACCATGATCTCGGTCTTCTCCGTTCTAACAACGCTTGCAGCCACGAACTTGGTCGTCGCAACAGGCCTTCTCGGAAAGAACTCCACCTTCACCGGGCGCCTCCCGCTGTGGGTCAACTCGTGGAGATTCGGGATCACGGAACGGTTCTGGACTGGACATGGCTGGTTTGCCTTCTGGGGAGAAGATGTATCGTTTCCGGTAGCCGTTAGATCGAACTTCTCCGTCCCGCACGCACATAACGCCTTCATCGACGCTTGGCTCTATGCCGGACCAATCGCCGCAGCGCTGCTCGTAGCGATCTTTATCCGCGGCTTGGTCTGGGGTGCTCGAAACATTCGTGCAGTCCCGACCGCAGCCGGACTCGTACCGGTCCTCTTGATTGCCTATGGACTGATCTTTAGCCTGACTGAGGCGGGCGTGGTTCGTCGGGACATCTCCTTCGTCTTCTTCGTGCTAGCGGTCGTGACGGCGGCGAAAAACAAGGGCAAACGCCTCTCCTACGTCGAGGGAATGAGGCTGCGGCTAACCGAGCGGCTTCCTACGGGGTAGCGAGCAATTCGCGGAACGGGCGCCATCAATTTCGCCTCCCGAGTGCCATCGATGCTCGTAATGAGGTTGCACTCAAGGACGCGTCAATTTTGACCGAATTTCTTGGTCATCGAATCGAAACATGCTCACGCACTCGTCGCGCTGTTGATTTTGGCAGTGACTCTGGGCGCTGTTTTCGCCTTGGGCCCTCAGAGCACTGAGGTAGTCCAAGACATGGAGACAGCCGCTCGACAGCTCGGCGCGCCCCAACCCGGCCGAGCAGTTGGTGAGATCAGCGATCCCGAGGGCTCCTCGAATCAAGATGCAGCTGGACCGCCTCCAGGGGCGCTTGCCCGCGTCGTGGAAGAAGCGCAACCCGCAATCCCAGAAGTTGTGGACAGCGGTAGTGATCCGTCAACGAGTGAGACGTTGACATCCCAATCATCGAGCTCGACCACACCTGCATCACGAACCGCCCGCGCACAGGCCACAACGAACACCATCATCGCAACAACCTCCTCGACTCCGACTCGCTCGACGGTGACCCCAACCACCGCTCCGGGGTCGACAACGTCAGCGGTTCCGAGGTCGACAACGTCAGCGGTTCCGAGGTCGACAACGTCAGCGGCTCCAGCAAGTCGCGCAGAGCGCACAACCGAATCGGTTATCGCCACCGCTCCGGATACGACCGCCGCCCCGCAGACCACGACTACTCGAGCACCGCGGACGACTACGACTCAACGCCCGGAACAGCGCCAAGTACTCGGCGCTACGGTCTCGGTATCGACAGACGGTCGAGCTACCGGCGCCGGATTCTCAGGCATACCGATCAACGAGGCCCTGCGACAGGCTGAACCGGGCACGACGTTTCTCTTCGCTCCAGGCCGACATCGCCCGATCACTCTTCGAAACGTGGACGGCACATCCGGTCGCCCAATCGTGCTCGAGGCAGCCGACACTGGCAATCCGCCAATTTTCTCCGACGGGAGCTACTCGGCATCAGCTGGCGTCCTGATCGAAAACTCATCTCACGTAGAACTACGGAATCTGTCGACACGGACGACGCTGTGGGGATTCCGAGTTGCTGCTTCGAACAACGTGGACATCGTCCGTGCTTCGGTCGACGATGTGGGTCAGGAAGGGATCCGAATCACCCAGAGGTCCTCGCATATTTCCATTACGGGCTCCACCATCCGCAACACGGGCCAACGTGCGGGAACACATTCGTCAGGTGACCCGTTCTCGCTCTTCGGCGAGGGGATCTATCTCGGCACTGGGAATGACACGAGCGATGAGGTGCATCATGTCGAGATCCGCAACAATCGCATCTCACGCACAACCTCGGAGGCCATCGACATCAAACAGCCCGTCCACAACGTCACCGTCACCAACAACACGATTAGTGACATTAGAACTGCAACCAGCGGCGCCGTCGTAGTTCACGTTCAGAAAAACTGGAGCGCACGGAATCCAAACATCACAATTTCGAACAATACGATTTCACGCATTTCGACCTCCTCGCCCTACCGCGATGGTGTTGGAATTCTCATCGGCTCGTCCGCGACCGTCACAGGTAATACCATCGCCGACACCCAACACTACGCCATTCGAATCGACGACGCCGGAGCGCAGGGCAGCAATATCCGAGCAGAGATCCGCAACAACACATTGTCACGAAGCGGCTCAGATCCCATTTGGCGCTCGGGCACCAAAGCCAACGTGATCGCGACCGACAACCGGATCAACTGACCTATCGCGCGACTACACAGACCTTGTAGATCAAGGTACCGTCGAGAAGACATGGCCCTTCGCTCATTCTCAATTTGGTGTGGCCCGTGCGTGTGGTGGCGGGCCGTTGTTCTTAGAGCAATTGCCGCTATGGGCTGCTTGGTGCTTGTTTCTTGCGGATCGTCCGATCCTGAGCCAATCCGGCAAGCCACCGC
>CAYUKM010000020.1:0-29332 GCA_964445255.1 uncultured Acidimicrobiales bacterium
CGAATCATGAGGTCGACGTCGGGCATCTGCGGGTCGTAGAGATGTCGGGCGATCATCTTCTCGTTGATCTTGTCTGCGCTGACACCCGATTTGATCAGGCTCTTGACCGCGTCTGCGATCTCGGCCCGGCCGCCATAGTTGAACGCGATGGTGAAGATGAGGTTGCGGTTGTTCTTGGTCAGCTCGGACGCTTCGTCCATACGTTTGACGAGACGCTTCGGAACACGCCAGTCGTTTCGACCGATAAAGCGCATCTGCACACCGAGCTCATGAAGCTCCTGTTGACGTCGCAACAGAATCTCCTCGTTGAAGTTGATCAAGAACTTGACCTCGTCTGGAGGCCGTTTCCAGTTCTCGGTGCTAAACGCGTAGACAGTTAACCAGTCGGCCCCCTGTTCGAGGGCGCCGTGCACCGCTTCGAAGAGTGCATGCTCGCCCTGCTTGTGACCTTCGATTCGGGGCAGCCCTCTGGCCTGAGCCCAACGCCCATTGCCGTCCATAACGCACGCGATATGTCGAGGCGCCGCCAACGGTTCCTTCGAAGTCACGTAGTGAAAGTTACCGTCGCAGGACCCCGAAAAGGGGTGATTGACATGTTCTCTTTATGCGAGGTGCGAGACGCTGTCATCGCAGCCACCTAGAGTGCGAAGCCATGGGTCTGAGCGAGCGATCGGTGTCGACGTTGCGTGCTGTCGCGTCCGACCTGCCCGGTGGCGGCGAGGATCGCCCAGGTCAGGTAGAGATGACCAGCGCAGTCGCAGAGGCTATGACGACCGACCGACACCTGATTGTCAAGGCAGGAACCGGCACCGGCAAGTCGCTCGCCTACCTCGTGCCAGCCGTGTTGAACGGCAAGCGAACGGTCATCGCAACGGCCACAAAGGCCTTGCAAGACCAACTAGCGAACAAGGACCTCCCCTTCCTCCAAGACCGGGTCGACGTGCCGTTCGAGTTCTCGGTGCTCAAGGGACGCAGCAACTACGTGTGCCGCCAGCGCCTGCAAGAACTTGAGGCCGAAGGCCAGCAACTCGGCCTCGACGCCGACCTCGGACTCGGTGACGGTGTAGATGCCGATGACCTCGACACGATTCTCTCGTGGGTGGAGCGCACACACACCGGAGATCGAGCCGAGCTACCGATCGAACCGAGCGGGCGCACGTGGGCCGCGGTAAGTGTCGGACCTACGGAGTGTCCTGGGCAGAAGAAGTGCCCAATGGGTGGGTCCTGCTTTGCCGAGATGGCACGGGCGCAGTCATATGAGGCCGATGTTGTCGTGGTCAACACCCACTTATATGCCCTCGACCTCGTGAGTGACAACGCGATACTGGGCGAGCACGCCGTCGTCATCATCGACGAGGCCCATCAACTTGAGGACATCGTCGCGAACGCTGCCGGCTTCGAACTGACCGGTGGCCGGTTGCGAAACCTCGCGAACACAGTGAAGGCCATCGTTGCTGACGATTCGCTCACCACCGACCTACACGACATCGCCGACCAACTCGGCCTCGATCTGGAGCCGTACGTCGGCGAACGGGTCGACGAGGTCGACGACGACTTAGCCCGCACCCTCAGCCGAGCCCGCGACCGTGCCGAGCGAGCGCTCGACGCGCTACGCAAGATTCCAAAGGACGGTGCAGCGGAGGTCATTGGTCGTAAGGAACGGGCCACGAATGCCGCCACCCACATCATCGCCGACATCGACCTTGCGCTCGACCTCGTGTCTGGCACCGTTGCCTGGGTAGAGGGGGGCGGACACAATCCCCGCCTCAAGGTCGCCTCTATCGATGTCGCCGACACGCTTCACGACCATCTCTTCGGTACCCGGACCGCGGTCATGACGAGTGCGACGATTCCTCTGAACCTTCCCAGCCGCTTGGGGCTGGGCGACGATACTCCCTTCGACGTAATCGATGTGGGCAGCCCGTTCGATTTTGAAGAGGCCGGCTTGTTGTACTGCCCGGTGACGATGCCCGATCCTCGCCACGACGACTACCGGGACTCGCTACACAACGAAATCGAAGCACTGATCATGGCCGCTGGCGGACGCACGCTCGCATTGTTCACGTCGTGGCGCTCGATGAACCTGGCCAAGGAACACCTCCTCGACCGCCTTCCCTACACCCTGCTCGCACAGGGCGATTCACCCAAACAGTTGCTGGTCGATCAGTTTCTCGACGACGAGGAATCGGTGCTGCTCGCAACCATGAGCTTTTGGCAAGGCGTTGACATCCCCGGGCGGACGCTAAGTTGCGTAATCATTGACCGAATCCCATTCCCTCGACCGGACGACCCACTGCTCCAAGCCCGACGCGATCAAGTTGGGAGGGCCGCATTCGGCGAGATCGACCTACCGCGGGCGTCCATGCTGCTCGCCCAGGGCGCGGGAAGGCTGATTCGATCGAGTGAAGACCGCGGCGTCGTGGCCGTACTCGACAGCCGACTCGCCACAAAGAAGAGCTACCGCTGGGAACTCATCAACGCACTGCCGCCGCTCAAGCGCACAAAGGAGCGCGAAGAGGTTGTCGAGTTCTTGAAGACGCTCCGGGACGGCGACTAAGCCACAGATCGCTAGACGGTGCCAGCAACGCCGAGCAGGCGTCCGCGCGTTACCGATTTGATGCCACTGCGGAGGCTGATGAGGGCAATGATCCACGCGACGGCGCCAATGACAAACGGGAGCCATGAGGCACCGAGGAGCGAACCGGTGGCCTGGCTGTAGGCGATCATGATGAGTGGTAGCGAGATCAGGCCCGATGCCTGCTGCGCAGCTGCGGTGGACTGCACACGAGCCGATAGGCGCAGAACCAGACTCAAGCAGAGCGCGAGGAACGGTGGAAGGACCCACAAGATCATCACCCACCAACTCGTGGTCGGGAAGAACCAGCCACCCACCTCGGGGCCGACAAGGATGTTCACGATAAGCGAGTACAGAGTGAACCCGACGACCACGGTCAGGTAGCCGGGAACGAGGCTTGCGAGGAGTTTGCCCATGTAGATCTCCTCCACACCGGCTGGTGAGTTCGCGAGGAACTCGCCGGTACCGCGCTCGCGCTCGCCGACGATGGTCGCCGCTGCAACCGCGGTCGAGATCGTGAGTGGCACGATCACAGCGATGGGGGCCATCAAGAACACGGCGATAGTGAACCCGCTGCGACCAGCTGGGCTTGAACCCTGCACTTCGGCCTGTGCTGCCGACGGGAGGACGTCAAGGGTGTCCGACACGCTCGCCACGAGTTCGACACTGCCGAGTTTGGTGATTGCGGCGAGCAAGATCGTCGGGACGATCACAAAGAACAGCAGACCGAGACACGCCATGGGAATCCAAAAGTCTTTGGACTGAGCGAGTTGCTTTAAGTCGGTACGAGCGACGGTCACGGTGCGCTGCCAGTTGACGTTAAACATGAGATTCCTTCTGTGTACCTAGGCAGCAGCCAGGCCGGGGCCTGCAGACTCGTCGGTTCGGGTAGGTCGTCCGCTGCCTCCGCCAGGAGGGGCGAGTTCGCCCTCCGTCGATCCATGTTCACGGCGGATCGCGAAGTAGAGCTCTTCGAGTGAAGGACGCACGGGTACGACGCTTGAAATCGGGACCTTACGCCCTGCAAGGTCGGCGACGATCGACGGGATCGCGTCCTCGGAGCGCAGATCAGCAATAACCCCATCGCCGACTACTTCGATCGCCTCAACCTGCTCGTGGTTCTGAAGGGCGACTTGGAGGCCTTCAGGAATCGTCGAGGTGATCTTCACCTGAGGAGTCGGCCAGAAGTCGGCCATCAGGTCATCTGGTCGTCCCGACCGTAGATCGGTCCCGGACTGCATCACGACGATCTCATCAGCGAGACCTTCGGCTTCGAGGAGCAGGTGGGTGCACATCAACACGGTTCGTCCCGTGCCTGCCATACCCCGGATGAGTTCGAGCACCGCCAGCGCCGATTCAGGATCCAGGCCTGAGGTTGGCTCATCGAGAAGTAGCAGGTCGGGGTCGTGGAGCACCGCTCGGGCGAGCGCCAGCCGAGTCTTCATACCAGTTGAGTAGCCGCCAACTCGATGATCGAGAAAAGAATCGATCGCGAACGTTGCTGCGGCGTCTCGAATGCGTCCATCGGTCTCGGCCCCCTTGCCAAGGCCGTAGAGTTCGGCGGAGTAGCGAAGGTTGTCCCACCCGGAGAGCCGGTCGTAGAGCGATGGCTTTGCCGACACGACGCCGCAACGCCTCCGGACTTCTTCACCCTCGGGACCAGCGGGGTCCAAACCAAATACGCGAGACGTTCCCTCATGGGGAGCGAGCGCGCCGGTGATCATACGGATAGCTGTGGTTTTGCCCGCACCGTTGGGCCCGAGCAGGACACTGATCGTTCCCTGTTGAATAGAGAGATCGAGGTGGTCTAGCGCCGTGACATCACCGAAACGGCGAGTGACGTTTTGAACATCGACAACGAGATCCTTTTTCACACCCTTCCTATCGACGGCGTCGGGCTCGACATCAAGTGAGTATTTCTCAAGATGGTGCAGTTTTGTGACCTACGAGCCCAGGGATAGGTCGGCAACAAGTGCTCGATGATCCGACCCCGCCCCGTCAATCGAGGCAATGTCGTGAATCACGACTTCGGGCGAGGTGAGGACATGGTCGATGGGCAGACCATAGGGGCCTGCCCAGTTGGGCCAGCTGCCTACCCAGCCAACCGTGCGATGCGGGTCCTCCCATTCGAGCTCATCGATGAATCGACGGTAGGACGACGACGTTGGGGTCATGTTTAGATCCGTCAAGATGATCGCCGGGCCAACTTGTTCATCGAGCAGCTCGACAACTGCATCGAGCTGCGCCTCGCGGGTTTCGGCCTTCCAGGCATCGTGTCGTGATGCATGCGGATGCAACCCGACGACAACGGTTTGTTGTCCGGCGAGCTCAGTCGTGCCGGCGAGTATCGGCCGGCCGAGCAGATTCGCTTCAGAGTCGACATCCATTGGCTCGATTGGGGTCCGACTGAGCAGCACCATTCCACCACCGAGTTGAGGTTCGGGTCCGTCCCAGGGCTCGGCGATTGTGTGTGGCCAGTCTCCAAGGCCGGGTTGCAGTGCAGCCCATTGCTCGGTGGTGATTTCGTGAAGCGCGATCACATCGGCGTCGGAGGTTTGGATCAACTCCGTCATCGCCGTGATGTCTTCGTTCCCGAAGAAGATGTTGTACTGCAGGGCGCGAAAAGTTGGTTCGCCTTCGGCTCGAGCCTCGACCGGAAACACCAACGGAATGAACTGGGCTGCAAAAACCAGTGCGACCACCGCAAAGGCTCCGGCCTGGACAGCAAGTCGAGCCACCCCAGCGACGATCAATCCCGTTAGCGCAACGACGAAAATGATCCGCGGCGCGTTGGTAAACAACTCGAAGAGCGGGTGCAGGCGACCGGCCCAGCTAATCAGTAACACGAGGACTGCGAGCACCGCGGAAACGGTGAGCACCGGAGTGATCCAGCCTGATAACGGCATAGAGCGATGCTACCGCGAGATAACTCGGGCGCTCAGTAGCCCAAGCGCTCGAGTAGTTCGACTTCGGTCTGCCAGTTCTTGGCCACTTTGACCTGCAACTCGAGGAATGTGCCCTCACGCAGTTGCTTGCGGGCTTCGGTACCGACGTGTTTGATGACCGAACCCTTCTTGCCGATCACGATCCCCTTCTGGGAATCCCGCTCGACCAAGATCTCACAGCGCACGTAGGGCCATTCCATTTCGGTGACACGAGTAGCGATCGAGTGGGGCATCTCGTCGCGGAGTACCCCGAGGAGTTGTTCACGCACAAGTTCGGCCACCCAGAAGGCGTCGGCAGCGTCATGGGTCATGTCCGGCGGGTAGTACGGCGGGCCGAGTGGCAGTCGACTCTCCAGGTGGTCGACAAGCGCATCGACACCTTCACCTGTCGTTGCCGACACCGGGAAATACGCCTCGAGATCGAACCCGGACGCCTCGGCGAGTTGGCCAAGCACCTGTTCAGGGCTTGCCTTGTCGATCTTGTTGACGACCACGACCGTGTCGGGTGGGCAGCGCTCGATCACCCACCGGTCGCCGGTGCCGAGGGGCATGGTCGCATCGATGAGGACACACACGATGTCGACATCGCCAATCGATGACTCCGCCGACTCGTTCAGCCGCTGGCCGAGTGGGCCGCGGGGCTTGTGGATGCCCGGTGTGTCGACGAAGACCATTTGGTGATCGCCTCGATGCAACACACCACGCACCTGAGACCGGGTCGTCTGAGGCTTGTCGGAAACGATCGAGACCTTCTCGCCAAGGATCTTGTTGAGCAGGGTCGACTTGCCCACGTTCGGGCGTCCCACGAGCGTGACGAAACCCGACCGGAAGTTCGGGTCGTCAGCCATTCGAGAGCAAGCCCGAATCGGAATCGGCGAGGTTGATCGTTGTCTGGGTTCGCTTGACGTGAACTTCGGTGATGCGTCGGCCCTCGACTGCTTCGATGACGAACGCGAAGCCCTCGGTGTGGAGCGTTTCGCCAATCTCGGGCACATGGCCCAAGCCATCGAGCAACATGCCCCCGAGGGTGTCCCAGCCCTCCTCGGGCAAGTCAACCGACATCGCCTCGTTGAAGTCTTCGATAGGGATACGCGCCTGCACTCGCCACTCCCCAGTCCTGACCCGCGATACGAGGGGCTTCTCCGTGGAGTCGAACTCGTCGACGATCTCGCCGATGAACTCCTCGATCAGATCCTCGACCGTGATGATTCCAGCCGTCCCGCCGTACTCATCAATAACAACGACCAGGCTCGTCGGGATGCCCTTCAGTTCTCGTAGCAATTCGGCGGCTCGTTTGGTTTCGGGGATGAAGGTTGGTGGGCGCTTGGCTGTGCTGACAAAGTGATCGCCACGGCCACGCTGGTCACGGGTAAAGAGGTCTTTGATGTGAACGATGCCGACAACATCGTCGATGTCATCACCATAGATCGGCATGCGAGATACGCCGCGATCGATCATTGCTGCGATGGCATCCTCAATGGTGGTGTCATGGGCGACGGCGAGCACGTCTGGACGCGGCACCATCACCTCACGAACGACCGTGTCTCCGAAGTCGAGCAACGAATGGATGATCTCGCCCTCGTCCTTCTCGAGTACCTCGGCCTCCACTGCCGCGTCCGCTAGAGCAACGATCTCTTCTTCGGAGCTGACCGCGGCCGCCGAATTGTTCGTTCGACGCAGCACGAGTCCCGCGCCGCCGAGCAGCACCCCGACCGTCCAGCGCAGCGGCGGGAATCGAAGAACTCTCAAACTGATCGACGCCGACGCAATTGCCGCTCGATCGATGTTTCGCCTCGCCCAGATCTTTGGCACCGCCTCGGTGATAACGAACATGATGAGCAGCGCTGCGAGCACACCAACAGGGATCCATGCCGCGCCGTAGGCTCGGCTGACCAGCACGCCGACGATTGCTCCAACGCTCAACTGTGCTGCGAGGGCAAGCGCAAGGATCGGCGCCAAGAGCCGGCCCCGATCTTCAAGCGCGGCGACCAGCTTGTCCGCACCCGGGATTTGTTCTTCAGCAAGCGCATTTGCACGCGACCGCGACATACCGTTCAGCGACGACTCGGCAATAGCAAGCACGAACAGCAGACCCCACAGCGCCGCCACGATGATCAGTCCGACGAGTGTGCTCATGGCACGCTTCTTTCGCCGAGCCAGCGTCCTAAGTGACGTTGTTCGGCCGCCTGCATTTCTTCGGCCTCTTGGTCGACCTGGTGGTCCATGCCCAAGATGTGGAGCACGCCGTGCACCACCATCAGCGCCATCTCGTCGACCGGAGACTCAGGAGCCTGCGCGTGCACGACCATTGGACAGATCACCACATCGCCGAGCAGCCGCGGCTGTCCGTCAGCCAGTACGACTTCGATACCGAGTGGGTCGTCCTCCAGCGGGAACGACAACACATCGGTAGGACCGACCTTGTCCATGTGCGACTCGTTGAGCGATGTCATCTCGTCGGTGCTGACGAACGTGAGGTTCAGCTCGGCCTCGGGGCCGATGCCCTCATCTTGGAGCACTTGGCGTGCGAGGGCTTCCCAAGCGGCGATATCGACGACAGCGTCGTCTTGGTCATTCATCGTGACGACCACCGGCCCAGAACCCTCAGCGCTCATGCGGGGTCCGGTTTGTCCTTGTTGGACTTACGTTCTCGCTCGGCGGTCTCGGTCTCATAGGCATCAACGATCGCCTGAACGATCGAGTGCCGAACAACGTCCTTGCTGGTGAGGCGAACGAACGACAGTCCCTCGATGCCGCCGAGGATTCGTTCGAGACCGCCGAGGCCGCTTCGGCCACCTTGCACGTCAACTTGTGAAATGTCACCAGTGACGACAGCGCGAGAACCAAACCCGATGCGGGTCAGAAACATCTTCATCTGCTCGGGGGTCGTGTTCTGCGCTTCGTCCAAGATGATGAAGCTGGAGTTCAACGTGCGGCCGCGCATGAACGCGAGCGGGGCGATCTCAACAGCACCCTTTTCCAGCAGGCGCGCCACGCCCTCAGTGTCGCTCATGTCGTAGAGCGCGTCGTAGAGAGGCCGAAGATAGGGGTCGACCTTCTGCATAAGGTCTCCAGGCAAGAAACCGAGCCGCTCCCCCGCCTCCACTGCTGGCCGGGTGAGAATGATGCGCTCAACCGTGCCGGCCTGCAATGCTTGGAGGCCCATGGCCACGGCCAACCAGCTCTTGCCGGTACCGGCGGGGCCGATGCCGAAGGTGATGATGCTGTCGGTGATCGCCTGCAGGTAGCGCTGCTGACCCGCAGACTTTGGGCGGATGGTTCGGCCTGTCGCCGTGCGAAAAACGTTCGAGTTGAACACCTCGGATGGCCGCTCGTCGGCCTCGACCAAGTCGACGGTTCGGGTGACGAGTCGCTTGTCGAGCACCTGACCCGACTCGAGCATGAGCACGAGCTCCTCAACAACCTTGCCGGCTTCGGCGGCGCGATCGCCTTCGATTGAGACTTGATTGCCGCGTACCTGCATGCGAGCCGCGGGAAACCGGTCCTCAACAATTCGGAGGTATTCGTCGCGCTCCCCGAGCAGGCCCGTCATGAGATGGTTCCCTGCAACGTGGATAGTGATGGTGTTTTCGCTCACTAATGATTTACCAAGAGGTGTTCGTATTTCAGCTGGACCATTAAGGGTAGCTCAGAGCGTGCTACCAGCGTCAGAGAATGAGCAACACGGCCCACATCCGGTCCTGACCTAGGCACAACAACTGCCCGCGAGAGACAGATGACCTATTCATGACAGGCTGTATCAATACCACTCTCGGTAGCACTATCCGTTTTCGATTGAGGGACAATGCCTGGCGAGCAGAGCGGTTTTGATGCACAACTACATACGTTGACTGACACGGAGCGTCGTGCTCAGGCGATCGAAGAACGGCGGCGCCGGAGCGATCGGCGAGCCGCGGCAGAACTCTCCGGTACGTTCCTTGGCACCCTGATCGAGCTTCTCGAAACGAGCGGCGTAGTCACGGTGTTGACCCGAGCAGGCTCGAACTTCCGAGGCCAAGTAGTCGCGGTCGGACCCGCTATCGTCGTTCTCCGTGTTGGCGACGGCATTCAGGTTGTCGTGCGCCAAGCCGCTATCGAAGGTCTTCGAGAATTCGGCTCCGGACACAATCGTACGATCGAGGAGCTGTCGAGCGGTCCACAACTCGCCGACGTGCTCGATTCCTACGCCACCGATCATCAACGTGTATCGCTAACACTTTCGCGAGGCAACAACCTGGTCGGGCGCGTGTCTCGCGTCGGCCTCGACCAGATCGTCCTGATCTTGGACGGCGACGGCGAATCTATGACCATCCCACTATCGGCGGTCGACCAAGTGGTGGTGTCGCGATGAGTCAGAACTTAGGCGTCAGCCTTCTCGCTGACCTCAGACTCCGAAGTGGCAGCTTCGGGGTAGAGATGCTCGAGCTCTCCGGGTTCAATCTTGCTCTGCCCAACAAAGTCGTCGATTTCGGTTTGCTTCAGACGAATAACACGCCCGAATCGGTACGCGGGCAACTGCCCTTCATCGATCAATCGATACAGCGTGCGCGGGGTCAGACCCAATGCCGCCGCCGCCTCTTTGGTCGAAAGCCAATCTCCATCTGCCTGAGTCATACGACCCAGCATAGCAGCATTTCAACACCTTTTGGCCATTTACGTAGCAATTCCATGCACGGTGGCCTCGCACTACAAGGAGCGCACGCAAAGTGACTGAGATAAATCAACCGGTCATCCGCTCGCGGCGGGCCCTTCCATCGGGCCGTGCCGTGCTCGGAGCACTACTGATCACACTCGCCGCCCTCGGCGTTCTGTTCGCAACCCGACTCAGCGACGACTCGACCTTTCAGAACGCGGTCGTCGCGACGAGAGACCTGGGACCCGGACAGCTCATCGAGGCAGAGGATGTAGCGTCCGTGCGGCTCCGACTTGACGATCAGGTCCAGTTCGTAGCCAACGACGTGAGCCAAGTGGTCGGCAACGTCACACTTGGACCGATAGCGCAGTTTGAGTTCGTTCAGAACTCCAACGTTGCCAGCATGGTTACGAACGAGGTCCCGGGCGGACTTGCGACCGTCTCGCTGCCGGTCAACCCAGCCAACGCTCCATCGACGATCAACCCCGGCGAGTTGGTTTCGATCTTGGTCACCTATCCGAACCGAGAAGTGACCGAACTGGTCGCTGACAGGCTGCTGGTGATCTCGTACGGAGGCAATTCAAGCGAGTTCGGTACCAACGCCAGCGTCCTTCGCGTCGCAGTTCGTGACGGCATGAACGCCTCCGAAATCGCCCTGGCCGCAGGAACCGGCGAAGTCAGCATCGTCGGCATTACCGGTGCCAACGAGGTCAATATTCCTCAGCTCGTCGACGGCTTCGGCGACCAGGAGCGGGAGCCGGAGACACCATGAACGACCGCTTTGTAGTCCTCGGTGTTGCGCCCGCTAGACGCGAATGGTTCCGGAACGTCGGGCGCTGGGCCAATGAGGCCGCTCTTCCAATCGACTTCATCAAGTGCATTTCGGTCGACGAGGTGCAATCACGACTCGAATCTGGTCGGCCCTTCTCCGCGCTGCTCATCGACTCGCTCACGCCAGGCCTCGGTCGCGACATTCTCGAGCTCGCTCGCTCGATCGGATGCGGGCCGATCATCATCGACAGTGGTCTTGTCGATCGTGACTGGCAAGAACTCGGCGCTCAAGCAGTACTTCCCGCCACGTTTGGAGCGAGCGACCTGCGCTCCGTCCTCGCCCACAACGCGAATCCGGTGCAACGAGCATCCTCGGTGCCAGGTGCAGATCTCTTTGATCCCGCCGCTCCCGAGTCGTACGCTGCTCAAGCGTCGGTGATCACGTTCACGGGAGCCGGAGGTATGGGGACCTCAACGCTTGCGATGGCTGCCGCCCAGGGGTTAGCAGCTAAGTACAACGACCGGACACCAATTCTGCTGGCCGACATGGCTCTGCGTTCAAACCAAGCGATGCTCCATGACACTCGAGACGTCGTGCCCGGCCTGTTGGAATTCATCGACGCTCACCGTCTGGGCGTGCCCAATCGCGAAGACACTCCCGCATCGATTCATGCGTTCCCCGAACGCGGCTACGACCTCCTTCTCGGCCTGCGCAACGAACGGGATTGGGTGTCCATATCGTCGCGGTCCCTGTCAGCTGGTTGGTCGACGTTATTGGAGCGGTACAACACCGTGATCTGCGATATCACCGGCGAGTTCGACGGAGCCGAAGAAACGGGAAGCGAGGATATCGAGGACCGCAATCGCCTCGCTCGTATGGCTGCCCGCCAGTCCGACCTCGTGGTAGTCACCGGCGTCCCCGGCGCCTGGGGCATCCATCACCAAGTACGAACAATCCTGGCGCTGTCCGAACTCGGAGTGCCGTGCTCTCGCATGTTGCCTGTCGTCAACCATGCCCCGCGCCAACAGCGAGCCCGATCGGGCCTGACATCGGCCATTGCGGACCTCACCCGCACGCGGATCGCCGATGCTGAAGACCTCATCGGTCCGATCTTTGTCTCGACCCGCAAAGGCCTTGAGGCGACGCTTCGTGACGGCGATCCCTTGCCGGGCGCCATCACCGGCAAGCTCGCCTCGTCGCTGGACGCTCTAGTAGGACTTGCGCCCGAGATCACGATCGATCTCACCGAGGAACTCGAACCGGAACCCGTGGCGGTCACACCGGGCTCGCTAGGCACGTGGAGCGAAGACGATGTCTGAGTTCAACGTCGAGCAGCCGACGACGCACGTCTCCCCACTCGTAGAGATCGAACGGAGCGCTCTCGAAATCGCCAATGAACGCAACATCGGCATCGACCAGGCCAGTGCAGACATCGAGCTTCGCGGGATCGTCACCGAACTCGTTGAACAGTGGCGCGCAGATTTCCTCCGAGGCATTCGCCAGGTTGACCTCGGCGAACCACAGATGATTGTCGAGCGGGCGATGTCGAACCTCGTCGGGTACGGCCCGCTCGCTGCACTAATTGCCGACGATGACGTGTGGGAGATCATGCTCAACGCGCCGGATCAGATCTTTGTGAAGCGCCACACAGGACCGAGCGGATATCACCATGAGTCGTTCCACGATGACGCTCACGTACTTCGAACCGTGACTCGCATCCTCGACCAGTCGAGCGGCGCGCACCGGGCCCTGGACCCCACTGCGGGCCTGCAGGACGCCCAGCTCGACACTGGTGCTCGTTTGCACATCGTCCACGGGGACATTGCCCGAGGCGGCCACATGATCGTGAACATCCGAAAGTTCACCGGCATGACGTTCAAGAGTCTCGACGAGTTGGTCTCGTCCGAGACCCTCACCCGCGAGGGAGCGAACTTCCTTCGAGCGTGCGTGCAGTCACAAATGTCGATGGTCTTCGCAGGCGTTCCCGGCGCAGGTAAGACCACGCTCCTGTCGTGCTGTGCTGCCGAGCTTGACCCAAGCCTTCGTGTAGTTATCGCCGAGGAAGTCTTCGAAGCCGACGTGCCGCTGGCCAATGTGGCGAGCATGCAGACCCGAGGAGCTCGTCCCGACCGTCCCGGCGTTGATCTTCGAAAGCTCGTGGGCGGCTTCTTGCGTATGGCACCCGACGTCGCAATCGTCGGTGAGGTCCGAGACCGCGAGGCCTTGCCGCTCATGATGACCCTTTCTTCGGGCGTAAAGGGCTTTACGACTATCCATGCGGGTTCAGCACGCCAAGCCCTCACCCGCTTGCGTTTCGTCTGTCAGCTCGCGGACACGTCGAGCGACATTCCGATGGCAGCGTTGAACGACCTCGTCTCCCAAGCTGTGGACGTCGTGGTCCATACCACGCGAACCCCGCAGGGGCCGCGTGTAAATCAGATCGCTTGCGTGGAGGACCTCACCGCTGAGGCCAGCGCAACGAGCTTCACCATGACCGAGGTGTTTAAGCGATCACTTCAGAGCGGGCGACTCGAATGGACCGGCCACATTCCGCAACGTGCCGCGGAGGCAATGGCCAACTCAGGCATCGATATTCGAACCGTGTTGCCTCACGACGCACCTATGCCAGCAGCACACGTTGCTCCGGGAACGCACCAATGATCGCCCTCTTGTTGGCCATCGTCGCCGCGTACGGCGTGCACCTCATGTACTCCTCGTTCGCGTTCGGCTGGGACGGCGTACAGCCCGGACCGAAGGCTCCCGAGACGAACGCCTCGAAACAATCGCACTTCATAGAGAATCTCGGGCTCGGGGACTTCGATCCTCGGGCATTGGCCGCCGCGATCGGCGTGCTCGCCCTCCTGGGTTTCGCGTTCGGCCTCATTCTGTTCAACGGTGAGCTGCCTGCAATTTTGTTAGCCATGTTTGCCGCGACCGTTCCGGTCGGTACGGCACGCATCCGCCACGAGCGAACAATCGCCCAAGCCCACCAAGAATGGCCAGCACTTATCGAGGAAATCCGGCTGCTCACGGGAAGCCTCGGTCGATCGATTCCCCAAGCCACGTTCGAAGCTGGCCTACGGTCGTCCGGAGGCCTGCGACCGGCGTTCGAAGAGGCCCATCGCGAGTGGACAATCTCAACAGACTTCGCTCGTGCGATGCGGGTATTGAAGACCCAGCTCGCGCACAACACGTCCGATGTCGTCGCAGAGACGCTCCTCACGGCCCACGAACTCGGCGGCGGAGAAGTCGGCAATCGGTTGAAAGCCCTCGCCCAAGACCGCTTGACCGATCAACAGCAACGCCGCGACGCCGTCGCACGACAATCCGGTGTTCGATTCGCGCGCTGGTTCACCTTGATCGTGCCCATCGGTATGGCCCTTGTCGGCATCTCGATCGGCGACGGACGTGCGGCCTACGCCGACCCGACTGGCCAAGCTCTCGTGGCGGTGGCCCTGCTTTTGACCCTTGGCTGTTGGCTGTGGGCCGGACACATCATGAGACTGCCCGAGGAAGATCGGGTGTTCGAATGATTCGCATCCTTGCTGCCGCGGCGATCCTGCTGTTCATCGGGCTCATTCTCGTCCTTAGCGAGTTTCGCATCTTCAAGAGCCGGACCCTTGCAAATCGCGTGTCGCCATACTTGCCAGGCGGAACTACCCGAAAAAGCCAAGAACTACTCTCGCTCGAGACCTTCAGCGAACTGCTTCGTCCGTTAGCTGAAGCGTTGGGCGCGATGACTGCTCGAACCTTCGGCGTAAGCGAGGAACTACCACAACGGCTTCGTCGTGTGCACTGGGACATTGACTCCTCAGAGTTTCGCGTCAGGCAAGTCGGCTGGGCCGTCGGCGCTTTGGCCTTCGCCATCGTGATCAGCGTGTTGTTCCCTTTGCCTCGACCGTTGATCTTTCTCCTCGTATTTGGTGGGCCACTTCTCGCTTTCTTGCTAGTGGAGCAGCAACTCGCGAACGCATCGGATCGTTGGAAGCTCAAGACCTTCCAGGAGCTACCGGTGATCTCCGAACAGATCGCAATGCTGTTGGGTTCGGGTTATTCGCTCGGCGCCGCAATTCAACGCGTCAGCGAGCGAGGAACCGGCGTCGTGGCCCAAGATCTTCAGCGGGTCGTGGCACGCATCCGCCAAGGCTCCTCCGAGCAGGACGCACTTGACGAATGGGCCAGCGTGGTAGATGTTCCCGCCGTCAGTCGCCTGGTCAGCATCTTGGCCCTGAACAAGGAATCAGGTGACTTGGGTTCATTAGTGGCCGCTGAGGCCCGCAATGTGCGCGCCGAAGCACATCGATCCCTCCTCGAAGCGATCGAGAAGAAGACACAACAAGTGTGGATCCCGGTGACGGTGGCCGCTCTTGTACCGGGCGTCATCTTGATGATGATTCCCTTTATTCGCGCACTGGGGAGCTTCGGATGATCCAAATAATTGCTCTAAGTAGTTTTATCTATCCTAATGATAAAAATTGGCCACACGGCGTGTCCAAATGATAAAAAGGTCCTACTGACAACGGTGGGGCGGAGGAGAAAAAAAAATGCAAAGCGTAACAACTATTGGGCGATATCTCGGACTTGTAGAGATCGCCGTTCGTAACCGAATCCACGATGACCGCGGTGAAGGCGTCATCTCAATGGCAATTGCCGTATTGATTATCGCGACCATCGGCGCCGGCCTGTGGTTCACGTTCAACACGGCGACCACCAACCTTGGGACGGACATCGAAACTCAAATCGGCCAGGTAGGCGGAGGCGGCTGATCGAGCCTTGAGTAGGCCACACGCTATGTTGCGGGACCGATCAGACCGAGAACGTGGTGCAGGGGTGCTCAGCATGACTATCGGCATGATGATGTTTCTCATCATGCTCGTCTTTGCGGTGAACTTGCTGTACAACCTCTACACCACGTCGGTCATCTCGAGCCTTGCTCTGGATGCAGCGCGCGATGCCGCAGAGCTAGGCGGCGATACCGGTGCTGCTATGACGGAGTTCGAGTCGCAGGTCGCCGACGCTACCCAGTTCACGATCACCGAAACCGACACCCATGTCGTGGTGACCATTGCGTGGACGAGTCGGTCGTTGTTCCCCGCGCTCGACAACGACGCTCCTGCATTCGGGACGATCAACCGCACGTTCACGGTCCGTAGAGAACAGCAACAAGAGCAATGATCACAGCAATCAGAAACCGACTCCAGGACGATCGCGGCGTCATTGGGGGCGCGGACGCCCTTCTCTTCGGCCTCATCGGCCTCGTCTTTACCTCGTTGGCGATCACGAACGCATGGATTGCGATAGATACGTCGCTCGCCGTCTCCGCAGCAGCGCGTGAAGGTGCCCGAGCAGCAGCTGAGGCTCCGCCAGACATGGTGGTCACAAATGCGGAGTCAGCGATGCAAACAGTGATGACCCAATATGGCCGCGACCTCGCCGACTTCACCATGACTGTCGAGTTGCCTGCGGGTGGAATTGCCCGCTGTGCACCGATAACTACCAGCGCCAACTACCAGATCAATCTGCTGGCACTGCCGTTCTTCGGCGACCTCGGCACCCACACAATTGGGGCCACACACACCGAGATCATCGATCCGTTCAGGTCGAGTCCCTTGCAGGACAGTGTGTGCGGATGAGGCAACGACTTCGCAACGACCGCGGGCAGACGATCTTCCTTGCACCGATCGGATTCATCATCGTGTTGCTTCTGGGAGGTGTCGTGCTCGAAGCGGGGAACTTGCACCTTCGTCAACGCCAACTCGACGACCTGGCCGACTCGGTTGCATCAAATGCAGCCGGTGCTGGCTTTGACGTAGATCACTTCCGCAGCACGGACGGCGAAATCCGCGTGAACATCGATGACGCTATCAACGCTGTGAACGCGACAATCATCAATTCCAACTTCGAAACTGGGTCTGTCGGTCAAATGCTCCAAGCCGTCGGGGGAGACAACCCGGGAGACAACGGGGGCATCGAGGTTACGTTGACCTACACCCACGACTTCATCTTTGGGCAGCAGGTATTTGGGGTCTCGCAGCAATTGACCGCTACCGGCAACGCGACGCTGCGCACTTCCGACGACCCTCCAGCCCCGGGACCACCGTGATGAACACCCGCGGACGTCTTCTCGGCGCGCTAGCGCTTTTGCTCGGTGTTGTCATCGGCCTCCACCTTCTGGGTTCTGCCGCGGGTCTTACCGTGGCCGACTGGCGTGTTTGGACCGAGCAACCAGCCGACGCCGCAACCGGCATAGTACGCCTGCTCGCTATTGCACTGTCGTACTACCTGATCGTGGTGGTAATTGCGCTCTTGGCTATCGGCGAACGGGTCGTTGGGCATCGGCTCGAGAAATTCATTCCCTACGGCATGTTCGCTGCACTGGGCCTAGTCGCGGGTGTCGGTGCGTTGAGCGTTGCGACATCGGCGGGGACGAGCCCAGTTGCGGCACATGACACCGCTCCCCTGACGTTGCAACCATCATCGGCCCCGCTCACGCTGCAATCGGGCGCAGCTGGCATGGCCGTGGGTCCCGCGTCAGACCCCGCTTCGAGCTACACACCTTTCGGCGCTGACTCGAGCACCAGTTCCAACGGCGTCGAGACCGTAATCGTCACGAGGGGCGAGTCATTTTGGTCGCTGGCAGAGGAAACGCTTCAGGACGCCTGGGGTGTCCAGGAACTTACCGATGAGGAGATCGTTTCCTATTGGAAGCCGCTCATCGCAGCGAACGAGGATCGACTCATTGACCCAGGCAACCCGGACCTCATACTCCCGGACCAGGAACTCGTACTTCCACCGACACCGCAGCGTCCATAGGCGTCAGCTCACGGGTCGGCGCAGTCCTAAAACCCTTGGATGCCGCCCCATAGGGGCGGCATCCTCGATTTTGGGCTGTCCTGGTGACCAGGGCCAGAGTTTCTGTTAGGCGATCGCTTCTGGCACGTAGGTGAGCCCGAGTGCGTCGATCCGTGGTGCTGCACCTTCGATGCCGGTTCCCAAGATCGCTGCGAGTGCCTGGAGGTCGTCACGACGGATGGTGAGTACCCGACCGTTGAAGTCTTGGCGCTGCACCTGAATCATCGTGAGATAGCGAGAGAGCATGTCGGCCTCAGGGCCTGAAAGCTTCTCCAGCTTGGTGAGATCGATCGTGATCGAGCTACCAACACCTCGCGCTGGACGCTCCCGCAAGTCAATGGTGTCGTCGACCTCTACTCCGAAGTCCGGTGCGCTCTCAATTGGAAGGAGCTGATCAACCGGCACGTTGTAGAACGCTGCCAGTTTGCGGAGGCGTGGCACCGAGATGGCACGCTCTCCACGCTCGTAAGCGCCGAGGACCGACGCCTTGAACTCCTGCTCGGAGTTGGCCTCTACTTCTTGGAGGGAGAGACGCTTCTGCCGGCGGATGGCGCGAAGGCGCTCACCGACCTTGCGGCTGTATGAATCATTACTGTTTTGGTCGTCCATGGTGATCCTCGCTTGTGTTCCACCCGTAGAGTTTCCCACTCGCCGACAAAGGGCTAACGCTCTCCGTGACTGGTGCCAGACACCCTAACCAGGTTTTTCGTCCGTATCCAAAACGAAACCTGACGAACTCTTGTCAGATGCCCAAGATTGGTTAGGCAGACCTGCGAGCCGCGGCGAGGAGCGTCCCGGCTGCAATGGCTGCGGTCTCGGCGCGAAGCACCGTTTCACCTAAAGAAACCCGCCCCGCAGCACTCGCCAGCTCGCGATCGCTCCACCCGCCCTCTGGGCCGATGGCGATGCAGCGGTGCTCGTTACCGACGGGTTCGCCGCCGAACTGAGCCACCGCCACCGGAGACTCGCTAGCAAAAAAAGTATCTGAGTCTGCGACTCCCCCGAGCACCGGCAACCGCACCCGGTGGGATTGCATCGAAGCCTCACGAATGATCCTGTTCCAGCGCTTCGTGGCCTTTGCAACTTTCGCCTCGTCCCAGCGGACAATGCTACGATCGGCGACGAGAGCGACGATTTGATCGACTCCGAGCTCGGTGAGCTTTTGGACCACGAGTTCTGGTTTAGAACCCTTTACGAGTGAAAACGCGATGGTGATCTCCACAGCTGGAGCGGCGATGTGTCTCCAGGTGTCGCTGAGCTCAACTAACCCATCGGTACGGAGCACTCCGGGGGCCCACGAGCCCTGACCGTCGCTCACTGTCAGTGAGTCGCCATCTCGCATCCGTAGAGACCGCTCCAGGTGCGACGCATCTTCCGCGGCGAGTACCAGGTGATCCTGGGAGGTGACGAACACGTGTGGGCCCGGGGAGCCCGCCAGGGTGCCCTCGCTCACTTGAACGCCGACTTGACCTTTGTGAGGAAGCCCTCGTCTGGTTCGGCAACACTCTCGGCCCGAAGTTCAGCGAATTGGCGCAAAAGGGCCTCTTGCTCATCGGTGAGGTCGGTCGGTGTCTCTACTACCAACTCGACGATCAGATCGCCTCTGCCACGGCCGTTCACGTGTGGCACGCCCTTGGCTCGTAGGCGAAAGCGCTTACTGCTTTGGGTGCCTGCTGGCACGATGATGGTCTCGGGCTCTTCGAGCGTGGGAATTTCCAACTCGGCGCCAAGGGCAGCCTGAGAGAACCCGATTGGGCGTTCCATGATCAAGTCGTCGCCGACTCGGTTGAACAATTCATGCTCACGAACCTTGATATGGACATAGAGGTCACCTTGAGCGCCGCCGCGGACGCCGGCTGCTCCCCTACCGGTCAGGCGCAGTGTTGACCCAGCGTCTACTCCAGCGGGAACGTCGACGGTGTAGGTGACTTCTTCGATGTTGCGTCCATCGCCAGAGCACGTGGTGCAAGGTTGGTCGATGGTCTCTCCTCGGCCGTTGCACACCGGGCATTGGCTGGACGTGACCATTTGACCCAGGATCGACTGACGGACCTGCTGCACTTGCCCAGCGCCATGACATTCGCTGCAGGTTGAGGTTCCACTGCCAGGTTCTGCACCGGTGGCCTCACACGGTTCACAAACCACTGCTGATCGGACCGACACCATCTTCTCGCCGCCAAAGACGGCGTCTTCGAGATCAATTTCAAGGACGGTCTCAAGGTCTTCGCCTCGTGGCGGGCCGGTGGGGCCACCACCGCCGCCGCCGAATGGATTGCCGCCACCGAAAAAGGTTTCGAAGATGTCGCCGAGGTTTGCGCCGAATGGTCCGGCGGCTCCTGCTCCGCCTTGTCCGCCGAGGCCGTCGTCGCCGAATCGGTCGTAGCGGGCCTTGCGGTCGGGGTCACCGAGTACTTCGTAGGCGTTTGCGATCTCTTTGAACTTCGCTTCGGCTTCGGGGTCGTCGGGGTTCTGGTCTGGGTGGTATCTGCGAGCGAGCTGCCGATAAGCCTTCTTGATCTCGCCTTCGGAAGCTCCTTGGCTAACGCCGAGCACCGCGTAATGGTCAGCCATCTCAGCCCTCTCCTAGACGCTTCTCAAGCGACTGCGAGACGACGGCTACCGCGGCCAAGGCGTGGGGATAGTTCATGCGGGTCGGACCCAAGACCCCGATCGTTCCGCTCGTGCCGCCCTCGGCGGTGTAGGGAGCGACCACTAGCGAACATTCAGCTAGGGGGTCGACACCGGTTTCTTCACCGATGGCTACCGACATGCCTCGGTCAATGACGTCTCTCACGAGCGACACCACAACGAGTTGTTCTTCGAGGATGCCGAGGACCTCGCGCACAGTGTCGATCGCGGGAAACGACCCGGGGATCGAGGCAAGACCGCCGACGTAAAGGTCGCCGGCGACGTCCGATGAAATAAGTACTGCACGTGCGCTCTCAACCAAACGATCGGCGCCCGCATTCCCGGTCGGCGATGGCGAAGCGGCATCGCCGATGCTGCGGCCGACCATTGCAGCCGTGAGGTGGCCGCTAGCCATCGCGATCGTGACCTCGTCGACTTCGTCGACCAGTTCGACCGTGGCCTTCTCCACCGTGCCGTCAGAGAGCACCATGACCGCGAGCACGACCGTCGGTGCCAGTTCAACAAGTTGAACGCTTCGGACGGTCGCGTGGTCCTTGTCCGGAGCCACCACGACAGCTGCAACACCTGTCAGTTCTGAGAGCAAGCTCGTGGTGTGTTCGAGCATCTGCTCGATCTCGTTGTGCTTCTGATCGAAGAAGTCGAGTACCCGCTTATTGTCAGCAAGTCCAAGCTTCGAGCGATCGAGGTCATCCACAAAGGCGCGATAGGCCTTGTCGGTGGGAATTCGCCCAGCGCTGGTGTGGGGCTGCGTGAGATAGCCCTGCTGATCGAGTTGGTTCAGTTCGTTGCGGATCGTCGCCGACGACACGTCGAGGTTCGCCGCCTCCCCAGCAAGGGTCGAACCAACAGGCTCGGCGGTCTCGATGTAGGTCTCTACAACGGCCCGAAGAATCGCCTTCTTGCGATCATCCAGCATGGCTACAGGTTACAACCGCCTGACTCCACCGCTGCGCACCCACGTGCCGCCAAAATCGCGACGAAGGAGCCTGGCGGCCTCACTCGTCGAGCTTAAGCGCTGACACGAAGGCTTCTTGGGGGATATCGACCCGGCCGATCGATTTCATCCGCTTCTTGCCCTCTTTCTGCTTCTTGAGCAGTTTGTTCTTACGGGTGACATCTCCGCCATACAGCTTGGCCGTCACGTCTTTGCGATAGGCCTTGACGGTCTGGCGAGCAATGAAACGTCCACCGATCGCCGCCTGGATCGGGACATCGAACTGCTGACGAGGGATGAGCTCTTTGAGCTTCTCGGTCATCTTCTTGCCGTACTCATAGGCCCGGTCTTCGTGGACGATCATGGAGAACGCATCGACGGGATCTCCCGAAAGCAAGATGTCGACTTTGACGAGCTTGGACTGATCCATACCGTCGGCTTCATAGTCGAGGCTGGCATAACCCTGGCTCCGGCTCTTCATTTGATCGAAGAAGTCCATAACCACTTCGGCCAATGGGATTCGGTACGAGAGTTCCACACGCTCAGGCGACAAGTACTCCATCTTGAGCATCTCGCCGCGTCGAGACTGGCAGAGATCCATCATGGCGCCCGTGTACTCAGAGGGAGTCACCACGTTGACCTTGAACATCGGCTCTTCGATGAAGTCAATCTCGGCGCCGTCGGGTAGTTCCGAAGGGTTCTGGATCAACATCTCGGTGCTGTCGGACTTGTGCACGTTGTATTTCACCGAAGGAGCCGTCGAGATCAAGCTGAGGCCAAACTCGCGCTCCAAGCGTTCGCGCACAATCTCCATGTGCAACAAGCCCAAGAATCCGCAGCGGAAACCGAACCCGAGCGCGCCGGAGGTCTCCGGTTCGAAGGTGTAAGACGAGTCGTTCAAACGCAGCTTCTCGAGCGCATCACGCAACGCCGGGTACTCGTCGCCGTCGATGGGATAGAGCCCACTAAAGACCATCGGTAGCGGCTCTTTGTAGCCGTCGAGAGGTTCGCTGGCTGGCTTGCGGGCCGAAGTGACGGTCTCACCGGAACGGGCCTCACCCACGTCTTTGATTCCAGCGATGAGATAGCCGACTTCGCCAGCACCGAGTTCCTTTACCGGTTCGTTGTCGGGAGTCCGCACCCCGATCTCTTCGATGTCATGAGTGGCGTTGGCCTGCATGAACAGCGCCTTGCTGCGACTGCGAAGAACTCCATCGACCACTCGAATCGACGAGACCACACCTCGGAACGGGTCGTAATGGCTGTCAAAGATGAGCGCTTTGGTGTCGCCTTTGGGATCACCGGCAGGAGGAGGGGTTCGCTCGACTACCGCGTCGAGAAGCTCGCCCACGCCTTCGCCGGTCTTCGCGCTGATTCGCAAGATATCTTCCGCGGGGATGCCGAGGACGTTCTCGATCTCTTCTGCGTAACGGTCTGGCTCAGCGGCTGGAAGATCGATCTTGTTGAGCGCAGCGACGATCTCCAGATCGTTCTCCAACGCGAGATAACAGTTCGCCAGTGTTTGTGCCTCGATCCCCTGCGCTGCATCGACAACGAGGATCACGCCTTCACAAGCAGCGAGCGACCGGGAGACTTCGTAACCGAAGTCGACGTGACCAGGGGTGTCGATCAAGTTGATGACGTGGTCTTTCCAGTTGAGACGCACCGATTGCAGCTTGATCGTGATGCCACGCTCGCGCTCAAGGTCCATCGAATCGAGGTACTGCTCTTTCATCTCCCGGGCTTCGACCGCGCCGGTGAGTTCGAGCATGCGGTCGGCGAGCGTCGACTTGCCGTGATCGATGTGGGCAATGATCGACGTGTTGCGAATAAGCGACTGATCCATGAGTTCCCCCAGCGTATAAGCAATGACTGGCCTGTAGGCCGAGCCCCACGGCCGTCACCCCTTAGCGAACTGTTGCGTATGTAGGCGTACCCGCTAGCCTTGTTTGCTGGCCCGTAGGGACGGGTCATTCACTTACGAGGTCTCCGCTGTGGCAAATATCAAGAGTGCGATCAAGCGCAACCGACAGAACGAAAAGCGCAACGAGCGCAACCGCGCCGTCCGTGGAGAGATCCGCACCCGCACCCGTGCTGCGATCGAAGCTGCTGAAGCTGGCGCTGACGACACCGACGAGAAGCTGAAGATGGCGATCAAGCGCATCGACTCAGCCGTTTCCAAGGGCACCATGCACAAGAACACCGCCGCCCGCACCAAGAGCCGGCTCACCAAGCGAGTCCGCTCTCTCAAAGACGCCTAACGGCATCACCTCTGATCCCTCCGGGGATATCGAACAAACTGGCGCCCTTCGGGCGTCATTTGTCGTTTTGCACTGGGATCGTCGCAACGCTGCTATACATCCACACCATGAATGAGTCCGAGCCGGTCAACCGATCTTCGCAATGGAAGTCCGTCGATACCGGTGCGTATGACTCGCAGTGGGCAGCTATGGCCAGAAACGGCCAGAACATCCACGGGGAAGCCGACTTCGTCGAGCGCTTCTCCCCTACAACCGTGCTCGATGGCGGCTGCGGTACAGGCCGAGTCGCCATCGAGCTGGCACGTCGGGGTTGCGGCGTCGTCGGTGTCGACCTCGACGAGCCATTCATTCGAACAGCTCAATCCAAGGCCCCCGAGATCGACTTTCAACTAGGTGACCTAGCGACCATCGACCTACAACGCGAGTTCGACGTGATCGTCCTCCCCGGAAACGTCATGATCTTTGTCGCACCGGGAACCGAATCGGCGGTCATCGAGAACATCGCGAAGCACTTGGCCCCCGGCGGGCGTCTCATCGCTGGCTTTCAGCTCAACCGAGGCCTCACCGTTGATTCGTATCAAGAGATGGCCGCGGCAGCTGGCCTCCAACTTGAGGAGCATTGGAGCACCTGGGACCAACAGCCGGTGAGTGCTGACTCCAGCTACGCAGTCCTCGTCCACCGACGCCTCTGAGCGCGAGTATTTCAATTTTCCGCATGCCCCTGCCCGGCGCCGCCTAGTCCCTGAAAAACGGGTCGGTTGCCTCTACGGGAACAGCACCAGCGATTTCCATTCGGTGCCCAATCTTGTGGCCCCAGAACCCTCGTGGGGCGTCGAAGGCGTCGATGAGGAACTCCAGTTGAGCGTCAAAGGTACGTCGTAGTTCTAGGCCGTGCGCTTGGGCTTGCTCGAATGGCAGCATCTCGAAGCCGTGACCCTCCATCACGTCGTAGATGCTGCGAAAGGCTTCAGCGCTCTCATAGGAGTCGTCGAGTCGGCGGCGATACTCGGTCAGGTCAACACCCTCAGCCAGTTCGGAGAGCAGCTTCGACGCCCGGCGCATCGCCCAATATCCGGACCCGCCCCGGCCCTGCACGGTCATATCTACGTGTAGGGCGGCATCGGCGATGAGCCCGAGGGCCGTGATCCAATTCTGACCCGGATGCTCTGACCGAAACAGCCGCAACATCGGGAACGTCGAGTGAGTTTCTAGAACGTGGGCAATCCAGAGTTCCCACTCGTGGAAGAACCCGTCGAGACTGCACGGATCCGAATTGCGAGATCTCGCGAGCACCAGGTTCGTGGGCGTGATGCGCTGTTCGAACCCATCGTCGAGGGTGAGCAGTTGCTGTTCTCGCTTGCTATAGGCCGAATACAACGCTGGGAGATAGCCGATGACGAGCGCAATCGTGAGCAAGCCGGAAAACGCCTCGATCAGCGCACCGAACCGGGGCACCTGCTCGACCGGGACCACCTCACCGAAACCGATCGTGAAGTACACCACCCCGGAGAAGTAGATCGAGTCCAACAGCCCGTTGGCCCCGTCGATCCCGCCTCGCAAACCCCACCAGATCAACCCGAAACCGATGACTTGTTGCGTTACCCAGGCCACGAGCATGACGAGCACCGAAAGCGGCGCGTAGATGCCGTAGAGCCGCTCTCGGGATTTGTCGTTAGCGAGTCGCTTCCCCACTCTCGACACGATGCCCCAGGACGCTAGGTACCAGAGCCGCGTAGGCCACCAGCGGCTCGTCGAGGTACTGGTGGTGACCAGGGTGTTGACCACATCGGCCAACACAATGGCGATGAGAACGATCCCGAGTATGACGACAGCGGTCATCGGAGGTTCGCCAATCGAGCGACCAGAACTTCGATGACAAGCTCCGGTGGCCAAGCGATCTCGCCACGGAGGTTGCGGTCAGCTTCGGCGAGCATCTCGACGGCCTTCTTGATCTTTGACGAGCCGAGCTTCTTGGTCTGCGTGAGCGCCTTTTTCGCGGGGAAGGTCGACCCCTTCATGCCCAACAACTCAGCAGCCTGCTTCTCCCCGGCAACCGGAGCGCCGTCGAGTCGCAGCATCCGTAGGTAATGGGTTTGGAGCGTCGACATGATCTGCAAGGGGTGTCGGCCGCCCGACCCGATCATCCGATGCAACTTCTCCAGCGCGATATCGATCCGACCAGAGTCGATGGCATCGGTGAGTTCCCAGGGCGGAACGTCTCCCGATTCGCCCAAGAATGGCTCGATCTGCTGAGCGCTGATCAAATCGTCGGGCCCAAAGACCGCCTCCAACGTCGAAAGCAGCGCCACCACCCGCGATCGCTCTTCGCCGAGCCGATCGACGATAGACGCTTTAGCTGCACCGTCTAGGCGAACCGTGGCGGACTTGAGCTGAGCGTCCATCCAGTTCTTGGCTCCTTTGCCGCCGGGGATGCCTACATCGAGAACCTTTCCTCCAGCTGCTTCAATCGCGGCGGCCAGGCTCTTGGGGATAGCTCCTAAGCGGTCCTGCTTTGGCGACACCCCCTTCTCCCAAACCAGCACCAGCCTGGTGGAATCCAGAGGCGAGTCCAAGTAGGACACCAGCCCTTCGACGTCAGCGGCTTTGGTGAATCGCCCCATGTGACGACCCACCACCACGCGGTGGTCGGTCAGGAAAGGTGGGGTCTGCGCTGAGTCGATGAGGCGAGTGAGCGAGAAGGACTCGTCCTCCATTCGGTATTGCTCTTCGGTTAGTTCCTCAACGATGAGCGACGCATCGCCATCACCGACCAAGTCCGAAACGGTCGACGACACCGCCTTCGACAGCAACGTGCCATCATTGGCCTTGAGCACGGTGATCGTCATCGGGCCACCGCTCCTGCTTCCCCTGCCTGCACCGCGCGGGCCATGTCCAAGCATCGGCGCACGACTTTGGCGTCGGCCCCGTCAATATCGGCCACGCCAAGTGCTGCCAACGTGGCACACAGGGCGATCGTTTCCTCTTCGTCGAGCCCGTCAGGAATCGTTGCGGTAACCAATGCAGAAGGGTCGTCAGCCAGCATCGCACCGACCCGCTTCACCAACTCATCTCCCGACTTCCCAACGACGTACATCACCCGCCAGACGTTATCGGATCAGCCCCACACCTTGCTCGACCGGAAAGACATCGACGGCGCCATCGGGATGCACCCGAATGCCGACCGTTCCGAGTCTCCCGGTCAAGCCTGGAACAGTCCTGGCATTGGGGACCTGATGACCGCTGGGCGCCCAAATGTCGACGAGGTCGTAGCGCTCGTCGATTGCCCGCACCACACGACCGTCGTTGCGGGATCCAGAGACGGCAACGACGAGGTCGATCCGCCCGAGCCGGGCTCTGCGTAACGAGGCCAGTACATCCTCCGGATCACGCGCGCCGTTGAGAACCACCAGGTCCGCTCCGCTCTGGTGACGGAGGACCGATAGCCCATCGCCGAATTGATGGTGACCCACGAGCAGCGGCCGTGGAGTCACCAGCGGCGCCGCCAAGCTCAACACGACGATCAGTAGGGAAAGGCGGGCCGTCAACATAGCCCCGAGCCACCGCGCGACGAAGACGACACTGCTGGCTGCCAGGGCCATGATCGCACCCTGTGCCCCCAGTGGGGCGACTGGTGCGGACGCTGCGGCGCCAGCGACCGTCTCCAACCACCAGAGCGCCAGGTTGGTTGGCGCGTGGATCAGCGCAGCGAGCGTGTCTGGAACGAACCCAGCCACGAACCCCGCGGTCATCCCCCACATCATGATGACGCCAGAGACCGGCACGGCCAGGAGGTTTGCTGGGAGTGCCACCAAAGAAACGTCGTCGAAGACCAGCAACAGCAAGGGAGCGACGGCGACCTGTGCTCCGACTGTGGCGCTCACCAACCCAGCCAGCCCTTCGGGTCCGGGGATGCGATCCTGCACCATTGGGGCGATCACGAGCAGCCCCAGCGTCGCAGCGACTGAAAGCTGGAAGGCCAGCGACCAGGCAAGCAGCGGATCCCACAGCAACAAGCCAATTACGGCAATAGGGAGGGTTCGGGCTGCGTCAGCGGGTCGCCCTACAGCCGAGGCGACGACGGCCAGCGTCACCATCGACAAGGCCCGAGTGACGGAGGGTTCGAAGCGCGTGACGAATCCGAAGAACACCAACACGGTGACGGTGGCCACTACCTGTACGACGCGATGACGAATCCGTCGAAGCACGGGGCCTGTGACGAGCAATACGAAGACCACGTTCTGACCCGAGACCGCGAGGAGATGCCCGAGCCCAGCTGCACGGAAGTTGTCCGCAGTGAGCGCGGATTGGCCGCGATCGTCACCGACGGTGAGCCCGGCGAGTAGCGCCTGACGTTGAGGTGAGAGCGAACGTGCACCGTCGGCGAGCACTGTGCGAAATCGATTCGCGAGCCCGATGACTCCCACAGCCTCATGTCGTGAGCTGACCGCAGTAATTCGTAAGGAACCGACGATGCGGTTGCTCACCTCCCAATTAGATTCCGGACGCTCGCCGATCACCGATCCGCTCACGACCAAACGATCGCCCGCCTCGGCGAACGAGAGCGATGGGTCAAAGTCTGCCGTCGACGCAATTAGCCGCTCGTCTCCGAGCGCGACGATGGCCCACCGGCCAAAGGAACCCTCCCGCGGGTCGGTCACCACCGTGACCTCCTGACCGTCGACAGGGCTCGCTGCTGCTGCGGTCAGCGCCTCCAGCTGAGAATCAGCGCGTATGCCGACCAGCAGCGCCAAGGTCACGACCAGCAGATGAGGTGACCACACTGCGAGCGCTATTGCCGCGACGACCGCCACCAGCAGCCACGGCATCGTAGGCCCCCAAATCGCACCCGCAATCGGTGCCGCGGTGAGACCGACAATTGCTAACGGGTTTGGGCGGCTACGTCGTTGGGAGGACTCAGCTTCCGACGCGGACATGATCACGGAGCTGGTCGACGGTGGCTGGGCCGATTCCGCGAACCGCTACCAAGGCGTCCACGTTTGCAAACGCGCCGTGCGCTGCCCGATGGTCGATGATCGCCTGTGCGGTGACAGGACCGATGCCGGGGAGGGACTGCAGTTGGGTTTGGTCGGCGGAGTTCATGTCGATCACAGAGTTCTCAGAAGCCTCCGCTTCAGAGCTGGACACCCCGGTCACTTGCGGGACGTCCTCGCCCACCTCCGGTATGAATAGCCGCTCGCCGTCGACGAGCGGTGCCGCAAGGTTCACGCGATCGAGATCCGCGTTCACCGCCGCTCCCCCAGCGGCCTCGATCGCATCGTTGACGCGCCACCCAGCCTCGCCGACCACGAGGCCTGGACTACCGACCGCTCCGGCAACGTGCACGACAACTTCGGCCGCTGCCACAACCGCCGTCGCCGGCCGATCGCCTGCAGCGCTCGCGCCACTAGCAGCGATGGTCGTCACCGCGACCTCGGCACCCTCGTTAAGGTCGCTCGCAAGCGGAAGGGTCGACTCGATCGGTGGGTCAGTGGCGATGTAGCTCTGCCAACCGACAGCCAACACGATGGGCACGGCCAGGATGCCCAAGAACAACGGCCGAACGTGTGGCACGCTGCCAGTGACCTGGGCTAACCAATCACGGATTCGTGAGCGCCACACCTCCATCGGTGGGCGGTGGTCCTGTGCACGCAGGGCGCGCAAAGGATCGTCGGGAGCGGAAACGTCCATCTCGGACACGGCAATACTTCCTC
>CAYUKM010000021.1:0-8239 GCA_964445255.1 uncultured Acidimicrobiales bacterium
CGGGAGCCAGGGTGGCCCAGGCGATCTGTTCGACCTTGTCTGGGAGGTCGGGAACGAGTGACCGGTCAGCTTTGGTCCGACGGAGAACGAACGGTGAGGTGATTCTGCGCAGGGCGGCCAGGGCTTCCTCGTCGCCGCCCTCAATGGGTGCGGCGAATGTGCGCTTAAACCAGGTGATCCCGCCCAGCATCCCGGGGTTCATCGCGTCGAGGATCGACCAAAGCTCGGCGAGGCGGTTCTCGACCGGCGTACCGGTAAGGCCGATCCGTTGGCCTGACTGCAGTGCACGAACCGCCACCGCCGCGTTTGTGCGGTGGTTTTTGATCGCTTGAGCTTCGTCGCAAACGACTACATCGAACTCGATTGGGGCAAGTTCGTTGGCGATACGGCTCACCGTGCCGTATGTGGTGATCAGCACGTCGTGTGACGCTGCGGCTTGGATCAGGTCGGCGCCTCGGGGACGGTCGGATCCGTGGACGATCTGTACCTGCAGCTCAGGTGTGAACCGGCTGGCTTCTGCCTCCCAGTTGTTGACCACCGACAGCGGGCAGATAACGAGGTGAGGACGGTGAGCAGCGTCGGCTGCAACCCGCATCAATGTGCGTTCGAGCAGGTGTGCGAGCGCCGTAGGGGTCTTGCCGAGGCCCATGTCGTCAGCCAGGCAACCGCCGAGGCCGAGACGTCCGAGAAACTGCAGCCATCCGAGAGCTCGTCGCTGGTATGGGCGTAATTCGCCACCGAACCCGGCTGGTTCATTCGCCTCGGTCAGCTCGTCGTCGGGCAGACCAGCGATGAGTCCACCGATCCATCCCTGAGCGGTCAGGTCGTCGTCGCTGGTCGGGTTTAGATGGCCAATGGACTCCCGAAGCAGTTCCGATGGTGACAACAACGCTGCTTCGCTTTGCTGCTTCTCAAGCGCTTGGAGGCTGGCACGCATACGGTCACGGTCGACTTGTACCCAGCTGCCGCGCAACGAAATGACCTCTGCGCTCGAACGGGTGAGCTCCTCGATCTCCTCGGGCGTCAACGTGATGTCGCCCAACGCGAGCCCCCAGTCGACTTCGACCAAGGCGCCGCTCAGGCTCCACCCTTCTTCGCTATCGCGTGCGTTCGCCGTAGCGGTGAGCCGGGGGTCCAAGCTGATAAAGCCCTCCGGGGTCACGATCGTGAGTCCGGCGGTACGGCAGATGGTCGCGCCGTCACGGAGCAGTTCGGTGAGCTCACCTGCGTCCAGCTCCAATCGAGCTGGTTGCGGGTCATCCGCGAGGCTTGCGAAGATCGCCAGTTGGGCGCCGAGCCGGTCGAAGAGGTCTCGAATCCTCGTTCGAAGCGCCGTAAGACCAGCGGCGCCTCCGAGGTCTGGCGATTCGGCCCGTCCGTCCCAAATATCTTCAAAGCTCGTCTCTGAGCCGTCGTCGGCGACGGCGACGAAATCGACTGTCCAGGTAGTGGATCTCGACGTCGGTGGAGGCGAGAGCCGTCCACGGAGACGGACATCGGGTGCGCCAGCGGTGACGCTGCGGTGGTCGCTCAGTTGGGTGGCCCATTCGGCAAAAGCAGCTTCGTGCACTGCCGTATCACCGACGAAGACCGAGTCCTGGCGAGAGAGTGCGCTGGTGACTCGTCGCAATGCTACGACCGCGCTCGCCCGGGTCCGAGGAAGTGGGGGTCGCCAATCCGCTTCGGCGAGAGCGAAACGGCATAGGCCGTCGACCATTGTTTCGAGTAGACGTATGACCTGAGTGGGCCATGGCTTGTCGGTGGCGCTGAACAGCACCGCCGGCGCGTCTACGAGTAGCTCTTCGACTGCGGATTCGATCGCGGTGTCGGCGAGCGGATCCCATTCGGCGCGCCAGCGCAGTCCAGCGGTATGAACGGTGGGCATGAAGCGCCCGGTAACTGCGACTTCTACCGCCATGAGCATCGCGTCGTACAACCAGCTCAATGAGCCCGACCAGCCTGCCGACGGCCGGGAGCGCGCCAGAACCGCACACAGGACGCGGGGGTCCGCGACGATCATCGAGGCGGAAGCAATTCCAGCCTTTTGGCCCGTCTCCTGCAACGGATGCTCTTCGAAACGTTCTGCGGCGGCGGCTCTGATATCTGGCCCAAAGATCCCGATCGCGAGTTGGCGAACATCGCGCGGCTCAGCACGGGGGTCGTCAACCCAGAGGCCGAATCGGTCCCCGAGCCAGGTCACGTGAAGAGCCCCGGGGGGGTAGAGGGAGCGGACCACCTGACCACGCTAGCGGTGTGCAACCGCTGTGCGGTCCGCAATTTCCAAACCCAAAATTCCTTCTGAGATTTCATTTCATTTTCGTTACGAACGTAATAAAAACGATGTAGTGTTGCTCACCATGGACACCAAAACACTGAAAGATCAGGAAGTTTCAGGCAGCGAGGGTGAGCAGACGCGGCCAAGGATTCGCCTTCATCACGTTGCTGGATGGCTACTAGTAGCCCTAGGACTCTTCGTAGCCAGTGCAGCGCTTGGCGGCGGTAACAGCGCGGCGGAGGCGCAAAGCAACGATGGCGTGCTCTTCGGGGCGTACGCGAATACCCGGGGAGGCCAGACACAGATCGAGGCCTACGAGCAGCTCGAGAGTCAACTCGGTGCAAAGCTGAGCATCGCTCGGACATTCCACACGTGGGAAGACAATCTGGACAACCGTCTGAACAACTGGATAGTCGATGGTGGCCGTCAATTGATGGTGTCGATCAAGCCGACTCGGGACAACGGCACCGATATCCCATGGCGTGATATCGCCAACGCCCAGCCGGGATCGCGGATCCACAACGACATGATCGAACTCGCGCGAGACGTGCGTGCACTCGGACCTGACGTTTGGGTCTCGTTCCATCACGAGCCTGAAGCTCGAGATCGAACCCACTTCGGTGACGACGACGATTTCATCGCCGCATGGCGCGCATTCCACACGGTGTTTGAGCAGCAAGGTGCCAACGCCGAATGGGTATGGACCATGACGTCGTTCAGCTTCGAGGTGGATACCGCTGACCGCCGTTCTGCCGGCAAGTGGTATCCAGGCGATGCGTACGTCGACTACCTCGGCGCCGACCCATACAACTGGAACTTCTGCCGCAACGATCGCGAGCGATTCCGTCACCTCGAAGAAATCATTGCGCCGTTCCTCGAGTTCGGCGACCGCCATCCGGACAAGCAACTTGTTCTTCCTGAGTGGGGATCTGCTGAAGGAAGCCCCGGCAAGGCTGGTTGGCTCGACCAGGCAGGCGAGTTCCTGCAGCGCCCAGAGATCGCTGATCGCTTTGCGGCTGTGATCTATTTCAACTCCCAGCACGAAGAGAGTGCACGATGCGACTGGTGGCTTGATTCGAGCAGCTCTTCGCTGGATGCGGCTCGTCGCATCGCTCAGAATCCTGCGTTCCAGTTCAACAATGGTGGTAACGGCGGTCAGCAAGCTCCGGCCCCGGCGGGCTTCGCCTGCACAGTACGCACTGTCAACGGTGATGATCTCATCGAGTGGACGGACCTTGGCGATCATTGGCACTACAACGTCCGTCGCGACGGAAGCTGGGTCGCCAGGACCGCCGACGGGGTCGAAAGCTACCGCAACGACAACGTCAACAATGGCAGCTACTCCGTGATCGCACGCGGCGCGGGCGAACGGGACAATGCGACCTGTAGTCGGATCTAAATAGACGCTTTCAGCGAAACGCTACGGCGTCGGTGTCACCGCAGATGATGCCGCACGCCGTAGCGTTCGCTGCAGCAAACGTTGGTCACCCAATCGAGCTCGCAACGCACGCTCCAATCCGGCGATCGGGTACAGGTTCTGGGGCGCCCGTTGTTCCTTATGCGGTTCGCTTGCGAATCGAGGCAGGGCCGCCGAAACTCGATCCGCGAGACTCGCTGCAGTTGCAGGCTCGGTACCGGGGAGTTCGCATCGAAGAATCCCTGCCCAGCTGTGTGTACGGGGCCCGGGTAGCCGTAGGTACCAGCTAACCCGAGCGAATCGTCCAGACCCGATCTGAAACAGCGGAGTGCGCTGACCAGCATCGAGCGCAGCGACGACCGTGAGCGGATGTCCCTCTAGGTATTGGACGTGTTGGGTCTTGATGATCCCGATCGAGTTGTCGCCGGTGCGACCTCGCAACGGTCCGTCGAACACAACGAGGCTGTCCTGATCGATTTCGGGAATCGTGGCGGTTTCGAGGCGTGTCATTTCCTCATGGATCCCGAGGTAGAGATCCTCGGGCGACCCCGTAGTGATCTCGACGTGCTCGTAGTTGCCAAATTCGGTGATGATCGGGGCAGCGGTCGGCGTGGGCGGCGTAAGCACGATCCGTCGAAGCGCAATGTCGTGAAGGGTTGCCGACGTCGGGGTGCAGGCAACCGAGCCAGCGGCCACCGTCGCACACGAGCCAGGCAGAACCCGCCCGTCCTCATCGGTCACCCAGATGCGTGCGTCGATCCTGCGGACACCGTCGACGAAGTAGATCGTGCCCGGCTCGTGTGCTTCGGGATCGATGGGACCCCAGTTGTCCGGTTCGCGTTCGAGCGTGGGGTCAACGACATCGGTCGAGGCATCTAGGCCATCACTGTCCCCACCGGTGCCGTAGTCGGGGTCCCAAGCTTCGACGGCGAATTGCATGTGCCTAGCCTGCCACGTCGACGCGGGTGGCTTGGGACCCGCTAGGCGTGCGGCTGATATCGAAGCGGGTTGGAATGCGCTCCGCGAGTTCGCCGACGTGAGTGATCACACCGATCATCTGCCCTTGGGCTCCCAGTTCTTCAATCGCGGACGCGACAACATCGAGGGTTTCCGGGTCGAGGGTGCCGAATCCTTCGTCGAGAAACATCGATTCGATTCGCGGGGCACCGTCGGTCGCCAATTCTGCGACGTTCTCGCTCAACGCTAACGCGAGCGCCAGCGATGCGAGAAACGTTTCACCTCCCGAGAGCGTTCGAGCGCTGCGGATCTCGTCAGCGTTGCGATGGTCGCGGATGGAGAAGTCGGCCCCATCGGTCACCAGTGAGTACGAGCCTCCCGAGAGTTCCAAGAGTCGGTCGGTGGCACGTTCCGCGAGGGTATGCATGACGTCTGTCATTAGCCATCGCTCAAAGCCGGTGGCCCCGAGGAGACGACCAAGCTCGCTCGCAACGCTCGCGTCACGGTCGAACTCGTCGATACGAGTTTGGGTACCTGCTTGGGCTTCACGTTCGGCGGTGAGCGAAGCCAATTGGGCGTTCGCTGCGCCACGAGCCTCGGCGAGCCATGTCATCGGCTCAGCGCTTGCTACGTCGAGAGAATCCGTCCCGACCGACGACCGGAGGAGATCAACGATTGCCTTCTCTGTCGCTCGGTGTTTCTTCGCCGCGTCCTTCGTCTCCGACGTCAGTGTCTTGGCGGTGGCCGCGATTGCCGTGGCTTCGTCCTTGGCCCACGAAACGAGGTCATCCCAGTCCGTGGTGATCGAGACCTCGCTCGGCGTAGGAGGTCCCAAGTCAGCCAATGCGTCGCGTTGGCTGGTGAAAGCACGACGTACTTCTCCCATTTCTTCATCGAGCTCGGCTAAGGATTGCTCGATGGCCCGCAACTTCTCTAGAGCGGTCGTACCAGCGGTTTCGGCCATTTCTAGTGCTTTGGCTCGGGCCCGAGCCTCCTTTAGTTGTGCTTTCGTTTCCATCGCATTGGTTTGCCCGTCAAGGTCTGCCGCGACCTCCGTGGAACGTTCTTCAAGGTGGCCGCGCTCAAGTTCAGCCCGATCGTGATCGCGGTGAGCTTCGCGCTGGTCCTTCTGGCTCGACGTGGAAGCTGCTTTCGCCTGTCGGTTTCCCTTCTCTGCCTTCGCGAGGTCCTTTTCATGCTGGTGAGCCGGGATTGTGTCGACCCGCTGTTGGCAGAGGGGACAAGGCTCACCAACCTCGAGAAGGTCAGCTAGTGCGCCAGCCCCAGCGAGTCGTCGTGCGGACTCGAGTTTCACCTCGGAGTCCTGGAGTGCCCGAGAAGTCGACTCAACTAACGACGATGCTGCTGCGAGGGCTTTGGCTGTAGCTGTTTCGGTCTTGATCGCTGCCTTGAGTTCTCGTTGAAGCAACTTGGATTCATCGTGAAGTTCGCTTCGGCGTTCGAGTTCGACAATGGAGTCAAACTCGGTGACAGCGGCTCGTGCGTCTTGGAGTGACTGGGCGGCCGCTTCGGCCTTCTCTCTAGCGTTGGTTCGATCGGCTTCTAACTTTGCGATTCTTTGACCAGCCTTAGTGATTCCTGTTGGGGCCTTGATCGACTTCAGCCTCGACACCTTGGCCTTCGCGTGCTCCTCGGCTGCTGCGGCTGCGACAACTGCAGCCGCAGCTGTATCCAGCTCCTCTACGGCCGCCCGGAGGTCGACGGCAAGTGCATCGAGGTCATCGAGACGCTGCTGAGCCGCGGTAATGTCGTGGTCGGCTACCGGCTCACGTGTGCCCATCTGTTCGACGAGCGCCGCGCTCTTGGACGCCGCGTCGCGGGCCCGCTCGCGAGCTCGCGATCCCATCGTGCGGAACCGCTCCATGGCAAGCAGTCGTCGAAGCAGTGCCTGACGAGCCTCAGCGTTCTCGGTGAGAAAGCGGGCGAACTCACCTTGAGGTAGGACAACGGTCTTCGTGAACTGGTCGAAGTTGAGGCCGAGTAGCTCTTCTACGGCCGCGTCGAGCTCGCGTGCGTTTCCTGCGAGAACGTTGTCACCTCGTTCGAGTCGTGCCTCCTTGGTGGATGCACCCTTCGCGGTTTTTCGTACCACCCGCGTTGCCGTGTAGTCGTCTTTGCCGATCGTGAAATCGAGCCGGATGCGAGCTTCGTTGGAGAGCTGGTTGATGACCGGGGCAACCAGGTTGGTGGACTTGTAGCGAGCGACCGAGCCATAGAGCGCGAACGCGATGCCGTCGATGATTGTCGACTTGCCTGCGCCGGTCGGTCCGACGAGTGCGAAGAGATCGAGACCGTCGAAGTCGATCTCGGTCTGTTCACGGAAGGCACCGAAGCCTCGCAACTCAAGTCTGACGGGACGCACTAATTCGACACCTCGGTGTCCTCAAGTAGTTCGACGAACATGGCGGTCAATCGCTCGTCTTCGACGCCGAGTTCAGATAGATACTCGCCGAAGGTAACGACCGGATCTCGACCGAGGCGACGCTCCCGCTCGACCGGAATCAATTCGCTCTCGCTGATGACCTCAACGTCGACGACACCCTCACCGAGAAGTGCCCGCACGTCGTCGGCGAGGTCGGGGCGGCGCGGTTCGTCGATGCGCACTCGCAGCCATTTCCCATCGAGGTCGTCTCGCTTGTCTCGCAGGTCAGCGAGGGTTCCCGAGACGGTTTGGAGTCCCCGCCCCGAGGTCAGCGACACGCTGGTGACCTTGGCAGGGGTGCCTGGCTCCACGTCGACGACGTTGACCTGCTTGGCCTGGTGTTGCTCACCGAAGTCGAGCTGCAGTGGAGAACCGCAGTAGTGAATCGGTGCGCCGCCAGGGATCTTCTGCGGGCGGTGAAGGTGCCCGAGCGCAACGTAGGACGCGGTCGCCGGAAAGGCCTGGGCGGTCAGACCGTACTCCTCGACCAAGTGCGCAGCTCGCTCACCGCCACCAGCTGAGCCTCCGAGGACAAAACCGTGCGCTACGAAAACGTTGACGGATTTGGTATCGAACTCCGCGGTCAGATGCTCGATAAGGACGCGCACCCGAGCCGCGTACTCCTGAGCATGCTCGTACGCCGCCTTCTCCATCAGAGCGGCTGCTCGGATGATTCCTCGCTGAGAGACAAAGGGGAGTAGCGCCAGGTTGAGGGTCTCGTCACCGATAGTCAGGCGTCGGAACCCGCCTGCGTCGGGAGGCACCGCGTCGGTGAGCACGTGGACATTGCCTAGGGCGAGTAGTGGTGTCACCGCTTTGAGCCGACGGGGGTTGTCATGGTTGCCGGCGATGACAACGACATGATCGGCGTGGTCGGCCAGTCCCAGGAGGGTCTCATAGACCAGAGCTTCGCTCTCTGGGGTGGGAGCGGCGCTCTCGAAGAGGTCACCGGCCACGATGACGACATCCACGTCGTGGGAGTCGGCGATCGCCACGATCTCACCGAGGACGTCCTCGTGCTCAACGTGGCGCGAACGGCCACGAATCGTCTTGCCGACGTGCCAGTCAGAGGTATGCAACAAGCGCATCCCCTGACGCTATCGACATTCGGGCTAGCGAATCCCCTTGGGATCAGGCCCGTACTGGT
>CAYUKM010000021.1:8339-28957 GCA_964445255.1 uncultured Acidimicrobiales bacterium
GTCACGCCCAAACCCGGACTCCACCTCGTACATGCGCTTCAAAGACTTCGGTGTCTTCCACAACGAATCTTCTGCGCTGGCGTTTGCCCGCTAACTAAAGGCTCTACAGGTAGGCTCTCGCCGTTGGGAAAACGGAGGAGGGCCGATGGCCGAATGGAACACGCTTGCGAAGGTTCGTCAAGACTTCGCCGACATGCTCGACGGGCTCTCCGACGAACAGCTCGCCGCCCAGTCGTTATGCGACAAGTGGCGAGTGGTCGATGTTGCCGGGCACCTCGTCTCAATGCTCGAGACGTCGCCGATGGCGCTTGTGAAGGGTATGGCAAAGAACCGCAATGACCCCGATGCCTGGTTCGCGCAGATGGCGATCGACTTCGGCGACAAGGGAGCGCCCTTCCTCTCGGGGAGCTTGCGTGAACACGCGTGGAAAAAGCTCCGTCCGTTCTCCGAAGCCTCTCTGGTCGCCGATGCGGCCGTGCACACCCAAGATGTCCGGCGTCCTCTCGGCCTAGACGGCGCTCTCGACCCTGAGGTGCTCGCCATGGCGCTCGAGTTCAGCATCGGTGAGCACGCGAAGAAGAACGAGAATGCGATTCGATTTGTCGCGAGCGACATCGACTGGTCGGCCGGCTCGGGAGCCGAAGTAAACGGAACCGGCGAAGCGCTCCTCATGGCGCTCAATCAACGCGATGTATCGGTCGAACTCGAGGGCCCTGGCGTAGAACTCCTCGGCTAGCGGCCGAGGGTGGGTAGCGAACCTACTTCCAGAAAGGGATTCCGTGCGGTTGCCACTTACCGTCGCGGCGGATGTAGGAAGCCGGTCGCAATGGGGTGCGTGGGCCGCGTTGCCCAGACGGTTCGCGCCGCGTTCGCAGCAAGTTCCATGGCTTCGGTGTTCTCGGAGTCGCAGACGAATAGCACGTCTCGAGATGGGGCGAATGCCACCGGTCCGTTGGGGAAATGGTCCGGCCTAACACGGAGGAGTACCGGCCACCTGTCAGAGTCCGGCGAACGGGTCGTCCTCGTGAGTGCCGTCGCCTGAGGTGCCATGTCGTTCAGCTTCGGCGGATCGAGTGGCCCACGCGGGGAACGGGAACTCGACCAGGAGGGGGATCGGCAGGCGGGGTTGGCTGAGGTACATCGTTCCCGGCTTGAGAATGGTCGCCCGTTGACGCTGGACACCGGGGAGAAAGCCGTACTGGTCACGGCCGGCTTCGGCGGTGTCGAGACGGCCGACGACGCGGATCGCGGAGTTCGCTACTACTCGTCGTTCGACTTCGCTAGCGGTTTGCTGGGCGCCGATGAGGATGATGCCGAGTGAGCGGCCGCGTTCGGCGACATCGAGGAGGATCTCCTTGATCGGACTTGAGGAATCCCGTGGCGCGTACTTGTTCAACTCGTCGAGCACGATGAATTGGAGCGGCTTTGCCACGCCCGACGCTTCCTTGGCATCGAACGCCTGGCGAAGGACCACGCCCACCACGAAGCGTTTGGCTCGGTCGTGGAGTTGATGGATGTCTACGACAGTGAGTTGGTTGCGGTCGAGATCGAGGGCGTACTTTGGGGCGTCGGCGATATCGGCTCGAATCAAGTGCTCGACATGGCGGACGGCCGAGTTGAGGCGGCGTACGAAGGCGTTGATGCTGCCTCCACTCACCGCACGTCCGGTCCATCGCTGATCGGCGGCGTCGTTCGGATCGTCGGGCAGTAGCTTCGACTCGATCACCTCGACGAGCTGACGGAAGGTCCGGACGGTGGTGCCTTCGATACGGACGGCTCCATCTGGTGATGGTTCGCCGCGAGCCGCGGCGAGCAGTTGCGCCGTGACCGCCTGAACCACGATCGTGTACTGCTGGCGTTCGTCTTCGGCATCGGCGAATAGGAAAGGAAGTAGGGCGGAGCGACAGAACGTATCGAGCGTCCAAAAGAATGGTGATACTCCAACGGTTCTCGCACCGGTTGCCGGGGTTGCGTTTGGGTCGTTGCGTCGCGGTGGTGCGACGATTCCGACACTGCGGAACGGCGAAGGTTCCAGGCCCAGGTGGGCGTAGCGATCTCGTTGGTCCGGGGTTAGGTGGGCGTTGTGCGAGTCCAAGAAGAGGAGGTCTTCGCCCTTGACGTTGAAGATCACGCCCTTGGTGTTGATTGCCTCTGGGCCTAGCACCCCTGAGTTGAATAGTGAGTAGAGCAAGAACGTGGCGTAGCTCGTCTTGGTCGCGACTCCGGAGATGCCGCTGATGTTGATGTGAGCGCCCTTGGTGCCATCGACGAAATCGAGATCTAAAAAGATGGGTTCGTTTTCGCGGCTCAGCCCGGCCGGCAAGCGACGTTTGACGTTGTCGAAGTCCAGCGCGGCATCGCGTTCTTCGTCGGTCGCGACCCGCACTGCTGTGCCGGGTGTCGGTGGGACAAATACCTCGGGAACAACTCGAGTGACCTGTACCAAGGCGGCTTCGGCAACCTCTGCAGGGAGCACACCATCGGCGATCAAGAACACGTCGCTATCGAAGGTCGCTCCCTCGTGGCGCGCCCGCACCTGATTGACGATGCCATAGATCGAGATCTTCTCGCCGGTCGGCAACACCCGGTCCATCGCGACAACATCATCGAGTTGGAGCACAGCTCCTTCAGCCACCGCGACCCAAAACTCAAGCGGTGTCGCATCGTCGGTTCCCAATACTCTCCCGATCACGAGACCGAGGTTACTGGGGCTAGCTGTCGGCCAGGGCCTGAGCTGTTCGGTCGTTGACCGAATCAATACCCGGTGCCACAACGATGGGCTGTCCCATGATCGTCTCGGTGATCTCAATCGCAGCTAGGTAGCTACCTGCAGGGGAGGGGTGCGTACCGTCAGGGTCGTACAGGGCCGTGCCAGCACTATCACGGGCTCGGCTCCACGTCTCACCCACTCGAGCAATCGTGCCGCCGTTTCTTTGGGCGATGGCGTCGTAGGTGCTGACGATCGCCGCCTGCATCGACTCGTAGCTGTTGTGGCCTTCGCTCGGGAAGCCATTTACGTGACCCCAAGTCTGGAACCAAATAACCCGCACTCCCGAGTTGTCGGCGACCGCGTCGAGCGACTCAGCAGCCGGGAGGGTGTTGTCTTGAGCGAATGCGGGGACCGAAGGAGCGACCGATTGCTCCTGAAAGACGACGATGTCGAACTCGCCCGATTGGAGGGCGTTGCTGACATTGGGGTTGGCGCGGTGCTCGTGTAGGAACGCCCCACCAGGAGCGATCATTTCCGTGGCGATGGATACGCCGTTGGCGTCACCGATGGTTTCCACGATGCCGGGCATGTCGTTGAAGTGCGTGTAGCTGTTGCCAATGAACAGCACATTGTGATCGGCTTCGCTACCGCAGCCGGCCAATGCGATCGCTATCAACACAAGGAAAATTAGCCGCCTCATGGGTATCTAGTCGGTTGTTGACCACTGTTCCTAAGCTCCGCATTTATCGTTAGAACGTGCTCCAGGGGCCCAAGAAACGAGGACGTCCCCGTCTCTTTGACGAGGACGCGGATGGCGGCGACGGGTACGACAGCGTGGAAGCGTTCTTTCGAGGAAAGAACGGCCGGCCATACGCCCATCGCATAGCGTTTGGGTGTGAGTGACGGAATCCTCTCCGAACCGATCGATCTCGATGCTCCCCGGCATCGCAAGCCGGTGTATCCACCGGTGGCCGCAAAGATGGGTGTCGTCGTCGAACATCGAGCTTCCGGACGGGTCGGTGCGATCCTGTCGTTCAAGCCGCAACTGGTGGTGATTCGTGATCGTCACGGAAGAGATCACACGCTGGTGCCACGCCCCGGCGCCTTCATGATCGGCGGCAAACCCGTGACGCTTCGCCAACCGACGGTTCACGAAACGTCAACCGAGCCGTCGTTTACCGCATCGGGATCGGTCGACCTAGGGGCCACGCCTGCGCGCATTGCCCGAGCTAGTCGGATCTGGGTCGAGGGCATCCACGATGCCGAACTGATCGAGAAGGTGTGGGGCGATGATCTTCGAGTCGAAGGTGTCGTTATCGAGCAACTGGAGGGTGCTGACGACTTGGGGGATCGGGTCGCTCGCTTCCAAGCTCGACCCGGCCGTCGTCTGGCTGTTCTGCTCGATCATCTGGTTGCGGGCAGCAAAGAGACCCGGATCGCCGATTCGATCTCGCACCCCGACGTACTCATTGTGGGCCATCCCTATGTCGACGTGTGGCAGACGATCCGCCCAGAGATCGCAGGCATCGACGCCTGGCCTGAGATCCCGAGAGGCCAAGACTGGAAGCTGGGCGTGATGAAACACTTCGGTGCTACCGGCGAACCCGGCATCTTCTGGAAACGGTTGCTCGCTCGGGTCTCGACATTCAAAGATCTTGAGATCCCGATGGTCGGGGCCGTCGAGCAGATGATCGACTTCGTCACCATCGACACCTGAGACAGACAGTTAAGAAACGTCATAGAAGGGCGCGGTTGTCATCAATTAGGCCGCGTCCGGTGCGACAATACATGCCTGTGACTGCTCCATCGACTCTCTCCTCACGCGCCCGTCGCCGACTAGGTCTCGGGCTTGGCGTGTGTGCAATCGGTCTGGCCGCGTGCGGTGGTGGTAGCGAACCGGTTTCTACTGGGCAAAGTGCACCGGCAGAAGCCGCTCAAGCAGATCCGGCCATCGCAGCAGCCGAAGTGAACTTGCCGCTCCTTCAGCCAGCCGATCAAGTGGTGGACTTTGAGGTGCTCAGTGTCGCCGACGGGTCGATCTCAACGCTTCGAGACGTGGTGATCGGCGACCGACCGGTTCTGCTCTGGTTCTTCTCCCCGCATTGACCGACTTGTCGGGCTGAAGCCCGCGAAGTTGCGCAGTTCGCGCAAGAGCATGCAGATGTGGTCCAAGTAGTTGGACTTGGCACCCAAGATGATTTCCGGTTCGCGCGCGAATTCCGTGAGAGCGGTGGACTCGAAGAAGTGCCACTGCTGTGGGATCCATCCTTTGGGACCTGGCAGGCGCTTGGTGTGCGTGCCAATAGTCAGATGATGGTCGTCACCCCGGACCTTTCACAGGGTTCGAGCCTGATCTTCGGATTCACTAAAGACCAACAACAGGGCGTCCTCGACTTCGTCGCCGATCTGTAGGCCGGCTAGTGCAGGCGCTACTGCATCTGCGTAAAGCGGCCGCCGTCGATCGGTAGTGATACGCCGGTGATGTAGTTCGCCTGCTCGGAGCACAAGAAGGCGACGGCTTTACCGAAGTCTCCAGGGTCGCCGAGGCGCCCCGATGGCTGACCCTCGGCGAGTTCTGCGACGCCGTCGCCGTAGAGGTCTTCGAGGCGCGGTGTCAGATGGAGCCCGGGCTGCGCGGTGTTGATCGTGATCCCGTTGCCGACAACTTCGAGCGCCAACGTCTTGAGAAGAGACGTCAATCCGGACCGTGCCGTGTTCGACAAGATCAGATTCGGGATCGGCGTGTGCACCGACGTTGACGTGATCGCCACGATCCGTCCCCACGACTGCGCCTGCATGCGTGGAATAACGGCCTTGGCCATACTGGCCATCGCAAGCAGGTTCATCTCTAGGGCCATGTCGTAGGCATCGATATCGGTTTCGCTGAAGGTGCCCGGTGGTGGACCTCCGCCATTTGTCACCAGAATGTCGATGTTGCCTCCGAGGGCTTCGGTGGCACCATCGATAAACGCGGTCGCCCCCTGCCTCGTAGAGATATCTGCGGCGATCGGTACCGCATTCGGGACCTTCTCGGCTGCTGCCTTAACCCGGTCTTCGGTACGGCCGTTGACCACGACCGTGCAGCCGGCCTCGCCAAGCGCCATTGCAGTCGCAAGCCCGAGTCCCGATGTTGATGCGGCGACAACCGCCCGTTTCCCGTCGATACCTAGATCCATTCGCCAACACTAGTCCGCCGCTGACCCGTCAGGGATGGCTCCGCGCCGCCGATACGTACCGCGGCGGTCTCGGACAAGTCCGAGGTTTCGTGGAATCGATCGACAACGAAAGAAAGTTGGGAACTCGTTGGCCACTTCGTGCGTAGAACGTGTAGGTGGAACCGCAGAGGAGGCCGAAATGGCAGATGTCGAAACCCCTGAAGAGAACCGGACCGAGGAGCAACCGCACCCCAACAGTGGAAGCGGGATGGACCTAGTGTTCACCATGTTGGCGATCGTCGGCTTGCTCACCATAGTGATCGGCGGATCGATATTGATCCGAAACGCACTCGTCGACGAGGAACCTCGTGACCGGATCATTCGCATCGTGGAGCGCGACGAGCCAGAACAGGTCTGCTACGAAGAAGTTGTTACTCGAGGAGGAGGACTCTTCGGCGACCTCGAAGACAGCGATGACTTCGATGCCGAAGCCGAGTTCGCCGATGATGGTCGCCGCGTCATCATCATCTGCGAGGACAGGTAGCGAAACGCCGTCTATACGCTGAGGACATGACTCCCCGAGCGCTATACATCCCCCATGGCGGCGGGCCGATGCCCCTCATGGGTGACCCTGCCCACGACGACATGGTCGCCTACCTCAAGAACATCGAGGACGAGATCGGTCGCCCGGACGCGATCGTTGTTGTCAGTGCGCATTGGGAAGCTGCGGCCCCGACCATTACTGCTGCGCCTCAACCCGAGTTGTTCTTCGACTATTACGGCTTTCCCCCGGAGACCTACGAGCTCACCTATCCCGCGCTCGGTTCGGTGGCGCTCGCTGAGAAGATCCACCACTTGCTCGATGCTGCAGGCCTGCAACCCCAGCTAGATCACGAACGCGGCTTCGACCACGGCGTGTTCATTCCGCTGATGCTTATGTACCCCGATGCCGAGATCCCCGTGGTGCAGGTCTCCTTGGTCGATGGCCTCGACGCGGCGAGCCACATTGCGTTGGGGGAGGCTCTACGACCGATCACTGACGACGGAGACGTCTTGGTGATCGGTTCGGGTATGAGCTTTCACAATATGGGAGCCTTCGGCAGTGCTGAACATGATGAACAGAACCTCGAGTTCGACTCCTGGCTTGAGTCCGTCTGCACCTCGTCGGTGACCGACGAGGCCACTCGTCGAAGCGAACTCGTGGGTTGGGAATCTGCGCCCGCTGCCCGCTACAACCATCCGCGTGAGGAGCACCTGCTCCCACTTCACGTCTGCTACGGCGTCGGCGGTGCCGCCGCATCGAGAAGCTTCACGGGGAACGTCCTCGGCAAGCGGACCGCAGCGTTCCACTGGAGCTAGGCCGCGGATTCAAGCACCTTTTCGATGCATGGCCAGATCAGATCGATCATGTAGCCATAGCCCTTGGGTCCGGGGTGCCATTTGTCGGCGGCCAGTCCGTCCCACGACGGCCAGTCCCACGGCCAGAAGAGGTGGAAGTCCTTGTCGATTGCTGCTTGTTCGATCTGGTCGTTGAAACGTCGAGCCACCTTGGCGTTTATCGGGTTCGAAACCGAGACTCGAGCAACAACCGATCGGCCTGCCGGGAGGCTGGTGAGAATTCGATCGAGGTGGCCGAACGCTTGAGGCCAGCTGTTCGGAGCCATGAGGTTGTTGGCCCCGGCGATTAGCGACATCAGTTCGGGCTTTTGCCCATCGGCGTGTAACGCCTCAACTCGTTCGAGTTGCCAGGTGGTGATGTCTCCGTACTGTGCACCCGTGATGCTCAGATTGATTACCCGCCACGGCTCGCCTGTTTTGGCTCGCAGTCGCTCAACCATGAGCGGAACCCAACTGTCCATGGGGTCGGGGACGCCTACGCCTTGGGAGCTCGAATCACCGAGCGCGATCCACAACGGACCATCGGCAGCTATGGCCTCGGCGTTCCATGCATCCCAAAACCGAGCATGAGGTTCTCGCTGGGCTGCGATGTCGGCAACACCGTCGGAGAACTGCGCCAAGACCGTGGACAATAGGCCTTGGCGGCGCCGAGGCATCGGTGCGAAATCCATCCCCTGAATCTTGGCCTGATAGATCCCAAAACAGGCGTACCAGATGGGGAATTACGACTCGATCAATTGAGCCATCCGGCCCGCGGGTAGGCAATCGAATGTGCCGATACCACTAGGAGTGAAGGTTTTAGCCGACGACGAGCAGATGGTGTCTAAGGACGAATCTGACGCGCCTGACCCCCGAGGAGGGCTGCACGCTCGCACCGAACGCATGGCAAAGGCAGTCCTGCTCGCTTTGGGGGTTGCGGTGGTGCTCATGACCGTCATCGCCCCCGGTATTGGTGAGGGTGCTCCCGTTGCTGAGGGCCAGAGCCGCCTTGGCGGGGACTTCCCCGCGTTCTTTGCCGCTGGCTCGATTGTTCGTGAGGGCGATATCGCTCAGCTGTATGACGCGGACCGTCAACTGCAGGCGCAGGTTGATCTGGGGATCGACGGATACCTCGCCTTCGCCTATCCACCTCACGTTGCCGCTGTCTACTCGCCGCTCAGCGCACTCGGATTTCGGGCTGCGTATGCGCTCCACACCGCCGTCATGGCTGGTGCGCTCTTCGCAGCGACATACATGCTGGGAACTTTCGTCGCCACGATTCGACGTTGGCGTTGGCAGATTCTCGCAGGAGCGTTGACGTTCTACCCGGCAGCTACCGCTGTTGGCGGCGGCCAGAACGCGGCACTCAGCGTCCTCACATTGTCCATCGTGTGGTGGGCGCTCCGTCAGGATCGAGAAGTTATCGCAGGCGTTGCCGCAGGTCTGCTCGCGTTCCGTCCGCAATATGCATTGCCCATCATTGGATTGATGCTTCTCGCTCGCCATTGGCGTGCGGTACTAACCGCATCTGGCACGATGGCCGCTACGTGGGCGGTCACTGCAGTTCGTCTTGGTACGGGCTGGCTCCCAACATGGCTCGATGCGGTGGTTCCATTCGTTGAGCGAGACGCGGAGGTCAACGCTTCCAACTCGATCTCGATCCTTGGCTTTCTTCAGGCGATCTGGTCACCGGACGCCACCCCAGCGGTTGTGGCTGGCGCCCTCGGCGCGGCAGCCATCGTGGTCACGTTGATGTGGATGTGGTGGCGACATGACCGGTTCGCGCTATCGGACCGTATGGGGGCGCTTGCCATCGGGATGTTGTTGATCAGCCCGCACACCATGTTCTACGACGCTTCGACTCTTCTGATCGCTGGCGCTGCCCTACTGGTGCGTCATGACGAAGGCCGGATGCGTTCAAACGTCGCTGCTGTGCTTGGTGCTGTGTGGTTGCTCGGCCTGTTGCAGCTCTTCGCTGGTGGCCTGGGGGCCACTCCGCTGGCTCTTGTCGTCGTCGGTGCGTTCGTCGCCTTCGTTGCAACTAGCAACGATTCATCGAGGACGTTGACCCATGCGTGATCTCTCCGTTGTCATCCCGGCCTACAACGAGGCGAACCGCATTGGCGAGACCTTAGAGGCGATCGCTGCGTTCCTAGACGAGCGCGACATGGACGACGAAGTCATCGTCGTCGACGACGGTTCAACTGACGACACCGCGTCTGTGGTCGAGGGATACCGCCACCTGTTTCGCAGCCTGCGGGTTGTGCAGTCGCCTCGAAACGTCGGCAAGGGTCACGCTGTGCGACAGGGAATGCTCGTGGCCACCGGGCGCCTTCGGCTATTTACTGATGCAGATAACTCGACCGACATCGGCGAGTTTGATCGGCTTATGGCGGCCGCCGAGCAAGAACCAATTGAGCCTGCGGTGATCATTGGTTCGGTGGCCATGGATAACTCCAATGTCACCACCCGTCAGCCTGGGATCCGTTCCCAGCTTGGATCTCTAGCCAACAAGATCATTCAGTGGTTGATCCTCCCGGGCATTCAGGACACACAACGAGGCTTCAAGGTGTTTACGGGCGAGGCCAGCGACGCTATCTTCCGCCGTTGCAGCAGCGATGGTTGGGCCTTCGATGTCGAGGCCCTGGCGATAGCTCGTGCGCTCGGCTATCACATTCTCGAAGTTCCGATCACCTGGGAACATCGCGAAGACTCCCGAGTGGAAGCGTCGGCTTACATCAGCTCCATGATCGACGTGGTTCGAATCAAGAGACGTATCGACCGCGAAGTGGAGATGGCTGTACCCTCCGAGCATGGCTGAGGGATCGAGCGTCTCACTTACCGACATCACCACCGCTGCGGAGCGCCTCGAAGGGTTCGTCACTCGAACACCGCTCAACGAGTCCTTCACGCTTTCACAGATCTGCGGTGCCGAGGTCTTCTTGAAGTTCGAGAACCTGCAGTACACGGGTTCCTTCAAGGGCCGCGGCGCCCGCAACCGCCTTCTCGAAGTCAGCAAAGGAACCGGCGTCATTGCGATGTCGGCTGGCAACCACGCACAAGGGGTCGCCCACCATGGGGCGCTCCTCGGTATCGAGACGACGATCGTCATGCCGGAGAACACCCCGTTCGTCAAAGTTGCTCGTACCCGCGATTTGGGTGCGACCGTCGAACTCGCTGGCGCCGATGTCATCGAGTCGGCGATCCGCGCTCGGGAGCTCGCAGCTGAACGCGAACTGGAGTTCATTCACCCCTTCGATGACGCGGCCGTTATTGCAGGACAGGGCACCATCGCTCTCGAAATGCTGGAGGATCAACCCGACCTCGACTTCATCGTCGCGGCGGTCGGTGGGGGAGGCCTCGCAGCGGGATTGGCCGTCGTTGCGGCCGCAGATGACGCAGACGTCGATGTGATCGGGGTGCAGTCCGAGCGCTACCCGTCGATGGCTGATCACCTCGAGTCTCGACCGTCGACTGCCCTCGGAGGTTCGACCGTTGCTGACGGCATTGCGGTCTCCGAACCGGGTGAGCTCACCTCGGCGATCCTCGCGGAACATGACGTCGAAGTTCTCGTCGTCACTGAGGCTGCGATCGAGCGCGCGATCGCCATGTTGCTCGAGATCGAAAAAACCGTTGTGGAGGGCGCGGGCGCCGCCGGACTCGCGGCGCTCATGGAGTATCCCGACGTCTTCGCTGGCAAAAAGGTGGGCATCATCTTGTGCGGTGGAAACATCGACCCTCGCACGCTTGCTCAGGTGACCTTGCGAGGCCTCGCTAACCAAGGTCGCCTCAATCGGATCAAAGTTGAACTCGACGACAGGCCTGGCCGCCTGGCGCTGGTGTCGGAACTAATCGCGGCCAGCAAGGCCAACGTCGTGCAAGTCGACCATGACGGCCTCGGCTCCACGGGGGCTCGAAGCACCGTGCTCGAGCTGCGTATCGACACCATCGACTTCGCCCACGGCGAAGAAGTCCTGCAAGTGTTGCTCGACAACGGCCTGAGGGCAGAGTTGCTGCCCTGGTAGAGGAGAGGCCTTCGGCCTCCGCTACGGAAGACGGCCGACGTGGGCTAGGGCTAGGCGGACGAGTTTTTCGTGGCCGGCGCTGAGTTCTTCGGCCACGGTGGGCGAGACCACTTCGTCGGGGCGCAGCCATACCAGGTCGAGGGAGTCCTGCGATGGTTCGCAGTCGCCGCTAACGGGGACGATGTAGGCCAGCGAGACCGCGTGTTGACGAGGGTCGTGGAAGCCGGTGATGTCGGGGTTTGGGAAGTACTCAGCGATCGTGAAGGGCTGAGGCGAGGACGGGATCCTCGGCAACGCGAGCGGTCCAAGGTCCTTCTCAAGGTGACGCAGCAGCGAGTCGCGTACCCGTTCGCCGTAGAGAACCCGGCCCGCGACGATCTCACGGTTAACTCCGCCGTCTGCGCCGAGGCGCAGCAACAATCCAATGTGTGTGACGACTCCAAGATCATCGGTGAGCACTGGGATCGCGTTGATATAGATGACCGGCATTTTGCCGCGCATGGTCGCCAGTTCGTCCTCAGACAACCAGTTTCCCTGCGTTTCTGTGATGTCGCTCATGGTCTCTCCCGGCCGTTGAAATCCGATGACTTCAACCCACGAATGTAGACGCAGCAGCGCCTACAACACGATTTTCAAAAGCCGAGACTTGCTAGCGAGACTTTTCGAAGAGCACCTTGCGAATGATATCGCTCGCCGTGAATCGGCCGATTGGGCCGGTCGAATAGAGCGATTGGACGATCTCTCCGTCGGGGTTGATTAGCCAGCCGGTCCCGTGGAGGAACTCTTTGTCACCGGCCTGGTACGGTGCTCCGGTATCGGCAGACACGGTTGGTGCGTCTAGTTCTCCCCACATCGGGAAGCCCACGTAGAGGCCTTCGCGAAGTTTGGCTACCGACTCGACCGAATCGACCGAACCCCCAGCGATCTTGATGCCGATGTCCATGAGCGGCAGGGCATGCGTTGCGAAGTCAACCAACTGTTGACGACAGTACGGTCACCATTCGCCGCGGTAGAGGAGGATCCCCGCCCAGTTTCCGGCGACGGAGGCGACCATGTCGCCTGCTTCTCCATCGTGTCGCACACCGGCGATCGCTGGCAATCTCGAACCGTTCTCAAGAATGTGCATTGCGAGAAAATAGCAGTGGTCGCGCGGGCTCCTCAAGGCGGAGCGCTTAAGGGGAAGGTAACAAGGCGAGAGCACGCCGGTTGCTCATAAACACTCGCCTCTACACTTTCGTAATGGACCAAGACCCTTCGGTGAGCGTTGATTTTGAGGAAAGCGGTGACGTTCCCTCATCACCGGGTGGATCTTCTCGCCCTTGGGCGATCGGTGGTGCGCTGCTGCTCGTGATCGCCGTTGCGGTCGCGTTCTTCGCGCTTCGTCCAAGCGATGGGGAGACCGCTGCCGGTACCGATCGCCAAGATGGCGAGGAAACCGGGGAAGTCGAAGAGTCGGTGCCGACCGATCCGTCAACTGGGGAACCACCCGTAACGAACACCGTTCCGCAGGGGCCAGCGACCTTCGAGTCAGTTCCCGTGATTGAAGCGGTGCGCACTGACGATGGCTTCTTGGGTTTGCTCGATTCCTCGGGCCTTCCCGCACTTTTCACCACGACAGACGGGACGGAGTGGACCGAAGTGGAGACGACCGTCGAAGACGCCCAGGGCATCGGCACGTGGTCCAACCTGATCGCGGTGGACGGTGGCTTTGCGATGCTACGTACGCGCAGTGGGCTCTCCACGGAGGCTGAACTTACGGAACGGTTCATCTCCTCCAATGGCGTCCAATGGGAGCTCGACGAAGCATTCGAGGCCCTCGACAATCCGGGCGATTCGTTCTTTCCCGAGTTTCACCTCCCGGGGGCATTCGGGTTCGTGGCGTTTTCGTCAGAGATAGCGGCATCACCCCTTGGTGAGCTCTTTACGCAGGTGCTGGCGGAAGATCCGCCCATCGATCCTGCGACGATCTGTTTCTTCGAAGAGGTCAATGCGGACGTGTTTGACGTCTTCCCATGTGATAGCGATGGTGAGACTTCCACCGGGGTTGCTACCTCGATCTCCGCAGAGGACTTGGTCGATCCGGAATCGATCGGCGCTGTGCAGCAGTGCGCGGCGTTCATTCGCTCCTTGGGGTCCACTCGTAGTGCCTCTATGGTTCTCCAGCGCTCTGGAGAGAGCGCCGCCCTGGCGATCGACGGTTCGTTCTCCACGTTCCAGACGTCGCTCCCATCAGGTGTGATCGCATCGGTCTTCGTCGGCGACCGCCTCTTTGCTGGCTCGGGGGCCTGTGACGACTTCGCTGACGCAGTACCAGAATTTCAAGCCGCGGAGATCGAGCTGATCGAACTCGACGGAAGCGTTCGACGTATTCCGCTCCCTCCAGAAGTTCCGCAACCTCCTCAAACGCCGGCTGCTCCGTTCGTGACAGACACCGAGCTTCTCATCGTGCTTGAACAGTCGATCTGGCGCCTGGAACTCGAAACCGAAGCGTGGACGATGATCACCCAGCTTCCGCCTGAGGCGCTTCGACCAGGACGCTTTGGGTTTGCTGATAGTACCCGCGCCATCAGCTTGGGTAGCGAGGCCTTGATCAGTGTCGATTTGGCGAGTGGCGAGATCTCCGAGACGCCGCTTGAGATCGGCCGGTTCCCGCAAATCCTCAGCATTGACAGCGAGTTCATCGTCACCCGCGACGAAGTCGAAGACGGAAGAGTCGACGTCGTCGAGCTCCCATAGCCGCTCATTCGGGGCTGCGCTTGGGCTCGGCCCTTCGGGCGACTGCCCAGTCGGTCTAGCACCGGAATGTGGACAAGGTCAGTGCGGGTGGAGGTCGATGTCCTATCGATTCCTCGCTCGATGCTGCGGCCATTCCTGGACCGAAGGCTTTTGTGGAACAGTCAGAAACTAGAAGCTCGCTCAACGCGCTCGAACAACAGATAGTCAAAGTCAACGCGCCAATAGTCGAACACTGGCAGCCAGGATCCCATCCCGATGACCTCATAGCCCACATGGCCGACACTGTTGCCACTGCCATCCGCTCAGACGTCCTCACCTATGACCTCGACACAAGACGCTGGCGTCGGAACCGAGACCGCCCCGAGGCTGTAACGCTCCTTCGGTACCTTTGAAAACGAAGTTACTTGCAGATCAGCGGCCCTACACTCGGGTACATGGAGCCTGGTAGCTCGGTACGGGTTGAATTTGAAGATTCGGCCACCCGCGGGGGCGTCGAGGATGCGGCTGCTGTTCCAGATCCACCTTCACCCGATCGGCGAAAGTTATTCGCCGGTGTGGTTGTTGCGGGTCTAGCGCTGGTCTTCGGGCTCCTCGCCTTCCAGCCAACCGAGGGTGAGACCGCCGCAGGAACCGAGCGTCAAACCCCAACGTCGACATCTTCACCGTTGAGCACGACAACCGCTCCGGCTACCAGAAACACCGTGGCGCCGCCGCTCGTCGATGCGCTCGCTGCGGCGAACAATCCGTTTCTCGATGCCGACATCGTCCGTGGTGACGACGGCTTCCTCGCTCTGCTGTCATCGGGCAGCGTTGATTCTCTACCTGCGCTATACCGCTCAGAGAACGGAACCGACTGGGAGCGGGTATTCGCAGACCTCCCGCCCGTCGCGGCCGACGGTGACATCACCTTCCTCGACTATTCCGAATTGATCTCCGCTGGCCAAGGGTTTGCGCTTTTGCGCACGCGGACCGACCATCAGCGTCTCTCACCGATCTTTCCGGCGTCTAGGACGGTGACGGAGCGGTTGGTCTCCTTCGACGGCGAAGAATGGGTGCTAGACGATGCACTTGCGGCCATCGTCCACGACGAGCCCCAACGACCATGGTTCCACCTTCCGAACTCCGTTGGGCTTCTCCGGGAGGTCAACGTCGTCGAAGCATCCCAACGCTGTGAGGTGCTGCGCGACCAGATAATCCAGTCCATCACGGCTCGCGCTGCACTCATTCAACGCTTCGGTCGCGCGACGCCGTCGACGGTCGACGTATCGGCGGCAATTTCCCACGCGCAACTACCTGGTGCGGTGATTGCATCGTTCGCCCCCAAGGCCTCATTCCTTCAGTCCGCCAATTCGTGTGGCGGAGCTACCGGCGTTTCAGCTGAGACCTCTCCTCCGGCTATCGAGCTCATCGCCCCCGACGACACTGTCCGGTCAATCCAGCTGCCACCTGAGGTAATTGCTGCCAACGATTTGGGAGCGTGGCCGCATCCGTCACTGTTCGGCACCGAAGACGGGCTGTTGGTTCTCCTCCAGGGTTCGATCTGGCATCTCGATCTTGACACCGAGGAATGGACGAGCCTGCTTGAAGTCCCCGCGTTGTTCGGCAGGATTATGGACTATCAGATAGTGAACGAACGCTTCTTTGTCGTACTCGGCGACGCGGTGGTCATGCGCGGCGACCTTGAGGTCGGCGACGTGGCGGTTAGTCCTATCCCGAGCCGTCTCAGCCCGGGGTCCGAGATCCTGTTCGCAGATAGTGAATTCGTTGTCACCCGGAGCCTCAACCCAGACGAGAGCACAACTCAGCTCCGCCTGCCCGGCCCGCTCTTTTCCGATCCGCAGAGTTGATTCTGTCAGAGAAAGACAGCGGCTCACCTTGTGACTTAGTGAACCTTTACCGGCCTGGGGCCTAGCGAACTCCACGGGCATCTACAATCTCGCCCCATGGCTCCTGGTAGCTCAGTTCGAGTTGAGTTCGAAGACTCGGCCTTTGACGCGAGCACGGAGTTGGAGGTTGGCGCCCCTGATCCGGAGCCGCCGAATCGGCGCTTGCCGATAGCTGGTGCACTCATTGTCGGCGTTGCGGTTGTGCTCGGATTGTTGGCGTTGCAACCTTCCGACGGTGAGACCGCCGCGGGAACCGAGCGAGCGTCACCGACCACGACAATCGCAACACCGACGACCACTACGGAGGAGCAAACCACCACACCCGTGGTGTCCGATGATGCCGCCCCAATCAACGCCTTCTTGGAGGGCCAAGTCGTTCGAGGCGAGGCAGGTTTCCTCGCGCTACTCCGTCCGACGAGCACGGACGATCTTTCACCGGCCATCTACCGTTCTGACGATGGACTCAACTGGGAGTTCGTCGAATCCGAAACCGCTCCGTTTGTGGCCAAGGGGGACGTGATCACCGTCGAGTTCTCTCACCTGATCGATTCGGGCGACGGTTTCGGGTTGCTACGTACCCGCACGATCGAGGATCGTTTGTCCCCGAAGTTTCCTGCGGACAGCATCACCGACCGTCTCGTTTCGCCCGATGGTGAACGCTGGGCCATAGACGGAGGCTTCACGCCACTACTACATAACGAACTTGCCCGACCCGAGTTCCATGTGGCTAATGCCTTCGGGTTCATAACCGATCGGGTGCGAGCGGAGGCATCCGCGAATGATTGCGAGGGGACCTTAGCGGAAGCAAACGAGCGATTTACTGAGCGGTCGCTGCGGATCCACCGGTTCGGCCGGAGCGAAGCTGAGGAGACACAGGTGTCGCTTTCGGTTGCCCACGCGCAGATCGCTGGAGCCGTCATCGCGTCGTTCGTTCCTAACGGGGTCGACTTCCAAGCCCCACCATCGTGCCAACGATTCCCTGGGTTCTCACCCGAGTTCGAGGCTCCGAGCATTCAGCTCATCGACGCGGACAACACCGTTCGCCGAATAGCGCTCCCGGCCGAGGTGACCGAAGGGGACCTGGCGAACTCGCCAGAGGTATCGCTCATCGGCGCCGAAGACGGTCTCATCGTGGTACTCGACCGATCGGTCTGGCGCCTCGATACCGAAACCGAAGCGTGGACGATGCTGTTCGAGGTCCCCACAGGCCCGTTGGCATTCCGGGACTACGTTGCCCTCCCGACCGGCCAAGTGGTTGCCTTGTTGAGCCAGGGGGTAGCGGTGGTTGTCGATGTCGCCACGGGAGATTCGAACTCCTTGAACATCGAAGATCTGAACGGCTTACCGATCATCTTGTACGCCGACGACGAGGTAGTCATTACCCCGGGCTCGCCAGTCGACGACGAAACCCGAACCATCGACCTGACCGAACCCCAGCCAGTCCGTGGAGCCTTCCCGGGTGAATCGGGCGACGAGTAAGCCATGTTCCCGACCAGTTCGGTGCGCGTCGAGGTTGAGGGGAACGAACCCGCAGAACCGGGTCTCGATATTCCAATCGCTCCGAAGGAGCCGAGTTCGGGACGCTCGATCGGTATCGCGGTTGTTTTGGTCGTTCTGGCCGGATTGCTGGTCGCGCTCGTCGCACTGCAGCCGTCCGACGAAGAGAACGCTGACGGGATACAACGCCAGGCGACAACGACCGTTCCGGCTACTACGAACCAATCCGTTTCGCGGTCAACTGCCGGCGACGATCCACTCGAGTCCTTCGTCGCCGACGTGCAGGAGTTTGTCGCTGATGCGGAGGCAGCTCAGGTGGACTTCGGCCCGCGTTTCGGAAGGATCGTGGCAAGCGAGGATGGTTTCCTCGGTCTCAATTCCACGGGCGCAATCGCGGGGATTCCCGGCCTCTTCGAGTCGAGCGACGGGCAAACGTGGACTCGCGCCGAAGTCTTCGTCCCGGACTTCGACATCTTCGACCATGAGGACGTGTGGGTGAACTTCTCCGACCTTGTCGCGACCGACGAGGGGTTCGCCCTTTTGCGTTCCGAGACCGCCTTCTCACAGACCTTTCCCGACTTCGAACGAGTAGCGCTCGTTCACCGACTGATCTCACCCGATGGCCGCAACTGGAGCATCGATCCGGAATTTGAAGCGTCTTCGAACTTCGCCGCAGTGAACCCGTTGCTGCACTTGCCCGAGGCCATCGTCACCCTCGCCGAGGACTCACAAGTCGACGCCAGGCCAAACAACCCAGAGCAGTTTTCGGCGGTATCGGAGTGTGTGACCGTGCTCGCTGAACGCAGCGGAGAGGTCACGTTGAACATTGCCCGTCGAGACGAACTGGGGGATCTCGTGGTCCCAGCGAAAGACTCCATTCTTCACACGGCGATCCGAGGTGGTTCGTTCGCGTCGCTACACCTTGGTGACTTGGTTGCGCCGCGAGGTACGGCCTGCAGTGAGGCGCTCGGGCTCTCTGCAAGCCAGGAGGCGCCGTCCGTGGAGATTATCGACATCGAATCGGGAGCGCAGCGGAGCATCCCATTGCCCGACGCGCTCAGCGAGGTCCCCTTCGATGAGTGGGACGAACCCCAGCTGGTGAGTGATGGCGACTCACTTTTGGCGATCCTCGCCAACGCCGTATGGCAACTCGACCTACGCGCCGACGGAACCTGGACCGAACTCGGGCCCCTTCCTGTGACGTTGGCGTCGCCAATCGAACAGTTCCGCCTTCTACCCGACGCCAGGGTGATCGGCTTGGCTCGCGACACCATCGTCGTCAGCGACTACACGACCGGGCAAACGACGTTCGATCCGGCATTTCTATTTGACCAGCCACGCATCGTGTACGTCGATGACCAGGTGGTGTTGCTCTCAACCTCGGATCGCCCTACAACGTCTGTAGTCCGGGTCGGCTAGCGCTCTGATCCCTAGAGGGCAGGCGGCTAAGGCTTCAGCGTCAACCTTGGCCCGCGAGGTTACGGTTCTTGATCTTGGCCTGCACGTAGTCGCGGTTCATGAACGCGATGAAGTCGAGGCTGATCTCCTTCGGGCATGCCTCATGGCATTCGCCATGGTTGGTGCAAGTACCGAAGAAGTCTTCCATGGTGTCGACCATGGCTTCGGTGCGCTGCCAACGCTCAGCTTGGCCTTGCGGCAACAAGTTGAGGTGCTGGATCTTTGCGGCCGTGAAGAGCTGTGCAGCGGAGTTTGGGCACGCGGCAACACATGCACCGCAACCAATGCAGGCAGCTGCGTCCATGGCCAGGTCGGCGGCTTCCTTGGGAACTGGTATAAGGTTCGCGTCGGGTGCCGAGCCGGTGGAGACGGTGATGTAGCCACCGGCGTGCTGGATGTTGTCCATGGCAGCGCGGCTGATAGCGAGGTCCTTGATCACCGGAAAGCTTCCCGCCCGGAACGGTTCGATCGTGATGTGGTCACCGTTTTTGAACGAGCGCATATGTAGCTGGCAGGTGGCCTGGCCTTTGATCGGTCCATGGGCTTGCCCGTTGATCATCAAGGCGCATGTGCCACAAATGCCTTCGCGGCAATCACTCTCGAAGGTGACCGGTGCCTTGTCATCGTTAACCAAACGCTCATTCACCTCGTCGAGCATTTCCAAGAAGCTCGCATCGACACTGATGTCGCGTGCTTCGTATGTTTCGAAACGACCCTTTTCGCTGGGACCGTTCTGGCGCCAGATATCGAGGGTGATGTTGATGAGTTCTTCGCTCACTGCTGTTTCTTTCTCGGTTCTCGATCGGGTTACTTGTAGCTGCGCTGGCTGAGCTCGACGTATTCGAACTCAAGTTGTTCTTCGTGCTTGTTCTGCATGGTGTCTTCATCGACCCATTCCCACGCGGCGACGTGGCTGAAGTTCTCGTCGTCACGCAGTGCTTCGCCTTCTGGGGTTTGGCTTTCCTCACGGAAGTGACCGCCGCAAGACTCTGCGCGCACGAGTGCGTCGTGGGCTTTGATCTTGGCGAGTTCGAAAAAGTCTGCGATGCGCCCGACCTTTTCGAGTTCAATGTTCATCGAGTTATTGTCGCCCTTCACCCGGACGTCGGCTTTGAAGTCCTCTTCGAGGGCGCTGATTTCTCCCTGCGCTTTTTCAAGACCGTTCTTGTCACGAGCCATACCAATGCGTTCCCACACGATCTTGCCGAGTTCACGATGGAAGAACTCCGGTGAGCGGGTGCCGTTCACCGCAAGCCACTTGGCTGTGTTGTCGCGAACTTCTTGCTCTGCGGCAACGAAGACAGGGTCATCGGTCGGTACGACCGAGTCACCCAACTTGTCGGAGAGGTAATCGCCGATCGTGTAGGGCAAGACGAAGTAACCATCGGCCAGACCCTGCATCAGCGCTGAGGCACCGAGACGGTTCGCGCCGTGATCGGAGAAGTTCGCTTCACCGATGGCGTACGTGCCTGGGATCGTGGTCATGAGGTGGTAGTCGACCCACAAGCCGCCCATGGTGTAGTGGGTGGCGGGGTAGATGCGCATCGGCACCTTGTATGGATCTTCGCCGGTGATGTTGGCGTAGATATGGAACAGGTTGCCGTATTTGGCTTCGATCGTGTCCTTGCCGTCGCGAGCGATCGCATCGGCGAAATCGAGGAACACACCGTTCTTGAGTGGCCCGACGCCGCGGCCTTCGTCGACCACGGTCTTGGCGTTGCGTGACGCAACATCGCGAGGCACGAGGTTTCCAAAGGCTGGGTACTTGCGCTCG
>CAYUKM010000022.1:0-28398 GCA_964445255.1 uncultured Acidimicrobiales bacterium
CCCGTGAAGTTCCTCGATGAGGATCACCTTCGCCGAGTTATCGAGAAGATCGTGGCTCAGGTCGGTCGTCGAATCGACGAGTCTTCACCGTTGTGTGACGCCCGCCTTCCTGACGGCTCACGTGTAAATGCCGTGATCCCGCCGCTCGCGATCGGTGGACCGTTCCTCACGATTCGTAAGTTCTCGAAGGATCCTCTCGGCATCGAAGACCTCATCGGCTTCGGAACCTTGACCCCTGCAGCTGCACGCTTCTTGCAGGCGTGCATCATCGGCAAGCTCAACGTAATCATCTCCGGCGGTACCGGTTCTGGTAAGACCACCACCTTGAACGTGATGTCTTCGTTCATCCCTGAGGGCGAGCGTGTCATCACCATTGAGGATGCGAAAGAACTTCAGCTCCGCCAGGACCACGTCCTGTGTATGGAGTCCCGCCCAGCAAACGTCGAAGGCAAGGGCGAGGTTTCGATTCGAGACCTTGTAAAGAACGCCTTGCGTATGCGTCCTGACCGCATTGTTGTCGGTGAGTGTCGTGGCGGCGAAGCACTCGACATGTTGCAGGCGATGAACACCGGTCACGATGGCTCGCTCACCACAACTCACGCGAATACTCCTCGTGACGCGATGACCCGTATCGAGACGCTCGTGATGATGGCTGGCTACGACATGCCGGTGCGCGCTATTCGTGAGCAGATGGCGTCCGCGGTCGATCTTGTCATTCAGATCGGCCGTCAGCGTGACGGTTCTCGTAAGATCTCCCACATCACCGAGGTCCAAGGCCTTGAGGGCGATGTAATCATCTTGCAGGACATCTTCCTGTTCGATTTCGCAGCTGGCGTCGGTGAAGACGGGAAGCTGCTCGGAACACTCCAGCCAACGGGTGTTCGTCCGAAGTTCGCTGAGAAGCTTGCCGATCATGGCATCAAGCTGGGTGCAGAGGTCTTCACCCCTACGCGGAGGGCCCTATGAGACTGAGCAAGCCTTTTGCGGCACTGGCCGCAATCTTCGCGCTGCTCCTCCTTAGCTTGTTCGCTGCGCCGATCGCGGCACAGTCGACAACAGAGGACGGTAGCGACTTTGAGGTGTTGCAGGTCGACTTGTCCGGAGAAACCGGATTGGTCGCATTCCGCCCTCAACAAGACGTAGGGCCCGAAGTCGGCCTTACCGCGACGATCCAAGGTGATGAAATCGCCGCCAGCACCAACAACGTGGCGAACTCGCCGATCGGCCAGCAGGTCGTCTTGGTCGTCGACAATTCGGTAACCGCCGACACCGTCACCGGTTACTCACAGATCCGCTCGGCCGCCCTGGCATACATGGACACGGTTTCCGCAGGTGTCGAAGTCATGCTCATCCTCACTGGCAACAATGGTCAGGAAGTACGAGCTGAGATCCCTTTCACCACCAATCACGTGGACGTTCGCGAGGCTCTGAATGAGTCATCGGTCGGTACGGCCTCAGTGACCTGGAACGGGGTCGACGTTGGAGCCTCTTCGTTCAACGAAGACGGACTTCGCAACATCGTCGTATTCGCTGGTAGCACCGGCGAGGTGTCGGCGGTTAGTCCGACGGTAGCCCGAGGTTCACTTCTGAGTGCCAACGCTTCGCTTAGCGTCGTTGGCCCCGACATCGCCAACTTGGACTTGTCCGAATTCCGATCGGTAGCGAACGAGGTTCGCGGTGGTATCTTCCTTCGCGGCGAAGGCGATAACAGCATGGCTGCTGAGGGAAGCCGACTTGGACAGATCCACCGCGGCACGCTCGTTGGCCGCTTCAGCACGGCTGGCGCCCCGGATGCGAGCCAGATCAACTTCAACTACGGCGGCTCGGGTGAACGAGTTCGTGTTGTGGCAGATGGTGTGGCTTCTGGTACTGGCTTGGTGCCGCCCCCTCTCGCAGAGTCCTCGCGTTTCGACATCTTGTCCAGCGGTCCGACGTTGTTCGTAGCGATTGCGCTCGCTGTTGTAGCGGTATTGCTGTTCAGCTATGCAATGATCAGCATCTTTGCTGGCAATGACAACACGCTGAACACCACGCTGGCCGCCTATGGCCCGCAGGACGCGGCGTCAGCAGCTGTTGAAGCTGAGTTCAACCTTCAGCGAAACAAGATCATCGAACAGGTGGTTGAGAAAGCGGAGGAAGCCGCAGCGGCTCGAGGAAATCTCGGCGAGCGACAGAACCTGCTTGAGAAGGCAGAGATTCCCCTCCGAGTGGGCGAAGCATTCGCCATCCAAATCGGAATTATCATCGTCGCTCTTGTACTTGGCTTCATCCTCTCTGGAGGTAACATTTTTGGTGGCCTGATACTCGCTATCATCGCCGCCATCGTGCCCACTCTGTACATCAAGTTCAAGGTTGGGCGCCGTGCTAAGGCGCTTGAGGCACAGCTACCGGACACCTTGAACCTGCTCGCATCGACCCTGAAGGCTGGTTACAGCTTCATCCAGGGTATGGATGCGGTCGGAAACGAAGGTGACGAGCCTCTCGCCGGCGAATTCCGTCGCACGGTGAATGAGGCCCGTCTCGGTAAGGACCTTGACGTTGCGCTCGACGATCTCGCGGAACGGGTTGGTTCTATCGATCTCCTTTGGGCGATCGTAGCGATCAAGATCCAGCGAGAGGTTGGCGGTAACTTGGCCGAGCTGTTGACCACCGTGTCCGACACGATGACCGCACGAACCCGCCTTCGTGGCGAGGTCGCAGCACTCACCGCTGAAGGTCGGGTTTCGGCACTTGTGCTGCTCTTCTTGCCATTTGGTGTTGGTATCGCCATGTATTTCTTGAACCCGGCCTATATCGCCACTCTCTGGTCCGAGACGCTCGGATTCGTGGCGATCGGCGCGGCATTCGTCTCCATGACCGTCGGTGGTCTGTGGATGAAGAAGATCATCGACATCGAGATCTAGGAGGAATCGAAAGCTATGGAAATCCTGTCAAGTATTCCGTTCGAGGTGGCCATCGTTCTCGCTGGCGCCGCCTTCGCTGGACTCCTGTTCTTTATTGGGCTCTTGGCCGAGGATCGGCGCGAGTCACGTGAGACCCTCAGTCAAGTCCAAGGCTATGACGTTGCCGCAGCAGCCAGCGCAGGCGTCTTGGACGAAGACGACCTACAAGGTTCATTCATGGACCGGATCGGTTCGCAAGTATTCGCCGGGGCCGGAGACTTTGGTCGACGGTTCACCCCAGCAGGCTATGTCGACAAGGTCCGCCATAAGTTCATCATGTCCGGTCAAGACTCGACGGCGAAGGTCGACCAGTTCATTGCTATGCGTGTGATGGCGCTCCTGTCGATCCCGGTCATCTTGTTGTTCTTCTTCGTTTGGAATCCAATCGGGTTCGAGGGCGGTACTCGCCTGATGATCGTGGGCGCCCTTATCGCCGCATTGCTCCTGGGCCCTGATGCCAAGCTCACTCGAGCAGTCGATGCTCGACAGGCCGCCATCTTGCGTGACCTTCCCGACATCCTCGACCTTCTAACGATCAGCGTGGAAGCTGGACTCGGTTTCGAGCAGGCGCTCGACCGCACCATCGCAACCGTGCCAGGTCCGCTCTCTACAGAGTTCGCACGAATGCTCGGTGAGACACGTGCAGGTTCTAGCCGAGCGGATGCGATGCGGGCCATGGACGCTCGTATCGACATCAGCGAGGTTCGCTCCTTTGTTCTCGCCATCCTTCAGGCCGACACGTTTGGTGTGTCGATCGGTCGTGTCCTTCGTGCACAGGCCGATGAAATGCGTATTCGTCGCCGACAAATTGCGTCGGAGACCGCCCAGAAGGCCCCCGTGAAGATGCTTATCCCAATGGTGTTCTGTATCTTCCCCGCTCTATTCGTGGTGATTTTGGTACCTGCGCTTATCCAAATTACGCAGAACCTTTAATCGCCCACTGATTTCGTCCATTCGACGCTCAAAAACGCCGCCGTCGCTCCGATTGGAAAGGGTTACAAGTCCGATGAGGAACCACCAATGACTATTCGCCTGATGCTCGCAGATGATCACCGGATGCTCCGTGAGGGGCTAAGCCGCTCGATGCGCGATGAAGGTTTCGACGTGGTCGCCGAAGCCCGAAACGGTGCTGAGGCTGTCCAGCTCGCTACCCAAGTAAAGCCAGAGGTCATCCTCATGGACGTAACGATGCCTGAACTCGACGGCGTCGAGGCGTGCCGACAGATTCGCGATGCGTATCCAGAAGCTCGTGTGGTCATGTTGACGATGCACGCCGACCAAGATGTTCTCGCCAATGCAATCCGCGCTGGAGCGTCGGGTTACCTCGTGAAGGATTGCTCAACCAACGAGATCGCTTCGGCGGTTCGTATGGCAGCTGCTGGCGACACCGCCCTGTCGCCTCAACTCGCTGCAACGATGCTCAACGAGGTCCGTCGCATGGACCAACCAGTTCCTGAGCAGGAGCGTGTCGTAACCAAGCGTGAGGAAGAAGTCCTTCAACTCATCGCGGATGGTTGTTCGACCCCTGAGGTTGCCGAGAAGCTCTTCATTAGCCAGAAGACGGTGAAGAACCACCTGGCGTCGATCTATCAGAAGCTCGACGCTCGTGACCGTACACAGGCTGTTCTGTCTGCGGTTCGCATGGGCATCGTTCACCTGGACTAGCGGTGACGAGAGTCCCTGCGGGCGAGACCTTGTTTCGCCTAGTGGTAATTGTGCTTGGCGGCGCCTTGATGGTGCTGGCAATAGGGACGGTGAGTCAGGAAGGTCTTGAGGGTATTCGTACCGACTGGACCGCGTTTGATAATGCCGCCAGCCGATTTTTGGGTGGCGAGCAGATCTACGTCCCATGGGACGCCGAAGTTGAGCCACTGCCGTACCTATATCCGCCATTCGCTTTGTGGCTGGCGATCCCGCTGGGGCTGGTCGGATTTCTCGGGTCCTATATGCTGTCCGCCGGCAGTGCCCTTGCGGCCTTTTTCGGCGGGATCTGGCTACTGAGGCGAGTTGCCGAACGTGGGGAAGTGCGGCGAGAACGGTCGACATCGATCAACACCGGCATAGTGGCAGCGTGCACGACCGGTACGGCATTTAGCAGTGTTCTTATCGGCCAATACAGCGGCTTGTACGTGCTGGCCGTAGGTCTTGGCCTGTGGTTGTTCATGAACGACCGGCAGGCGTTGGCTGGGCTGGCGCTCGCAATCTTGATCCTGAAACCGAACATCGCAATCGCGTTGGTTGTCGTTTTGTTCTGGTCTCGTTCGTGGCGTGTGCTCGCTGGGTTTGGGGCGGGCACGGTCGGTGCTTTGGTTTCGACCATTCCGTTTGGACTGGGCGCTTGGTCGGGATTTTGGGCCAATTTGCAACAAATGGCTGATCTCCAGGCGATGGGGATTGTGCCAGCGAGGAAGATGGTCACGTTCGTGAGCGCGGTCGTCGAACTGACGGGAACCTCCGCTACCTCGCCATTGGCCATCGGATCATGGTTGGCCTTTACCACGGTCGTCGGCGTTGCCACGCTTGTGGTTTGGGCACCCAAACGGTTTGCGGAGAGCCCCCAACGCGCGTTCGCTGTTTGGGCGATCTTCGTCATCATTGCAAACCCGCGAATGTTCTTCTACGACGGAACGCTGGTGATCTTCGGTGTGCTCGCCTTGTGGAGTTTGCCGAGCGGAATGCTCGGCACACGTAGCAAGCGCCTGCTCCCGGCTATTGCCGGCGGGCTTTGGCTAGCGTCATGGGGGGCCGTGGTTAGCGCGTTGAACCTCCTCGTCGCTCCATTGGGCGGGCTCCTCATAACGGTCGTGGCGTATGAGACATGGCGTGAGGGGCGAAACACCGGCAGCGTCGACGCCACGGTTGTTTCGGTGCTGGACCAGTCCGGTGACCCCGAGGTCGACCGGGCAGCGCCACCAGCTGCTGCCTAGAGCCCGACACCGTGAATAGCCAGGTAGCAACAGGTGAATGCATGTCTGCCAAAGGCCCGGAATCAATGGGTTTGAAGGCCGCTTACCTTAAGGACTCATTCTGAACGGGTCAGGTGGCCTATGAGGATGCTTCTGATCTCCGTCGAAACCTTAGTTACAACAGGGGCCCAACAAGGGGCCACATCTTAAGGAGAAACCTGACGTGATTACCCAGTACAACATCTTCACCACCTGGCTCAAGGCTCATGCTAAGTCTGAGCGTGGCGCTGCAATGGTTGAGTACGCCCTTCTGGTCGCACTCATCGCAATCGTTGCTATCGCTGCTCTTCAGTTCCTCGGTACCACCGTATCGGAGAACTTCGGCCAGATCGATTCTGAGCTCCAATAATTATCCTCGCTGACTAATTGAGGTCGGCAATGGATCTACCCGGGGGGTGGCAGGCTCGCCTGTCACCCCCCGAAGCAACTTTTCTGACACCTTTCCGACAGAAAGCGCAACGATGATTTCGAAACTGCGAACAGCACACAACTTGACTGCCGTGCGATTGAGCAACCTCGCTCAGATCGATTCTGAGCGTGGCGCTTCCATGGTGGAGTACGCGCTTCTAGTAGCGCTGCTCGCGATCGCGGTACTCGGCGGTCTCACTGCCTTCGGTAGCGAACTCGGAGTCGAGTTCGAAGAGATCAACTCCGAAGTGGAGCGGGTAAGCCCTTAAGCGGCTTCGGGAAGTCCCGCTGCGCCGGGGCCCTGGAGAATGCACCGAATAGTGGTTCCCGTGCCCGGTGAACTCTCCACTTCGAATGCGGCGCCCACGCTCGATGCTCGCTCCCGCATTCCCACTAGGCCGTAGCTGTCAACACGGCCACTTTCACCGATAGCGAAGCCTCGGCCGTCGTCGGCAATTTCGAGCACTCCTTGCTCACCGTTGGAAGCCCAACGAACGTCAACTTTGGAAGCGTCTGCGTGGCGCTCCACATTGACCAATGCCTCTTGGGCGATCCTCCACATCTCTCGTTCCTGCATGATTGGCAGCCTGTCGCTGGCATCGATATCGAGCGAGATATCAAGACCGCTTCGGTCCGATAGACGTTCCGCAAAGTCCGAAATGGTGTCTTCGAGGCCCTTGGTGTCGCTGACATCGGTGCGGATGTCGGAGAGCGTGTCTCGAATCTCTCGGATTACGTTTCGCACGTCGTGTTGCAACTGATCGAGTGCAGGCCCGACGTCATCGCCTTCACCGTGGCGTTTGATCAAACGGTCGACCTCAAAGGCTAGGAAGGCCATCGATTGTCCGATGCGGTCATGGAGATCACGAGCGATTCGCGTTCGCTCTTCGTCAGCACCCATCGTCCGGAGGCGGCCGAACCAGCGAGCGTTATCTACCGCCAAGGCAAGCGGATCGACGAACCCGTTGAACATCTGGACCATACGTTCGTCATAAACGTTCGGTGTTTCGCTCTCGATAGCGAGAAGGCCGATGATCTGGCCCCGTGCGGTCAGGGTCGTGTAGAGACCGGACTCACCTGTTGTGCTGAGCCCTGATGTTCCCGCTGCTGGGAGATCGGGCAGGTCGATGAGGCGATTCTGGGCGATAGCGGTCTTGAGCGGGTTCGACAGTTCGGTGGGTCCGAGACGCATTGGCAAATTCGTGCCCTCGGAACGCATGACCATCCAGCTGGCGTCGGTTTCGTCGAAGACGAACAACGCCATGGCGTCGTAGTCGAACAGACTCCGAAGACGGCTCACGGTCGTATCGAGCACCTCGTGAAGGTCGAGTGATGCCGGGAGGGTCTGGGCGACGCGGTGCAACGAATACAACAGCGCGTTCGCATCGGAGAGACGTTCCATGCGATTCACGGCGAGGCTGCGTTGTCGACGAGCTTCGCCGGTAATGCGTCGAGTCTGCCCGGCGATCAAAGCCACGACGCCCAAGATGATCGCCCATTGGACGATCCGCTGGAGCGAATTGACTTCAAAACCAACGATGGCGAACTCCAGCGCGGTGGGCAAGATCGTTGCCAAGAGCGCTACTCGAAGGGCATAGCGGTACCCGCGCGCGAAGCCGGCCACGATGATCGGCACGGTCAGTGATACCGCGAGCGGTGAACCCCACCGGCCGGTGAGGGCGATGGCGGCTACCGAGAGGGTGATCTCGCTAATGATCGAGAGGTCGCAGGTGATGTGTTGATCGAAACGAATCGGGCGCACATGACGAACCAGCGTGAGGGCGGTGAACGCGAATAGCAGCGTCCCGAGAATCCGATCTTGCTCGTCGAGGATCTCCGGCGCTGACAACAACACGAGGAGGCCCAAAACTCCCCAGCGAATGATCGCAATGATCTGCTGGAATAGCTCGGTTTGATCCCTGGCGTCGAGTGTGTCCTCTGAGATCGGCTCGTCATTTCCACCCCGAACACTAAAGCGGTTGAGCGTCGAGGGTCGGCGCCCAGCGCCCGCGGTTCGTAGGCGCTCGGCATCGCGCCGGGTCATCTTCGAGGTGAAGTCTCGTTCGTCCATCGAGGGGATTAGGCCTGTCGTTACAGAAACTGGGTCGTTTGGACTATCGGCACGTGTTCGCACTCCATGAGCCGCTTGTCGACTTCCGCGGTTGTCGGGCGGAAGTCCCGACGTCTTCGCAGTACGCTTCGACAGGTGTTGGAGTATGGGCTCACCGGTGGAATCGGTTCTGGCAAATCGACGGTTTCGTCGCAGCTGGCCGGCCGAGGCGCGACCATTCTCGATGCGGACGCGATGGTTCGCGAAATGCAAGCCCCTGGCAAACAAGTGTTCGATATGATGGTTGAGCGATGGGGAACAGTGATCGTGACCGCTAGCGGCGAACTCGACCGTGCCAAGGTCGCCGAGATCGTCTTCGGTGACCAGGCGGAGCTTGACGCGCTCAACGCGATCGTTCACCCTGCCGTGGCCAAGGAGACCGAACGTCGCCTTAGCGAGCTGCGCGGAAGTGACGCGATAGTCGTGCATGACATTCCACTCTTGGTCCTTCCCGGTGGGCAACTGCTCGCGAGTCGTGATCTGCATTCGTGGGCGGGGATTGTGGTTGTAGACACCGCTCCCGATACGGCCGTCCGCCGAGTTGCCGATTCGCGCGGGCTCGACGAGGACGAGGTTCGAGCGCGCCAGGCAAAGCAGGCAACGCGAGAGGAACGACTGGCCGCAGCAGACTTCGTCATTGATAACAACGGTGATCTCGAATCGCTGAGCGGCGAGGTTGGCCGTTGTTGGGCATGGATGCAGGCTGGCGGCACTGCTGCGAATGAGTTCGGCGAGGGGGATGACGAGTGAGTTCGGTCGAGGTCGTGTTTGAAGACGACCGCCCCTTCGAGATGGTGACCGACTTTGAGCCTGCGGGCGACCAGCCCAAGGCGATCGAGGCGTTGGCCCACGGCGTCGAGCGAGGTGACAAGTTTCAAACGCTTCTCGGAATTACGGGCTCGGGTAAGAGCGCGACGATCGCCTGGACGATCGAGAAGGTTCAGCGACCCACGTTGGTCATTGCGCCCAACAAGTCGTTGGCGGCACAGCTTGCGAACGAGTTGCGGGAGTTCTTCCCCAACAACCGGGTGGAGTACTTCGTCAGCTATTACGACTATTACCAACCCGAGGCGTACATGCCGTCGAGCGATACCTATATCGAGAAGGACAGCTCGGTTAACGACGAGATCGATCGCTTACGGCACTCGTCGACTAGCTCCTTGTTGACTAGGCGAGACACGATCGTCGTCGCCTCGGTGTCGTGCATCTACGGTCTCGGCGCTCCAGAGGAATATGAGTCGCAGCTGTTGCACCTGCGGTCGGGTCAGGAGATCGATCAACGGAACATCCTGCGGTCGCTTGTCGAGATGCAATACGAGCGCAACGACATGAACCTGGTCCGCGCAAAGTTCCGGGTGCGCGGTGACACGATCGAAGTACATCCGGCCTACGACGAGACCGTTGTTCGTATCGAAATGTTCGGCGACGAGATCGAGCAGATCACCCGTATCGATCCGCTCACTGGCGAGCGCGTCGCCGAGCTTGAAGATGTATCGATCTTCTCGGCGACGCACTATGTGGCGTCGGAGGAGCGGTTGCGTTCGGCCATCGTCGGCATTGAGAACGAGCTCCAGGAACGTCTCGCCCTCTTTGAAGACGAGGGCAAGCTTCTCGAAGCGCAACGTTTACGTATGCGTACGCAGTACGACCTGGAGATGATGGCTGAGGTCGGTTATTGCAACGGCATCGAGAACTACTCGATGCACCTCGATGGCCGCGGCTACGGCGACCGCCCATACACGCTCCTCGACTATTTCCCCGATGACTATTTGATGGTGCTCGACGAGTCACATGTGGCAGTTCCTCAGCTCCACGGGCAGTACGCGGGCGATCGAAGCCGAAAGGACGTATTGATCGAGCACGGCTTCCGGCTGCCGTCGGCGGCCGACAATCGGCCGCTGCGCTTCGACGAGTGGCTTGCTTCGACCCACCAGGTTGTTTTCCTGTCGGCCACGCCCGGCGACTACGAGTTGGATGTATCTGATCAGGTGGTCGAGCAAATCGTTCGCCCGACCGGCTTGGTCGACCCTGAAGTGATCGTCAAGCCCACCAAGGGTCAGATCGACGACCTGGTAGCCATGATCAACGAGCGAATCGAACTCGATCACCGCGTGCTGGTCACGACGCTCACAAAGAAGATGTCCGAAGATCTCACCGACTATCTGCTCGAATTGGGCCTGCGGGTTCGCTACCTGCACTCCGAGGTGGACACCCTCGAGCGCATCGAGATTCTTCGCGACCTGCGTTTGGGCGAGTTCGATGTCCTCGTTGGTATCAACTTGTTGCGAGAGGGACTGGATCTTCCCGAGGTTTCGCTCGTCGCGATCCTCGACGCGGACAAAGAAGGTTTCTTGCGCTCGGAAACCTCGTTGGTTCAGATGATCGGCCGAGCGGCTCGAAATGTCGACGGGCAGGTCGTGATGTACGCCGACAAGATGACCGATTCCATGCAGCGAGCTATCAGCGAGACGATGCGACGCCGAGGTCTGCAACTGGCGTACAACGAAGAGCACGGCATCAACCCGGAGACCGTGCGCAAGGCCATCACCGACATCTTGGCGATGCTGCGCCCGGCGTCGGAAACCGCGCCCGTGCCGGGCGAGGGTAAACGCAAACGGTCTCGCGATGCCGACCGTCGAGTCGTCGACGCCGAGGGTATGGGGCGCAGTGACCTCGAGAAACTCATCCGGACGTTGGAAGAGGAAATGCTCGAGGCGTCAGGGGAGTTGAAGTTCGAATACGCTGCCCGGCTACGAGATGAGATCAAAGATCTCAAACGCGAACTGCGAGAGATGGTCTAACCGTTGCTGGATATACAGAGAGTGAACCCCCCGAATTATGGCTGACCGTTTGGTCGTGCAAGGTGCACGCGAACACAACCTCCGCAACGTCGACCTCGACCTACCGCGAGACAAACTCATCGTATTCACCGGTCTTTCCGGGTCAGGTAAGTCCTCGCTCGCGTTCGACACAATCTACGCAGAAGGGCAGCGTCGCTATGTCGAGTCGCTGAGTGCGTACGCACGGCAGTTCCTCGGCCAGATGGATAAGCCCGACGTCGACTTCATCGAGGGCCTCTCACCCGCGATCTCCATCGATCAAAAGACGGCATCGCGCAACCCTCGCTCCACCGTTGGCACGGTCACCGAGGTCTACGACTATTTGCGTCTGCTGTTCGCCCGCATCGGTGTCGCTCACGATCCTGAAACTGGCGAACGACTCGAACGCCAGACTCCCCAACAGATCGTGGATCGCATCCTGTTGATGGAAGAGGGGACCCGCTTCCAGGTGCTGGCCCCCGTAGTACGAGGTCGAAAGGGCACCTACGACACGCTTCTCGCTGATCTGGCTGGTCAAGGCTTTGCCCGTGCGATCGTCGACGGTGAACCCATCGAACTCGAGCATCTCGACGACGTTGAACTCGACCTAGAGCGTTACGAGACCCACACGATTCAGGTCGTTGTCGACCGACTTGTTCTGCGAGACGGGATCGACCGTCGCTTGACCGAATCGATGGAGACCGCGCTGGCGTTGGCCGAGGGAATCGCCGAGATTCAGGTGATGCCGGGCCGCGATGATCCCGATGGTGAACCGGAGATCATCGTCTTTAGCCAACATCTCTCTCGCCCGTCGGACGGCAAGTCCTTTGACGAGATCGCACCCCGTAACTTCTCGTTCAACTCGCCCTACGGCGCATGCATCCACTGCGACGGCCTCGGCACGGTCTTTGAAGTGGACGAACGATTGGTGGTCCCTGATCCCGAAGCGACGATCGACGACGGTGCCATCGCGCCGTGGTCGAGTGGCCGAAGTCGCTACTTCAGCCGCCTCGTCGAAGCGGTCTGCGCGGAAAAGGACATCCCAACCGACGTGGCCTGGGAGAAGCTCACGAAGCAACAACGCAAGCTCTTGATGCGCGGCGGGATGAAGCAGCGTGTCACCGTTCGCTACAAGAACCGCTTCGGACGCCAGCGAACCTACGACGCCAAGTTCGAAGGCGCCATTCCGTATCTGCAGAGGCGTCATGAAGAGTCCGAAAGTGATAGTCAACGAGAACAGATCGAGGGCTATATGCGCATTGTGCATTGCCCGGTGTGCGATGGCGCCCGTCTGAGTCCGCTGAGCTTGGCCGTGATCGTCGACGGCTACAACATTCACGACATCTGCTCGATGTCGATCGGTGAGGCAGCCAAAGCTTTGGCGGGTCTCGAGCTAAACGAACGCGACATGATGATCGCGGAGCAAGTGGTCAAGGAGATCAACGCTCGGATGGGCTTCTTGCTCGATGTCGGTCTCGACTATTTGTCGCTGTCCCGAAACGCGTCGACCTTGGCGGGGGGAGAGGCACAGCGCATTCGGTTGGCGAGCCAGATAGGTAGCGGTCTTGTGGGCGTGTTGTACGTGCTCGATGAACCCTCTATTGGGTTGCACCAGCGAGACAATCAACGCCTCATCGAGACGCTCGTTCGCCTCCGCGAACTCGGCAACACCGTCTTGGTCGTCGAGCACGACGAGGAGACGATCGCAGTCGCCGATCACGTTGTCGACATTGGACCTGGGGCAGGGGAGCACGGTGGTCAGATCGTGCACTCGGGCACCTACAAGCAGCTGCTGAAGAACAAAAAATCGTTAACCGGTCAGTACTTGGCCCGGAAACGTTCGATCCCTGTCCCCGAGCAACGTCGGGAACTCAAGGGCGAGTCGATCTGGGTACGGGGCGCCCGGGAAAACAACCTGCAGAACATCGATGTCGAAATTCCTCTTGGCCTCTTCGTTGGCGTGACGGGTGTGTCGGGTTCGGGCAAGTCATCGCTGGTGAACCAGATTCTCCTCCCGAGCTTGATGCAGAAGATCTATGGGTCGAAGATGCCGCCCGGGTTGCACAAGAAGGTTGAGGGAACCGAGCACATCGACAAGGTCATTGCCATCGACCAGAGCCCGATCGGGCGAACCCCGCGTTCGAACCCCGCCACGTACACCGGTGTGTTTGATCATGTGCGCAAGCTCTTCGCCCAGACCAATGAAGCCAAGGTTCGTGGCTATTTGCCCGGTCGCTTCTCGTTCAATGTGAAGGGCGGGCGCTGCGAAGCCTGCTCGGGCGACGGCACGATCAAGATCGAGATGCACTTCCTGCCCGACGTCTACGTGCCGTGTGAGGCGTGCAAGGGCAAGCGCTACAACCGGGACACGCTCGACATCATATTCAAGGGAAAGAACATTGCCGACGTGCTCGCGATGCCGATCGAAGAGGCGCTTGAGTTCTTCGCAAACCAGCCGCCGATCGCTCGTCATCTTCAGACATTGGTCGACGTCGGGTTGGGCTATGTGCGACTTGGTCAACCAGCACCAACGTTGTCCGGTGGCGAGGCTCAGCGAGTGAAGCTTGCGTCCGAGCTCGCCAAACGGTCGACTGGTCACACGATGTACATCCTCGACGAGCCGACGACTGGCTTGCATTTCGAGGACATCCGCCGCCTGCTGACGGTACTTAGTCGCTTGGTCGACCAAGGCAACTCAGTCGTGGTCATCGAGCACAACCTCGATGTGATCAAGACCGCCGACTATCTCATCGACTTAGGTCCTGAAGGCGGTTCCGGTGGTGGCAAGGTGCTCGCGTATGGCACCCCCGAAGAGCTCGCATCAGTCCCCGAAAGCCATACTGGCCGCTTCCTCGCAAGGATGCTTTCGGCCTAGAACCGCGTTTCATGTTCGACGCATTTTTGTCGACCAGTAATAGATGACAGACGTTTTGGAGGACCTTGCCGATATTTCCGGCAATAACTCTGCAGTGTCGCGTGGGACCGTGCTACGACGACACCCGTACAGCGTTGGGTTCTTCGTCGTTTGCATCGGGGTCTTTCTCGCTGTCATCGTCGGAGCTCTCGAGATGGAGATCCTCGGTCTTGACTTTGGCGTCTTCCACGCTGGCGGGACACTCATTTCCTCTGAGGGCTATGCGGCCGCCTACGACACGACTGGGTTCTCGGCATTCTTCACTGAGGAGTACTTTCCCCAATGGGCCCAGACCGACAACGTCGCCCACTTCATCAGTACTCCGACATTTGGATGGTTCGCGCAGCCCCTGGCACTGTTCCCGTTCGGAACCATGCTCGCCGTCTGGACCGTGTTTGGTTTCATTGCGCTGATCCCGGCCTGTCGGATCCTCGAGCTTCCGCGATGGGCCCCGCTGGCGCTTGCGATCAGCCCGATGATGGCCTTCAACGTGGCTCTCGGTCAGACCGGCGCGTTTGTACTTCTCCTGTTCGCCGCGTGGCATGTCGCTCACCGGCAAGCAAACGTAGTCGCGGCTGGTTTGCTCGGCGGTCTACTCATACTTAAACCTCCGCTCGCTCTGGGATATGGCCTTCTTTGGCTACTCCAGGCGAAGCGATATCGCTTGTCCATCGCGATAGCGGCCGCTGTCGGTGCGGTGCTATCGATCCCGACGCTTGCTGGGGGCATCAGCCCATGGCAGAGTTTCCTCGAGGCGATGGTGCAACGAACCGAAGCCGAATCGGCGTGGGCTCAGCAGTCCGGTTCGTTCTCGGAGTTCGTAAAGCAACTCACGCCGGGGGCTCCGACGGCGGTTACGGTCGCATCTTGGCTCTTGGGTCTGCTCGCCGCTGGTGTTCTGCTCGTTATGGCGAAGCGTCGCTTTGGGAATGACCCTGAGGTGCTCTCCGCTGCTGCAGCGATCGGAACCGTCGTCGCTTCGCCACATCTACTGGTCTACGACTCGCTGATACTGGTAATTCCTCTGGCCGTCGCACACCGGCGTGGCGTCCTCACCAAGGATCGGGCGGGCCTGCTGGCGCTCGTGATCGTCGGATCGATCGCTCTTGGTCCCACGTTGTTCGGGGTTCAGCATTCGCTCATCGGCCGCGGGCTTGGCGTGGAGTTCCTCGCACTCAGCGCGGCGACTGTCTTACTAGCTTGTTGGCTAGGCGAAGATGCAGGATCTTCTAACCCGCTGCGGGACAATGACGATTCGGTCCCGGTTGGTAGTGCGCTGAGCTAGTCCCGGTACTGGCGGATACGGGAACCGTCGATGGTGAGGGCAAGCACCTGATCGTCGCCGAGGAGACGGCGGTCCACGGCGCGCAGGGTCTCCTCGGCCAGTGCAGGATCGAGGCCGGCAGCGAAGTGCCCAGCAAGGGTTCCCCAACCGTTCTGTACCGAGACGGTGATGGCCCCGATGAGTTCATGGTCAGACCAGACTCCCCATGAACGACGGCTGGCGTCGCCGAGCGGGAATGGCTCAGGTGGGTGTCCGATCGGGTCGGTGAGACCCGCCAGTGACGCGACGACGTTCTCACGAGCCACACGTAGGCGCACCGTGGCGTCCGGCGTAACGGGCTTGTCGAACGGCAGGTAGTCGCTCCAAGGCCTTGTCATGCCTCCGCCGCTCGCATTCAGCAGGTCGGTCAAGCGGCCGATCGATGAAGCATCGGTTGAACGCCAGTCGTGATCTTCGTAGTCACCGGCGGCCAAGACGGCGCTGAGCGCATAGGTCGCTGGTCGACGGGTAATGAACGTGGTGACGCCAGCTCGTTCCTCAGCGTTGGCTTGCTCGGCAGCGTCGAGCAAGGCATCGGACCGGACCGCTTCGACTTCGAGACCGCGGGGGAAGGTCCGAAGCAGCGTGTTGGAGGTGTAGTCAGCGCCGGACTCCAAATGGTGACGGGCGATCTCACTCACCAGATGGCGGTCCACGAAGGGGGAGTCTGCGGTGATCCGAAGCAAATGTTCTGCCGGGTAATCGGCAATGACTTCGACGAACCGCGCCAAAAGATCGTCGGAAGGACCCTTTACGATGGCCGCGCCATGTTGGGTTGCGACCGCTTCGACCTCTTCGTCCATCGGCAGGTCAGATACGGACACGATTAACGGGCCGTCGCTATACCCAGAAAGCCGACTTAACGCATGGTCAAGAACACTTGCGTCGGCGAACCTACGCAACTGTGAATCGCGACGGTCGGTGCCGTCATGGCCAGCTTGTACGACGAGCAACATGCTCACGAAAAAATCCTCCTGCAGCCGCCCGAGGCCAATTCGACTTACACGCTAGCCGCTAGTGCGGCCGAGTTGGTAACCCACAGTGGTAGCGCTGCCGTTAGGTTATGGATGTGGTTGAGCGTCCGCCGTCAGGTTCGATCCCCGATGCACCCGGGAGCTATCAGTTTCGCGACCGTGATGGGCGCATTATTTACGTCGGAAAAGCCAAGAGTCTTCGTAGCCGCGTGGGTAGCTATTTCCAGAACAACCTGCCGCTACGGACAGCCACGATGGTGAGAACCGCTGAGTCCGTCGAGTGGATCCAAGTCGACAACGAGCTCGAAGCACTCATGCTCGAGTACTCACTGATCAAACAGCATCGGCCTCGTTTCAACATTCGCCTGGTAGATGACAAGAGCTACCCCTTTCTCGCTGTCACTGAATCCAGTGAGTGGCCGCGGGCGATGGTCATGCGTGGCAAGAAGCGCAAGGGGGACCGCTACTTCGGCCCGTTTGGGCACGCCTACGCGATTAGAGAAACGCTCGATCTCTTGCTTCGGACCTTCCCCGTTCGCACGTGCTCAGACAACAAGTTGCAACGCCACGCCAAGCTGGGACGGCCCTGCTTGTTGTTCCACATCGAGAAGTGCTCCGGGCCCTGCGTTGGCGAGATCACGCCTGAGGACTACCAACAACTCGTCCAAGATCTCGTCGCGTTTCTCGATGGTGACACCGACTTGGTAATCGAGGAGTTGGAGCAGCGCATGGCGGTTGCTGCCGAGGCCTACGAGTTTGAATATGCAGCGAGATTGCGAGATCAGCTGGGCTCGGTCCGCAAGGCCATCGAGAAACAACAGATGGTTGGCAGTCGTGCCGATGATTTCGACGTCATTGGCACTCATGGGGATGAGCTCGAAACCGCGGTGCAGATCTTCTTTGTTCGTCGTGGTCGAGTGGTTGGGCGGCGGGGGTTCATCATCGATCGGGTTGAAGAGTTGGACGAGGCCGAGCTGATCGATCGGATTCTTGAGGGTGTGTACTCCGAAGAACCCGCGGTCGGGTACCCCAAACAGGTACTCGTTCCGGTCGACAGCAGCGATCCGGAACTTTATGCGGCGTGGCTCGGTGTACTGCGGGGCTCTCAGGTTTCGCTTCGGGTGCCTCAGCGTGGGGACAAGCGGGCGCTTTTGGAGACCGTGACACGGAACGCTCAGGAGTCATTTACCCGGCACCGGCTAAAGCGAGCCTCGGATCACAACAGTCGGTCCAAGGCACTCAACGAGCTGCAGGACTATTTGAATTTGCCCGAGCCGCCGTTGCGCATCGAGGCCTACGACATGAGCCATATCCAAGGCACGGACTATGTGGGGTCGATGGTGGTCGTCGAGGACGGTCTGCCAAAGAAGTCTGACTATCGCCGATTCAAGATCAAGACGGTGGAAGGAAACAACGACTTCGCCGCTATGGCCGAGGTGCTCGATCGTCGGCTGCGCAGCTATTTGCTCGACCGTCAGAAACCGATCGAGGAGCGGGGGAAGTTCGCCTACCCACCCAACCTGATCGTGGTCGATGGAGGCAAGGGGCAGTTGTCGGCATCGCTCGCTGTCCTTGAGGAGCTCGGTCTCGAAGAAGAGATACCGATCGTCTCGCTCGCGAAGCAGTTCGAGGAAGTGTTCGTTCCGGGGCGCAGCGAGGCAATTCGGATCCCTCGCCAGTCCGAGGCCCTTTACCTTTTGCAACGGTTACGAGATGAGTCTCACCGTTTCGCCATTACGTATCACCGCCAGCTGCGCGGTAAGCGAATGACGAAGTCCGCTCTCGACGACATCACCGGGCTTGGTCCCGCACGGAAAGCCCGACTAATCAAGGAGTTTGGTGGTGTTCGCGCCGTCAAGGCGGCGAGCATGGACGAGCTTCTCGGCCTGAGTTGGCTTCCCGAAGCGGTCGCAAAGAACGTCTGGGAGCATCTGCACAGCAGTTAGGCCTCGGTTTGCGTAGCTGAAGCCAACCTGAAGAGCGTGTTTCCGAAGGGGAAATTCCCGCGGTTCGCGACTACCCTTTAGGCGGATATGTGCCCTCCAGCGCTCAGGACCTTCTCCGCACGTCCGGATTGTTCTGCGCGCCCTTCTGACCGGCCTTGCGAAGAGGTTGGCCATGAGTGATCAGTGGGGTGGCCCGGGTTGGTGGATTGGCGGTGACGGCAAGTGGCACCCTCCGGAGGAGTCAATCAAGCCCAGGAGGCGTTCCAACCGCTGGGGTGCCGCTGACGCCTCCTCCATTGTTTCGGATGGGTCGCAGGGCCTGCAGCACCAGTTGGCGCCGCCGCGACCGCTCAATGAACACCGAGGTCCACAGGACGTTCGTCTGCAGCCGACCGACGAGGAGCCAGAGGTCGCCCTGGCTGGCGACGACGAGCCAGAACTCGACGCGTCCGCCGATGATGGCGAGTCCAGCGTTGACATCGGCGCTGACGTCGAGCTCGACTCTGACGACGCTGATGTCGAGGTCGAAGACGAGGCCGACCAGGTCGATTCTGACGCTGATGTTGAGGTCGAAGACAAGGCCGACGAGGTCGAGGCTGAAGACGATGTTGAGATTGAGCCGCCGGCGGTCGAGGTGGCAGACGACGCCGTACACCGGGAGTTGGCGATCGATGCTGCAGACGATGTTGAACGGGCCGACAGTTCGATAGGTGGCTGGCCAACGATCGACCTCAGAGACGAAATCGAAACCAATCGCACACTCGCTCGACAGCGCGTTGCGTGGAGTTCGGTCTCGAAAGCTCCCGTTCCAGACGCAGCGGTCACCGGTTCGTCTCCGTCCTCGTCGACCGAGCCGATCATGTTTGATTTGCGTCCCGATGGCGACAGCGTCGATACCCCGATGATCAATTCTAATGACGACGAAGCCGGTGATGCGGCGGTCATCGATGACATCGGGACTCCAGCTGAGCCGCAGATCGCCGATAGCCCAGTCGGTGTTCGCAACGGCATCCTTGGGCTCACGTACAACCCAGATCCGGTATTCACACCCCGCTCATTCGACGAAGAAGATGAAGAACTACCCGAAGTCGAGGGCATACCGTACGCCGAGCTGATCGATGACCCCTTCCGTCGTCGAACCGGGCCTATCCTCCTCGCTCTGGCGACCATTCTTGCGGTGCTATGTGGGTTGCTCGGCGCACTGTGGTTGCGGGAGCGTTCGACGGTAAGCGAGTTGCGAACGGACCTAGCAGCAACGACTGAACCCCCGATTGTTGATAGCGACGAAGATGTGCTTGCAGAAGGTGACGAGCTTGACCAACTAATCGAGAATCAGATCGAGGACCTCCGAGAGGAGAACGCTGAGCTAGAACAACAGCTCGCTGACGCAAGTGCGTTGGTCCTCGAGTTGCCGCCCGGTCGGGTCTCGGCGATCTCGGCGCCGTTCACACCGACCTTTGTCGACGAGCAGGACGGCCGGCTCGTTGCCGTAGACGAGTCGGGAAGCTATGCCGTGTGGGGAGAAGGTTCCGACGGTCCAATTACCGAGACCGGTGAGCTCGGTGGAAGCCCCACTGGTCTGTTCATCTCGCGGAACCGAGCATGGATCAGCACCGAAGCCACCGGCATCGGCGTGCTGACATTGGCCAACGATGCGGCACCGACTTTCGTCGACTACGGCCCAGCACGCTTCCTGGCCGAAGAGGAGCGCGGTTACTGGACGTACAACGAAGAACGAGGCCAGGTGGCCCGGGTCGACAAATCTGACGGTGTGGTCACGAACAGCATCTCGGTGCCGAGCATCGTCGTTGACATGGCTATCGGAGCCGGGTCCGTCTGGGCCCTCGGCGAAGACGGCCTCGTATACCGAATAAACACTGCAGACTTCACCGTTCAGGCCTTCGATCTAGGAGAAGTGATCGTGAGCGTCACCGCCGGGCCTGACACCCTGTGGGCCTTGTCAGCTGCCGACGGCGCCCTGCGCAGGGTCGACCCGGTGAGCGGCGAGGTGTTGGTCACGGTGCCGGTAGGGCGTGATCCGATCGACGCGGTCGTCGCTGGAAACTCGGTCTGGGTCGGGTTGCGTGCGGGCCAATCACTTATCGAGGTCGACACCCGGACTAGTGCTGTCGTCAGTCGCACCTCTCTGGCGGATCCACCGGCCGCGTTACATGAAGGCGACGCGGGAGTGTTCGTCACCATGGAGGACAGCCCCCTGCTCCTCGTCTCGTCTCCGGTGAGTGCCGACGACGAAGGTTGACCTAGTGGTCGACGTCGACGGGCTTTGGGAGTCCCACGCGGATTGGTGGGATCAGGGCTTTACCCAGGGGGTCGACCCCGAGTACGAGGAGCAGATTCTCCCACTTGCAGGCCAGTTGCTTTCCGGGTTTGATCGAGTGCTCGATATCGGAACCGGTGAGGGGCAGGTCGCTCGACGGGTCGTGCAGGGAGCGGGCACGGTCATCGGATTCGATCCCACCACCGAGCTGATCGCTCGGGCATCGGAGCGCGGTGGCGGTCCGCAGTTCGTCCTAGGAGATGCGTCGGCAATTCCGGCTGCTACGGCCAGCTTTGATGCCGCGGTGGCGTGCCTGGTCTTCGAACATATCGATCCACTCGTTCCGGCGATCGCGGAAGTGGCGCGGGTCCTCAAGCCCGGAGGTCGGTTCGTGTTCTTTCTCAATCATCCGTTGCTGCAAACGCCAGGTTCGGGCTGGATCGATGACCACACGGTCGACCCGCCTGAGCAGTACTGGAGGCTGGGCCCGTATTTGGTTGAATCCTCCCAAGTCGAGGAGGTCCACAAGGACGTCTTCATCCCGTTTGTGCATCGGCCACTTTCTCGATACGTCAACGCGATGGCCGCTGAGGGGTTGTTTCTCGTAGAGATGCACGAACCTGCACCCCCGCAGGGGTTCCGAGACAAGTCGCCGGCTTATGCCGCGGCGGCCGCGATTCCGCGTCTACTTGTTCTTGTAAGCGAGCGTCGATGAAGGGCTATAGGGTTGCGTCGTGAGTGAGTTCCTTGTCGTTACCGGAAACTCGGGCGCCGGGCGATCACATGCGGCGAACGTCCTGGAGGACCTGGGATGGTTTGTCATCGACAACCTGCCCCCATCGCTGATTCCCAAGGTCGGCGAGTTGGCCGATGCGCCTGGCTCGACCACCGGCAACGTTGCACTAGCGGTGCCAGGTGGCGCCAACGTTGACGAGTTGCTCGGAGCGATCGCCGATCTGCGTGCTAGCGGTCCCCGACTGCGGATCCTGTACCTCGAGGCTTCCACAACGACTCTGGTTCGACGCTACGAGTCCACTCGCCGGCGACATCCCTTTGGGGATACGGGCCTCACCGAAGCTATCGAGGGTGAACGTACAGCGCTCGAAGCGGTCAAGGCCGAAGCCGACGTCGTTATCGATACATCTGATCTCAACGTGCATGAACTACGCGACCGGCTTGTCGATCTGTTCGGCACCGAGTCACCGACCGGCGGGATGAGCACCCAGGTCGTGTCCTTCGGATACAAACACGGGATGCCGATCGATGTTGACCTCGTGCTGGATTGTCGATTCCTTCCCAACCCGCATTGGGTCGAAGAGCTTCGGCCGCTCACAGGCCTCGATGCACCGGTAAGCGACTACGTGTTAGCCCAGCCGTTGACAGGAGCGTTTCTTGAGCGGCTCGAGCGTATGTTGGGCCTCCTGTTGCCCGCATACGTGCAGGAGGGCAAGAGCTATCTCACCATCGCGTTCGGCTGCACCGGTGGTCAGCATCGATCCGTTGCGATCGCCGAGGCCACCTCAGAGATGCTCCGACGCTTGGGTCACACTCCGAACGTGACTCACCGAGACGTTGAAAAGGCCTCGACTTCAGGTTGAATTTCACCGACGGTGAGGGCCTCTATCTGTTTTATCGATAGCTAAGCTCTGCGTTCTTTGATCCTTTCATCGAAACAAAGAGGGAATACCCGACACTTCGTAGCCGGAGCGCGCTAGAACGATCTGTGGACATCTCCGAAAGGATCCATCAACATGACCGTTCGAGTAGCAATTAACGGTTTCGGGCGCATCGGCCGAAACTACCTCCGTGCCGCAAAGGCGTCCGGAGCCGACATCGACTTCGTCGCTGTCAACGATCTTGGATCCATCGATCAGATGGCCGCACTTCTCCAGAGAGACTCGGTGCATGGTCGGTACCCCGGCAAGGTCTCCTCGGGTAAGTCCGAACTTCGCATCGATGGTGATCGCATCAAAGTTCTCTGTGAGCGCAATCCAGAGGACTTGCCTTGGGGCGAACTCAAGATTGATGTGGTCGTCGAGTCGACCGGTGTCTTCAACTCCGAGGAAAAGGCAGGCGCTCACATTCGCGCTGGCGCGAAGAAGGTGCTCATCTCGGCTCCTGCGACCTGTCACGCCACGTTCGTGGTGGGCGTGAACGACGACACCTACGACCCGGACCGCCATCACATCATGTCCAACGCCTCATGCACCACGAACTGCTTCGTGCCAATGGTGAAGGTCCTCGACGACAAGTTCGGCGTCGCCGAGGGTCTCATGACCACCGTGCACGGCTACACCGGCGATCAAAACATCGTCGACGCCCCACACCGGGATATTCGTCGTGCTCGGGCCGCTGCGGTCAACGTCATTCCGACCACTACTGGCGCAGCTCGTGCAACCGGTCTGGTGCTTACGAAGATGGCCGGCAAGCTCGACGGTATGGCGCTCCGAGTACCGATTCCAGATGGTTCGCTTACCGACTTCACCGCCGTGCTCAAAAAGCCAGCGACCGTCGAGCAGGTCAATGCTGCCTTCAAGGAGGCTGCAGCCAAGGGCCCACTGAAGAACGTGCTCGACTACAGCACTGAGCCGTTGGTGTCGTCCGACATTGTTGGGCGTACCGATTCATGCATCTTTGACTCGGGCCTCACCATGAGCATGGGCACGCTGGTCAAGATCTCCGGCTGGTACGACAACGAGATGGGTTACTCGTCCCGCCTCGTCGACCTCACTGAGATCGTTGGCAAGCGCAAGAAGAAGCTTGGCAAGAAGCCAGCCAAGAAGGCTGCGGCGAAAAAGGCAGCGGCCAAGAAGCCAGCTGCTAAGAAGGCAAAGAAGAAGTAGATCCCAGGATCGCAAAGAACGGCGTGCGCAGTCTCCATTTGGGGTCTGCGCACGCTGTGATTTTGGCCAAACGGAGGAAACCCCACAGTGTCTGTTCCAGTCCTCGAAGATCTGGGTGATGTCGCCGGCAAGCGTGTGCTTGTTCGAACCGATTTCAACGTCCCTTGCGTCGATGGTGAGATCACCGACGACCTGCGTATCAAAGCGGCGCTGCCGACGCTGAAGTACCTCCTCGACGGCGGTGCTGAGGTAACGGCTATGAGCCACCTCGGTCGTCCGAAGGGCAAGCCGAACCCGAAGTACGACATTGCGCCAGTTCGAGAACGCCTTGACTCGTTGCTTCCCGGAATCACGTTGCTCGAGAACCTTCGTTTCGACCCGGGTGAACCCGGGAATGATCCCGCCTTCGTGCAGAAGCTGATCCAAGGTCAGGACATGTACGTCAACGATGCCTTTGGCGCCTCGCATCGGGAGCACGCGTCGATCGTGGGGCCGCCGCAGTATTTGCCATCGGCGGCTGGTCGCTTGCTCTCCAAAGAGGTCGAGATCCTTCTCGGTGTGCGTGATAACGCCCGCAAGCCGTTCGTGGCGATCATGGGTGGATCCAAGGTCAGCGACAAGGTCGCGATCATCGAGTGCTTGTTGCCGCGGGTCGACAAATTGCTCATCGGTGGCGGCATGTCATACACCTTCTTCAAGGCCCAGGGCCTTTCAGTTGGCGAGTCCCTTCTGGAAGAGTCGATGATCGATTACAGCAAGGGCTTGCTCGATAGCACCGACAGGATCGTGCTACCAAGCGACCTCACCGCACTCGGACCTGGCGGCGAACTATTCAACCCCGCAGCTGGGGGAGAGGTTCGCCAGATCGGCCAAAACGTCCCCGATGGCTGGGACGCCGTCGATATTGGCCCAGGAACAGCAGCCGAATACGGCGAGATCATCGCCGGTGCCCAGACCGTGTTGTGGAACGGCCCGGTCGGCGTGTTTGAGGACCCTCGTTTCGAGGCCGGAACCAAACACATTGCTGCGGCGATGGCTGAAACTTCTGCATTCACGGTGATCGGCGGCGGCGATAGCGCAGCTGCGGCTAAGCAGTTCGGATTTGATGGCGATGTCGACCACGTGTCGACCGGTGGCGGCGCATCGCTCGAATTGATTGAGAGCGGCGACCTGCCGGGCCTCGCTGCCTTGCGCGGCTAGCGCCGGGCGCCCGTAGAGTCAACCCGTGAGAACGCAGAAAAGAGATACATGATGACCCGCAAGCCGTTGATGAGTGGTAACTGGAAGATGAACCACGACCACTTTGAAGCGATTCAAATGGTTCAGAAACTGTCGTACGCATTGACCAAAGACGACATCAAAGCTGTCGATATCTCCATCCACCCGCCATTCACCAACCTTCGGTCGGTGCAGACGCTGCTTGAAAGCGACAAGATCCCGATCGCTCTCGGCGCCCAGAACTGCCACCAGGAGGTCAGTGGGGCTTACACCGGTGAGATCTCGGCGGCGATGCTCGAGAAACTCTACGTGTCGTACGTGATCTGTGGCCATAGCGAACGACGCCAGCATTTCGGTGAAACCAACGAACAGGTCAACAAGAAGATCAAGCTGGTCTTTAAGCACAACATGACGCCGATCATGGCCGTCGGTGAGACCCTCGAGCAGCGAGAAGCTGGCGAGATGCCCGATCACATCGTTACCCAAGTGACCGAATGTCTCGCGGGCGTGAAGGCCGACAAGGTAGCCGAGATGGTCATCGCCTACGAGCCGATCTGGGCGATCGGAACGGGTGTCACCGCTAGCCCAGAGGATGCCCAGGAGGTAGCCGCACTCATCCGCTCCACCGTGGGCGATTTGTACAAGGCTGAGACCGCCGATGCGCTGCGAATCCAGTACGGCGGATCGGTGAATCTGGGGATCGCTGCTGACATCATGGCTCAGCCCGATATCGACGGTGCGCTCATCGGTGGGGCATCGTTGGCCCCCGAAGACTTCGCGGCATGTATTCAGTACCGTCTGCGTTAAACTAGGAACAGGTCTTTAGGAGTGCCAATGTTCTGGTTTGTCCTCGTAATCCACATTCTCTTGAGTTTCGGGCTTATCTTCCTCGTGCTGTTGCACAGCGGACGTGGCGGTGGTCTCTCCGACATGTTTGGTGGCGGCTTGGGAGCGACATCAGCGGGTTCGACGGTGGTAGAGCAGAACCTCAACCGCATCACCATTCTGGTTGCGACCGCCTTTTCCTTCACGACGGTGGCACTCGCACTTCTGTTTGACTTCAGCTAGTCAAAAAATCGGGGGATATAGGCCCAACGACTCACAAATCGGCTTCCTAATCCGACGAGGAGTCTGTGTGCAGCGTCGCTCTACGCAGTTTTTCTTGGCCGGCTCGACTGGCTGCCATGGTTTTTGGCCTGGCCCTTTTAACCGCTGCATGCTCCGGTTCGGGCGAGCGAGCCGGAGAAAGTGGTGACGCTGGCGAGCAGACAACGTCCACGCTTGCGGATCTCGAGTCGTCTACTACGACGCTTCCTGACGCGATTGCGTTCGTCGATGAGCCGGTCACCCTACGTGTAGGGGTGACAAGGCTTGAGTTTGTCGAGCCTCACGCGGTCGACGAAACCGACCCGATCGCAGTACTTGTCGCCGATGTGATGACCGATGGTCTGACCCAAATCGACTCGAACACCGGACTTGCCGCTCCTGCGTTGGCCGACACCTGGCGAGTGAGTGGCGACCGATTGACCTGGACCTTCACTCTCGGGGCCCACGAGTACAGCAACGGTGAGCGCATCACCGCGGACGACGTTGTTGCCAGCCTCAACCGGATTGCGGCTCAGGGAGTGAGCTCGCTGAGCGGACCGAGTTTGTGGGCGATCGATGGTTGGCTGGACGCAGGTGACCCTGCGACTGGCGTAACCGAAGTCCCCGGGATCCGTGCCGTTAGTGAGAACGAAGTTGAGCTCGTCTTGACCACCCCGTTTGCAGACCTCGCCGAAATCCTTGCCGGTGTGATCTTTGGTGTCGTGCCCGCCGATGATGCCCGACCTGACGTCGAGGCTGGCGAGTTCCCGCTCACTTCGTCCTCGGTGTTCCAGCCGGTTGCACTGTGGGAAGACGGGATTCGCATGCAGGGCGAAGAGATTCCTGGCGAGATTTCTGCAATTGAGTTGTTCTGGGACCCCGAAGGCTCCTTGTTGGAAGCTGGCGAAGTCGACCTTGGCGTAGGGCTCGAATCCGAGGTGACGCTTCCGGGCATCGAGCACAGTACCTCGGATCGCGGGGTTCATGTCTTTTTTGCGATGGATGCGAGTGAGGCGCCCCTCGATGACCCGTTGGTGCGTCAGGCGATCCTTCACACCATCGATCGTGAGGCGATCCGAGACGAGTTCTTCCCAGATCTCAGTCTCATGGATGGCTTCGCCCCCGCTCCCAACGGTGAACTGGTAGCTGACGCCTGTGGCGGACCATGTGAGCAGAATCTGGACGAAGCTCGCCTACTGATCGAAGCTTCCGCTAACCGAGATGTGCCGCTTACCGTTGACTTTTTCCTTGACAGTGCTCCGCAGGACTCCAACGACGTAGACGCAGGCGAGGAATCCGAGGTCTCGGCCGAGGCGCAGCTTGCGTCGGCGATCGCCGAGGCGCTCCAAGAGATTGGTTTGGACGCCACTGCCGTTGGCCATGATCCCGAGGAGTACGGCACCTTGGCAGCCAATGGCGAGTTGGGATTGTTCCGCTTTGGCACCGTCTCGACGTCTCCATCTCGAGAGTCGGACCTTGCAGCCATGTTTGGAACCAATGGCCCCGACAACATCACCGGCATTTCGATCGAGCGCCTCGACGAGGTGTTGGCCGAAGCTCGCCGTGAGTTCGACGGCGAAGAGCGCCAACTTGATTACGCCGAGGCAGAGAGCATCGTCTTTGGCGAAGCTGCACTAGCCCCCTTGGTGACCTTGCACCACGACCTGTGGTTCGGCGAGAACTTGAGCAGCGCAGGTTTGGAGCCAGATGGCTCCCTCGACCTGGCAGCGATGACGGTCGTGCTCGACCAGTTCAGCAACGACGAGTAATGGTCCTGTCCTGTCCTGGCCACACCTCGGTGGTGGGGTGTGACAATGGACTTTGGCGAGTACCATGTGAGCCGGTCCAAGGACACTTGGATCGAACTTGATAGCGACTATCAAGCCACTCGCGCGAGTGGCGGAATTGGCAGACGCGCAGGCTTAAGGTGCCTGTGTCCTAACGGACGTGAGGGTTCAAGTCCCTCCTCGCGCACAACAAATCCCTCGCCTCTGGCGGGGGATTTTGTCGTTGTATTCTGTGGCCGTGCGGATCCTTTGCTGCGAACCTGACCATCCCGAGGTGTCCGAGCATGGAGACTTCAGGCTCGTGGCCGATCCCGGATGGATGCTTCGGCGGCCATTTCTCGACTTCGAATCCGGCCTACTTATCATCGATTCGAAAAACCTTGATCCGGAGAGTCAGCGAAGAGTCGGAGTGATGACCTTCTACGAAACGAAGATTCACGTCGTCGATCTGACGACGCTCCAAGAGCTCACCCCCGAGCAGTGGGCCGTCCACTTTGACTATGAGCCGTCGAGGTCCGTCAGCCCCGATGGGCGATTCGAGTTAGTCGAACAACGGATACTCGGTGACGACGGCAAAGGGGACTCCATTGAGTCCGAACTGTTCGATGCTGCGACTGGCGAGTCGCGTGCTACCAGTGATGGCGTCGCTTTTCAGTCGAAGAAGCGTCGCAATCTCTTAGACGGTGTACTGGAACTGGAAGATCAGCAAGCCAAGAGAGATCAAGATCTCGAAGATCAGATTCGAGCCGGCAACGCACAACGCTGCGCGCACTGTGACACTCC
>CAYUKM010000023.1:0-27405 GCA_964445255.1 uncultured Acidimicrobiales bacterium
CCAAAGAGCTGTGCCGACCACTCGGTCACCTGCCCTTCGACTGACGCTGCCAAGTCGCGACCGAGGATCGAGCCGAAAAACCCGAGCGTCGCAGACGAGACGAGCAGGAGCGGGAAGAGACTGAGCAAGGCAAAGAAGCCAATCTCTGCAGCGAGGCCCGAAACACGATCGTCGTGCCAGGATCGGTAGAGAAAACGTATCAGCCACGGAATCGTGACGCGTTCAGGCGCTGTGTCAGTAATTCCCATTAGCTCCAGCATGGCCGCAGTAGAGCGTGAGTTGTGGCAATCGAGTCCAGCTACAGCGCTTTTGTCGGTGCGGTTTAGCGCTGGTTGCGACGACTCGATCGGCCACGACGACGCGAGTTTGCGATCGATGCGACCACTTCAGAGTCCCTATCGGTCAAGTCGATGACCTCTTCAAGCGTCACGTCAATGACGTCCTCGCCAACCTGATCCCTGGTGAGACTGGCGAGCAAGGTTGCGGCTCGGGATTCATCCTCGGGGGTAACAAAGCTGATGTGCGCGGCTGCCTGAACCGCACTAACGCGGCGCGAGTAGTCACGAATCGAACTCGCTGGTCGCAAATGAACTGCCAGTGAGACCTCGAGGGGGCCGTTTCCAACTGCGAATTCGTGCGTAACGACAATGTTGCAAGTGATGCTGTCGCTTTCTGCCGCCACTAACTCCGTGCGAGATGGATCCACGGCCAAGAGCACCGGAAGACCCGAGAGCGTCAGACGCTCGGCAAATTGCTTTGCTTCAAGCGCGGAATGGGCGATAACAGACAGCCGACGCCCGCGGGTCGCCAGTCGACGTACTAGCTGGTCGCGGTCGCTTCGCGCAACCTTCCAGAAGTACCCACCTGGATGTACTTTCTCGAGAGTCATTTTCGTTACCGAATCCGCCAGAGACATGGGTTGCATCGCCTCCTATTCAAGACGATTGTAACATCTCTCGTCATCGTGTTGCGATCGTGTTACCAAATTCGTCGGTCACAGCTACTCGATGTTTAGCGTCCTTCGATGCGTCAGCTAGCAGTCTCGCTACCGTGGCGACCATGACTGGCGAACTCGTTCCGATCGCAGCTGGCGTGCACGCATGGTTGGTCGATGAGCGTTCCAACAGTGCAACGAACTCGGGGGTCGTGATCGCGGGCGACGGGTTGACGGTGGTCGACGCGGGCCCGAGCCCGGCGGCGGTCGCACCCTTCGCCGATGCACTCAGGGCCCTCACAGAGATCCCGGTTCGCCGCCTCCTGTACACAAGCTCCCACATCGACGTGGTTGGGGGCGGCGCGGCCTTCCCACTTGCGGGTGTGTATGGCTCCGCACAGTGCTCCCACCATCTCGACCAACCGGCCGATCCGGCGATTTGGCAGCGCCTCCACCCGGATCTTGACTTCGCAGAGGTCACAACACGCCCCGTTAGCCATACCGTCGCCGAAGCCGCCCACCTCTGTCCGGCATCGATCGCCGTGCCGGTTTCGGGTCCGCAGTTTGAGAGCTTGGTCGTCCAAGTTCCCGGTGCAAACGTGGTTTTCGCAGGTTCGGCCGCAACCTTTGGCGTAACCCCGCTTGGCTACGAAGCGGACTTCCCGCGCTGGATCGAAACCCTCGACCAGATGCTGGGCTGGGGAGAGATCTTCGTGCCATCCCATGGCCCCATAGGTGGTACCGAAGAAGTCGTCGGACTGAGGAACTATTTTGAAGCAATAGTCGCAGCTAAGGGTAACCCAGCAGCGCTGGCCGACGGCCCCTGGACGGCGTGGATCGATCCGCACTTCAGCATTGTGAACATCGAGCGTGCGCACATGCTGTCGGAGGGCGATCCGAGTCCTCCGCCGACCGTGCTCTCGCTACTCGGCATTTCGTAACGTGTTCAGGCTTGTCCGCCTGGATTAGAACGTCTAACACGGCTAGTGTGTCGGAAATCACTAGGGGTTGTTTCAGGCATGCCATCAACTGGCTCGCGTCGTGGGTTGGCTCACCATCTAGATCGCAACCACGGGCGCCAAGAAACGGGTGTCCATTGAGGGGAAGCAAGTATTATGAATTACAAGCAGTTTGATCGACTACGGCGGAACGCCACTCCGCTTGAGTTGGACCTGATGGAGCATTACGCGGCCGGCAAGATCAGCCGTCGTAACTTCACGAAGCGAGGCGTAATCCTTGGCCTGAGCGCTCCGACCATGGCAGCCGTAATCGCTGCATGCGGTGGCGGCGACGAGACTTCCACCGGCGCAGGCGACGCAGCTGCGGCTGGCGTCGTCCAAGGTGGAGACCTTCGCGCCGGCATCCAGGTTGGCGATGCGAACTCGGGTCTCGACCCAGTGAACATGCTCGACCTTGGAACCTACGCCGTTGTTTCGCAGAGCTTTGAGTACCTGGTAGGCCTCGGCGACGATGGCAACATTGGCGCTACCGCACTCGCAACCGATTGGTCGCCGAACGACGACGGCACCGTATGGACCTTCAACCTCCGTGAAGGCGTCACCTGGCACGATGGTTCGGCGTTCACCTCCGCCGACGTCGCGGCAACCGTCGACCGCATGGTCGTCGCTGGCGCAGGTCTAGCGGGCGTCGTCTCCGAGGGAGGTGTCGAAACCCCCGACGATCTCACCGCTGTATTTAACCTCGATGCGGCAAACGGCAACTTGCCGGTTCTGATGTCGTTGTTCAACCCACAGTCGGTGATCACTCCTGTCGATTACGAAGACGGCACGACCCTCGACGCCCGTCCGACAGGTACCGGCGCATGGATGCTCGACAGCTTCAACGCCACAACCTTCGAGTCCACGTTCGTTCCGAACCCGAACTGGTGGGGCGGCGCGGTCAACTTCGACACGGTCACCCTCTTGGGCTTCGACACTCCTGCTACTCGCGTAGCCGCTATGCAGGCTGGCGAAATCTCGGTCATTCAAGACTTCTCCGTCATCGACGGTGGAGCCTTGCTTGGCGCCGACAACTTCAACGTCTTGCGCCCACCGTCGGCAAACCACCGTCAACTCTGGTTCAACACCCAGTTGCCAGAAGGTGGCCCATTCACCGATAGCCGTGTGCGCCAGGCACTTGCCTACGCACTCGATCGCGAGCAGATCGTGGACACGCTCTATCAGGGCGCAGCGCTCGTTGGTAACGATCACCCGATCCACCCGACCCTGCCGTTCTTCGACGAGTCAGCTGTGCCACAGCGCACCCAAGACATCGAGATGGCCCAGCAGCTTCTCTCCGATGCTGGCTATGCAGACGGCATCTCAACGATCTTCGATACCGGTGACCTCGGCGAGATCCCCGACTACGCAGCCATCGTGCAACAGCAAGCCGCCGAAGCTGGATTCGACTTCGAAGTTCGTGTCACTGCGAACTCCGACTTCTACGGTGAATTCTGGTGCGCAGGCGCCGAGTGGGGCGCTCAGCCCGACACCGGTGGCCCAACCCGTCCATGTGGTGCATCATCGCCGGTCGGCTTCGTCGACTACGGTCATCGCCCGGTTCCAGACATCTTCTTGACCCGTGCGCTCCAGACCGATGGCGACTGGAACTCGTCGAACTACGCCTCAGCAGAGTTCGATGGCCTTGTCACCCAATACCAGGGTGCGGTCGACGTGGCGGCTCAGACCGAGGCGGTCAATGCCATCCAGGAGCTTCTGCACAACGACGCACCCGCGCTGTACCCAGCGTTCTTCGACTACCTCAGCGGTCACGCTGACGACGTCGCGGGACTCCAGGTAACGGCCCTCGGTCACTTGCAGCTGCAAAACGCAGGCTTCACCTCCTAACGAATAGCGGTGCTCCTAGCGCCGTACCAAAGTTGCGGTCCGCTCGGCGGCGGCGGTCAGTTCCTGGCCCCGCCGCCGATGCGGTTCATGGCAATCTCCATCGGTCGAGCAAGGTAAGCGACCTTTACCTGAAAGATTCTTTCTCCATATGTCATTCTTCGCACGAAGGCTACTTCTGTCCTTTGTGACATTGCTGATAATCATTGTGATCGTCACCTTGATTCCCAACATTGCCCCAGGGGATCCAGCCCGAAAGATCGCCGGTGGCACCGCGTCACCCGAGCGCCTAGCCCAGGTAACCGAGTCGCTCGGACTCAACGACTCCATCCCCGAACAACTACGCAAGACCTTCGTCGGGGTATTCACCCTTGACTTCGGGGACGCCTTCACTAAACCGGGCGAAAGTGTCGTTGGACTCGTGCGGGCCTCGCTGTGGAATTCCTTCAAGCTCGTCTCGTTGGCGTTGGTGGTGGTGATCCCGCTCTCGGTTGCGGGGGGCGCGATCGCCGCGTACAAAAAGGACTCCTTAATCGACCGCACGATCGTGAACACCGGACTAGCCCTTTCGTCGATGCCCGAATTCGTTGCCGGCATCCTTTTGCTCGCGCTACTTGCGGTGCCTTTTGACTTCTTTAAAGTCAACGCTTCAGCGCCACCGGAGCGAGTGCGCGGCGTACTTCAGGACCCCGGGATCCTGACCCAACTCAATCACCTGCTTCTCCCCGTGGTCGCAATTCTGTTCGTGTACTTCGGCTACATTGCTCGCGTGACTCGAGAGGGCGTCATTACGGCGCTCGACTCTGACTATGCCCGAACCGCCTTTATGAAGGGGCTCCCAACAACCACCGTGTTCCGCAAGCACATCTTGCGCAATGCCCTCCAACCGACGGTGGCGGTTCTGGCAACCCAACTCGGCTACATGTTCGGCGGCATGATTGGGCTTGAGATTGTGTTCAACTACCCGGGCCTCGGACGTCTCATCATCGACGCGGTCCAAAGCGCCGATTTCCCGGTACTGCGCGCCGGGGTTATCACGGTTGCGCTCATCTACATGGTTGCGACCCTGGGAGCCGACCTGATCATCGGTTGGATGAACCCCCGAGCTCGACTCGTCGAGGAGGCATAGCCATGACGACCACTCTCCCGCCAGGGCAATCCAGTCCGGCAGATGACCCTCAAAACAAGATCGTCGACGACGCTGTCGCCGCCCCAGTGCCGGCCCTCGAAGCTCCAGGGGCTAGCCGTCAACAAGTCCGTCGCGAACAGTTCGCTGTTCTGTTTAAGAGCCCGGGATTCATCATTGGTGCGTTGATCCTACTCTTCTGGATCATCGCGTCGATTGTCCCCGGCCTGTTCACCTCCGTGGACCCCAGAGCCGTCGGCGCACCCACTCGTCAGCCTCCGTCGGGAGATTTCTGGTTCGGCACCGACCCCATCGGGCGAGACGTGTACTCGCGAGTGATCCATGGCGCACGGCCGATCATGATCGCTGCGCCCGCAGCCACGTTGTTGGCTCTCATCATGGGATCTCTGCTGGGCATGGCAACGGGCTACTTCAAAGGCCTATTTGACGACATCTGGAGCCGTATCGCCGAAGCTATTCTCTCGATTCCAGCAATTCTCTTGGCAATCGTGATTGTCTTCACGTTCGGCGCCTCCACTCCCGTCATCATCGGCACGGTGGCTGTGCTGTTCACACCTCCTGTTCTGCGTACTGTTCGGGCGGCGACATTGAGCGAAGCCCAACTCGACTACGTCACGTCCGCCAAAATGCGCGGTGAAAGCAGTTTGTTCATCGTCGTTCGAGAGATCCTGCCCAACATTTTGGGAGTCGTCGTCGTGGAGTTCACTGTCCGCCTCGGTTACGCGATCTTCACCCTTGCCACCCTTGCGTTTCTGGGCATCACCGGCGCCGACCCCACGTTCGCCGACTGGGGCATCGACGTTGCGAACCAGTGGGGGCGAATCGTCTCGGGCGTATGGTGGCCCACCATCTTCCCGGCACTCGCCATCGCGTCACTCGTGATCGCCGTCAACCTGATCGCTGACTCGATCGAGAAAGCTGTTTCTTCGTGACAATCTCGGAGCCCTCTGTCCAGAGGCCACAAGACCCTGTCGTTACTCCCGACTCGGCGCTCTCCGTGCAGGATCTGCATATGTCCTACATCGTGCGAGGCACTCCTCGCGAGGTACTCCGCGGCGTCACCTTCGATGTTCGTCCAGGCGAGGCCTACGGTCTGGTTGGTGAATCGGGTTGTGGTAAATCAACGACCGCATATGCCGCCCTGCGATACCTCCCATCCAATGGCCGTATCACCAGCGGCAAGGTCCTCGCCGCTGGCCGCGAACTCACGGCGATGTCGAACAAAGAACTTCGAGACTTCCGGGCCGTCACCGCATCGATGGTCTACCAAGACCCCGTCCAAGCCGTTAACCCGGTGCACCGCATCGGTCGCCAAGTCGCCGAGTCATTCCAGATCATCGGGGTGCCTAAGGGCGAATCCATCGAACGCGCCCGCAAGGCACTCGAGATGGTCCGCATCGCCGATCCCAGCAGTGTGATGGAACGCTTCCCACATCAACTCTCAGGCGGCATGTTGCAGCGTGTCGTGATCGCCATGGCCTTGGCCTCGGATCCACAACTACTCGTGCTCGATGAGCCGACCACCGGTCTCGACGCAACGGTGGAGGCCGAGGTCCTCGACCTCGTAAAGGACCTTCGCGAGCAAACCGGTGCTGCGATCTTATTGATCGCGCACAACCTCGGCGTGATCCGCAAGATGTGTGACCGCGTCGGCGTGATGTACGCCGGACGCATTGTCGAAGAAGGCAACGTCGAAGATATCTTCGACGCCCCGAACCACCCGTACACCGTTGGCCTATTGAATTCGATCCCTCGGAAGGGCATCCGCAAGACCGACCGCGAGCTATATGCGATCCCAGGCAACTTGCCATCGATCGGTGACGAACTCCCAACGTGTGTCTACGTTGCACGTTGCCCCATCGTCACCGATATTTGCCGGGCCGAATTCCCGCCCCGTGTGGAAATCGGCGAAGACCGACACACGATGTGCCATCACCCCGATCGGATCGGCGACGTGCCAGGCCCGAAGGACACCGAGTGGAACCACGACACCGGAACCGAAGAAGTTATCGGTGTTCACAATGTCTCCAAAACGTTCCGACAACGAGGCGCCGACATCCCGGCACTCGTCAGCATCGATATGGGCTTCGCCGACGGCGAAACCCTCGGTTTGGTAGGCGAATCCGGATCGGGCAAGTCAACGTTGGCAAAGACCATGCTCGGTGTGCACGCCCCCGATGAGGGCGGCACCATCACCTTGCGAGATCATGCGATGGCTGCCAAAGCGACCGATCGCAACGAAGAGTCAATCCGCGCGCTCCAGATGGTGTTCCAGAACCCCGACTCGGCGCTCAACCGGTCGTGGACGGTCCGCCAGATCCTGACCCGCTCGATCACCAAGCTCACCGGCCTCTCCGGCGCCGAAGCCGATGCGAAGGCAATAGAAGTCGCCACTGGTATGCGACTGTCTGAACACCATCTTGACATGCGTCCCCGTCAACTTTCGGGCGGCCTCAAGCAACGCGTGGCGATTGCGCGTGCATTCGCCGGTGACCCCGACGTGGTGGTCTGCGATGAGCCGACCTCGGCACTCGACGTGTCGGTCCAGGCAGCGATTCTCAACCTCCTCGGTCAGCTGCAACGTTCCGAGCGCACTAGTTATCTGTTCATCAGCCACGACATTGGCGTGGTGCGCTACCTCGCCGACCGAGTTGCTGTGATGTACGTCGGCCGGATCGTAGAGCTCACAACCACCGACAAGTTGTTCGACGGGCCGAACCATCCCTACACCGAGGCACTGCTCTCGGCGGTCCCGTCTGTCGACGGCAGCACCGAAGATCGCATCCCGCTCACCGGCGAGATCCCAAGCCCGAAGGACCCACCACCGGGTTGTGTGTTCCACACCCGTTGCCACCGAGCAATCGAGGGAACCTGCAACACCGTGGTCCCTGACCTCAAGGAAATCTCACCGGGTCACTACATGGCGTGTCACATCCCCGCCGAACAGCTCGTGGAGCTTCAGAGCACGTCTTTATAGGAACCAGGCAATTCCCTCACAATTCTGTGGCGATGAACCGAAGGGCACGCGACGCGTTTAGCGCATAGGTGCTAAATTGCCTCGGCCATATCGGTTTCGTCGAACAGACGAATTGTGCGTAAAGGCGATGCACATGGAACAGACGACATCGCAGCCGGCGATTACCTCTCCCCTTCTTTCGATGTGGGCGCTGTTCACCGGCGTGCTCCTCTTGCAACTCGGCAATGGACTTCAAGGAACCCTGCTAGGCGTCCGCTCCACGCTCGAGGGCTTCAACACCTTGGTGATCGGTGTCATTCTCGCTGCGTACTACGCAGGCTTTCTCGCTGGTTCGCGCTTCACCATGCGAGCCCTCGGGAAAGTCGGACACGTCCGCGTCTTTGCGGCGCTCGCATCGATGGCCTCCACAGCCGCGCTTCTTTACGCACTCTTTGTCAATCCACCCGCCTGGTTGCTGATGCGTTTTGTGACCGGGTTCTGCCTCGCTGGGCTCTATGTGGTCGCCGAGTCTTGGCTAAACGACCAGTCCAGTCCGCAGACCCGGGGTCGAACTCTCTCGATGTACATGGTCGTCACCATGGGCGGCGTTACGGGCGGACAGTTCCTACTCAACGTCGGCGATCCGGGCGGTTTCGAGCTATTCATTGTGGCATCGGTGCTCGTTTCGATTGCGCTCGTCCCGATGGCGCTGTCGGAGTCGAGCTCCCCTCGAGTCATCAACGCCGAGCCACTTCCGCTCAAGACACTGATGGGGATCGTGCCCACGGGCGTCATCGTCATGTTCTTCAACGGTGCCGCTGCCGGTGCGTTACTCGCGATCGGACCGGTCTACGCCACCCAGATCGGGATGTCCACCAGCCAGGTATCGCTGTTCATCGCGGCAGCCCTCGTCGGTTCGACGGTGTTTCAGGTGCCGATCGGCCAGATCTCCGACCGAGTACCCCGTCGGGGTGTGATGGCGGCGATCGCTGCGGTTGCCACGGTCACCGCGGCACTGGGCTCGATGACCTCAGTCGGAACCAGCGCGATCGTCGTGATGTTCGTACTCGGCGCAGCCTCATTTCCCCTCTACTCGCTCGCGATTGCCTACACCAACGACTGGATCGAGGATCACCAGCGAGTCGGCGCGTCCGGGTTGCTCGTGATGGTGAACGGAGTCGGAGCGATTGTTGGCCCGCTTGCAACAACCGCGCTGATCAGTGGGTTCGGTACGGCGGCGTTTTGGTGGTCTTTGGCCGCGATCCACCTCGCGGTTCTTGGATACCTGGCCTATCGAATCGCCGCGAAGGACGCAGTTCCTGTGGAAGACCAGTCCATATACCAACCCGTGCCAGCGCGGAGTTCCCCAATTGCATCGCTCGTCGGCCGTCGCGCTGCCAAGCGTAAAGACGTCGTGACAAAACGGGTGGCCAAGAAGCAATCGCAGTAGCTGAAAACGACAGTGGCGCCACCCGAAGGTGGCGCCACCGACTTTGTGAGTATCGTGCGAGCCAAGCTAGGCGGCAGCGGAAATATCGTCCTCGCGATCACCGAGCAAACCACGGTAGATCAGTGCGCCAAGTACGCCACCGATAATTGGCGCCACCCAGAACAGCCACAGCTGTGGGATGTAGTCGCCACCGGCGAAGATGTTGGTTGCCGTCGAGCGGGCTGGGTTCACCGAGGTGTTGGTGACGGGAATCGAGATCAAGTGGATCAAGACCAACATGAGGCCAATCGCAAGACCACCCATTGCCGGAGCGGCCTTCTTGGCGGTGGCGCCCATGATCACGATCAAGAACATGGCCGTCATGACGACCTCGGTGATGAACGCCGTACCCAGTCCAGCGCCACTCGGTGAGAGGTCGTTGTAGCCGTTCGACGCGAAGGCGCCCGGTAAGGTCTCATCGATCTCTGGTGATCCGGCCATGATGAACACGAGCAGCGCACCAATGATGCCGCCAATGACCTGCGCAACGATATATGGACCAGCTTTGGCAGCCGGAAAGCGGCCACCAGCAACAAGGCCGGCGGTAACCGCGGGGTTGAAGTGGCCACCGCTGATCGGACCGAGTGCGTATGCACCGGTTACCACTGTGAGGCCGAAGGCCAAGCTCACACCCACGAATCCGAGGCCAAGGCTGGTGCCGTTGCCTCCGGTTCCAAAGTCGGCTGCGAGCACAGCTGCTCCAGCACCACCCAATACGAGTCCGAGCGTGCCGATAAATTCGGCAACTAACTCTTTGATATTCATTGTTCCTCCCCAAGGGGCTATGGCCGCCAATAACGTGACGACAATACCCTCCCCATACGTTATGGAGTTAATTGACGCACGTCACACCCGATAAGTCGCGATATCACCCACCGCGGCTTCGATTGCCCTCTCGGAGACCAAATACCGCTGAGCGAGGCGCTCCAGACGGTGCCAATCGGCGCGATGGATACCAATACCGGACCGTCGGAACGCCTCACCTTTGTCGTCAACGGCAAGCTGAAGTTCCTGGAGGAGAAGGTCGTCCCCCGGGCGAAGTGTCGTTAATCGCTGTACGGGTTGTTCCCAAAGCCCCCCAAACCAATTCGTCACTGGGATCGTCGATCCATCGCTATTGAGCGCGGCGAGGATGACTCCGCGCGCAAGCCCGGTGGCGGCGAAGTAGCCAAAGTCGCCGATGACGCTGCCGTCGGGCACCGCGACGGCTTCGACGGAGACCTCGGCCTTCAGCACGTATGGCAACCCAAGGATCGGAACATGGCCAGCCTCCAACGTACTCAAAGTCCGGTCGAGGGGTTGATTGAGGTGCGTGGTAGCGAACACCGTGGCTTCGGTGAGCGCCTTGGCTTCTCCGGCGTGCGCTCCCCCGGTTCGCAGCGCCCGATAGCAATAGTCGTGGAGTTCACGGTGGGCCACGGTGACGTTGTCACCAATGAGGCGATCTCGTGACGCCTCCAGTTTCACCCGATGACCTCACCGAAGAGCCGAAGCCAGTTGTCACCGAGGATCTTGTCCTGGTCTTCGGTCGAGAATCCGACGTCGGCAAGGCCAGCTCGGAGGTTCATAAAGTCGGCAGGACCGCCGAACCAGCCTGGCCACGGCGGGAAGCTCGGAATTTCCTCGGGATCCTTGGGGCGATTCCACCGTCCGTTGCGCATCCAGCCCAACGCGTCGGGATCCCATCCGAGCACAGCGTCGGTGCCAACTCCCACATGATCGACTCCTACCATGTCGGCGAGGTCGGCGACCATCTGGCAATACGCTTCTCGAGGAACTTCGCTACCGCCGATGAATAGCGGGTACAGGGTCACCCCGATCATCCCGCCGCGGGAAGCTACGGCTTTGAGTACTTCGTCGGGCTTGTTGCGAGGAGCGGCGTGAAAGGAGTGGGGATTGCCGTGGGTGATCGCTATTGGTTGTGCTGATTCATTCGCCGCATCCATGCCGGTCCGGTTCCCAACATGACTGATATCTACGAGCACTCCGAAGTCATTGCAGGCTTGTACGATTCGAGCGCCGACGAGGGTTAAACCGCCGTCGTTTGGCTCGTAGCAACTCGATCCGAGGTGGTTCGCGATGTTGTAGGTGAGTTGAACGCACTTCACGCCGATATCGCTGAACATCCCGACCAGCTCCGGGTCGTCGCCGATCATCGACGAGTTCTGAAATCCGAAGAGCAGGCCAAGCACTCCGTCAGCCTTAGCCTCGTGCATCTCCGCCACCGAGCTGACGATCCGGACGATGTCCGCGTTGTTACGAACCAGATGGCGCATAGCGCCTATCCGTTGCATCGCTCCTGCGGTGTCCTCCCAGACGCCGACGGTGGCGTGGACGATGTCGATTCCGCCTGACCGGACCTCCTCGATAACCGCGCGGTTCCAATTGTTGATCTGCAGGCCGTCGATAATCATTGCGCTTCATTCTCCGGGAGGGGTGGCATCATCCATCGGTCGTCGAAGCTTCCCTCGGTCAGCTCTGCGAATCGGGGGGCGCCTTGAAAGAGCGTTACCCGGAGCCAGTCGGTGGACATGGGTTTGAAGTTGTCCATCCCGTATTGCGCCAGTTGGAGTCGCTGTACCTGGAGTGGCAAGTACCCGTCAGCGCAGGGATGGTCTCGTGGCTCGCCATAGGGTTGATCGGAGGCGAACAGTCGCTCCACCGCGCCGAGGAACTCGGGCGCTTGAGATACGAGCTCCCCGACCGTCATCGCCTCGGGTCTCCGGGCTAGCTCTTGTGAGAGTGCTCGCATCATCCCCGCTACATCGATCGCCATGTCTTGCGAGCCATCGGGCCATTGGGTCCGAGGGAGGCGCCGAGGCTCCTCGGTGTTGTCGCTGTAGACCCACCATTGGGTTGAGTCGGGGGCGTGATCGTCGATCGCCCAACCGAAACGCTCCTCGAGCAGCAGCTGGGCCTCGGCCATAGAGAGGCCGAAGTCGATAACCACTCGTTCGTCCACGGTCAAAAGCGCGTCCACAGTACCGTCATCGAGATCGTCGAGATCGACCAGCGCAGCGACGACCATTTCTGCGAGTTCGACGTGTTCGTCCATCGCCCAATCCATCAGCGCCGCGAAGCGGCTGCTCTCCTCGCTGCCGTCGAGATCATCGAGCCGCTTGCGAATTCGTTGAACAATTGGTACGAGTTCAGCTGGCGAGAGGAAGGGCTCAGCAGGTTCCGAAGTGCCACTGCTGTAGTGCACCGCTGCGCGTTCGAGCCAGCTCCGCAGGCGGCCCCAGCGTTCTGGTGTAGCAGCGAGTCCCACCACGCGGGCCAGCGCCAGCTCACGTACCCCAACCCATGCGTTGATGATCCGTGGATGGCTGAAGGCATAGGGAACCAACCCCAGACCCGTGGCATTGCCCAGCCCAAAGAATCGGCTCCACCGCGGGTCGAACGTGGTTGCTCGGCCTTCGCCGCGCAGGTTCGCGCAATGCTCGACCACATCCATGCTGAGCTCTCGGTAGCACCAGGCTGCCAGGAATTGTGCTCGATAAGGGGCGCCGAGGGGATGACGGTCGGGAAACGCCTCGAACGAACGCATTCCGTACTTGCCATTGCCGTAAAAGGCCGTGCTGCGCATGATATAGCCCGCATCGCCCACTTTGTCCGGATCGGGTTGGCGGCCTGCGGCGAGCTCATCGACGAGATAGTCAAAGAAGCGAACGCTTCGGTTGCCTCGCGTCAGCGCCAAGGTTTCGCCGTCGAACCTTCCGTCCTCTTGGGCGCAGACGTGTTCTCGCAGCGTTGCCAGTCGGCTGTCATCCACATCACCTTCGACCAGGGTCGCCGCGATTTCCCAGCGCTCGGCGATCACCCGATCGGTATGGGCATCTTCAGGAAGGGTTTGCAAGAACGCGACAAAGGTGAAGATGTAGCCCTCGGCGTCGATCCGGTAGACGACCTCACCCTGGCCATCGTCCTCGACGTCGAAGCGAACGGTCTGCGCACTCCAGTGGCGCGAAAACGCTCGGCGAAGCAGCGACCGACTAAACGAGTACCGATGCGGTCTCGCAGCACCCATTCGCTCAGGGCTCATAACCGCCGCTGGTTCTCGAAGACGATCCTGTCCGACTAGGAGGTCAGCGAGGCCTGCATTCTTGGACACTCTGGCATGGCCGATACCTGTCATGTCCCAACCGTAGTTGCATCGCCCATATGCCCCGGCGTTGGGTGACGGCTAAGGCTGAGTTCCGTGTGAAGGCGACTAGCCCTAGTTCGACTTCTGGCGTAACGAGAATGCTGCCAGCATCAGCGTCGCTGGGATGGCCACTATCGCTATCGCCGCTCCCACGGAGAAGGTCTCAGACTGCGCGAGCACACCTACCAGTGCAGGTGCTGCCACCAATGCCAACCGTCCGCCAGCAGTTAGCCCTCCGAGGGCAGATTCCGCCGATGGGCTCCGGGCGGCGTTGTCGTAGAGCTGTGGGTACATCACCGACACGCCGATGCCGGTGATGAAGAGTCCAACGAAGGTCGTCGCGACGGTCGGAATCAGCATCGCGACAACTATGCCCACCGTGGTGACCATGGTGGATACCGCCAAGAGCCGAGTACTCCCAATCGCTGCCACGACAGAATCGCCAGCGAAGCGGCCGAGAACCATGCCGACGGTGAACGAGACAAATGCCAGACTCGCAACGGCCTCCGACGATCCGAGGTCGTCCACTAAACGGAACGCCGACCAGTCGCTGTTGACCATTTCCGGGATAATCGCGGCCCCACCTAGTACCGCAAAGATCACCACGATGCCGAGCGTGCTCGAGCTCGCAGAGTGTGCGGTTTGGGACGGTGTGTCGTGGTCGGTGCGCAGCCCCGGGATAACCCACAATGCCGCAACGAGTAGCACTACTCCTGCTCCGATGAGGTGTGCCTGCAGGCCAATGCCGGCGCTGGCCATCAGCGAGGCGACCACACCACCAACTACCGTTCCCAGACTCCACATACCGTGCAGTCGGTTCATAACCGGCTTCGGCCGGCGAGCACTGAGAGCGGACCCTTGAAGGTTCATCGCGACATCGGTTTGCACATCGGCCGCGTGAATGAACGCGATCACCAGAGCCAGTTGAACCGACGACGTTACGAAGCCGACAACCGGCAGCGCGATGACCAGGAGCAAGGATCCGATCGCCATGGCTCGCCGCGTGCCAAAAGAACGAAGGACAGGACCAACGAGGATGCTACCCACCACCCCGCCGAGCGTCGCTAACCCGAGGATCGTGCCTATCGATTGCAGGTCGAGATCAAGTCGATCCCGAAGCGCTGGCAACCGGGGGATGTAGGACGCCACCACAGCACCGTTTATGAAGAACTGGGTTGCTACCGCCGCCAACGCACGTGTGTCGCCAACAAGTGGCTCCATGAGCTGATCGGCTTCGATCCCCGGGTTTGCTGGCACCGCCACATACTACGATGACGTGCCACGAAGAATCCGACAGTGAGGACACTGATGAAGATTGCCGTCCAAATCCAGCCCCAACACGCCAACTACGCCCAGATTCGGGAGGCTGCTGTTGAGGCCGAGGAACTAGGCGTCGACAGCATCTACAACTGGGACCACTTCTTTCCACTGTACGGCGACCCCGACGGTGCTCACTTCGAAGCGTGGACCATGCTTGCAAGTTTGGCTGAGGTCACGAGTCAGGTTGACATTGGTTGTCTCGTTACGTGCAACAGCTACCGCAACCCGCAGCTGCTCGCTGACATGGCTCGCACGGTCGATCACATCTCCGATGGCCGGTTACTTATGGGCATCGGCTCGGGCTGGTTCGAGCGCGACTACGAAGAGTTTGGTTATGAGTTCGGCACCGCTGGGTCGCGCCTCTTAGCGCTTCGAGACGACCTACCCAAGCTCATCGACCGGATGGCCAAGGGCAACCCCGCTCCGAGTCGCCGCATCCCGATCCTTATCGGCGGCGGCGGTGAGAAGAAGACCCTCAACTATGTCTCCCAGTTCGCAGACTCTTGGCACACGTGGTGGAACGACGTGTGGGAGCACAAGAACTCGGTGCTCAAAGACTGGTGCGAGCGAAACGATCGAGATGGCGCGGAGATCGCCCGCTCGGTCGGTGTCGACCCCGACAAGGTCGAAGACTGGGACGAACTCTTCGCGGGCCTCTCGGCCGCCGAGGTCGACGAGGTGACCATCGGTAGGAGCGGCCCTGACTACGACCTGACGGTGGTCAAACGGTTCGTGGAATGGCGGGACTCGCTCTAGCGCCGCCTACGAGAACCGGTCGTTTCCGGGATCGAGGTCGACGGCGGCGGCATCGGGCTCGATCCGACGGAGCTTTGGACGAGTCACCGTGAGGTAGAGAATTGGCCCCACGCACCCAATCAACAGGATCGCGACCGTCCAAAACAGCTTGTTCTGGCCCGCCTCTTCCCAGGTCGCCTCGGCGTACTTGCTCGAATCGAAGAGTGCGTACACCAACAACGCGAGCGGAAGCGCCAACAGCAAGAAGATAAGAAAGGCCTGTACCGCTCCCATTACCAACGGATGCTAGCGGCGGTCCACGCGGGATGTGTCAGTACCACCTCGGCGTCTCGAGGCACCGCAAGAAGCACGAAACACGCTCGCCTAACCGCTATGGGTGAACGCACTGATGGCGGCTCTGCCTCTGGTGGCGAGCAATCGCCCAATTCTTGCGCACGGCACCCATTTGCTACCCTCAACAACGAACTCATGTCTGCGGTGGGACGTCGACGTCATCCATCGAGCACTCAGTTCTGTCGGTCGCCAACATCGGATTCCACATGAGCGGAAAACTAGATCAGGTGTGGGGGAAGCCACTTCTTTTCTTAGGCACGCTCATCGCCCTGATTGGGTTCTCTGCGGCAGCCGTCGGCGCAATCGTCGGCGAAGATGTCGTCCGAGACACCCCGATTGTTCTCGATGGCGAAGTTCTGGCTATCGACCAGGTGGGCCAAACAATTGTCGTCGGTGGCTCCTTCACCCAGGTGCAGACCGGACGTGGTGGACCGGTCGTCGACCAAGCAGGGCTCTTCACCTATGACGCGGAGACCGGAGCTTTCAACGACGACTTCCGACCGATCCTGTCCAACAACATTGACACGCTCCGGGTCACCGACATCGAGCCAGCACCTGACGGGCGCAGCATCTTCGTCTCGGGCGACTTCCTCCGCATCGACGACCGGTCCGATGGCGTTGACCGATTCCGCGGTCGTATCGCAAAGATCGACCTAACGACCGGCCTGGTCGACCGCACATTCTCGCTGGCAAGTCCGTCGGCAAGGCCCAGGAGCCTCACCTATTCGAACGGGTGGCTCTATGCCGGCGGAGGCTTCCTGTCCGTTCAGGACTTTTCAACAGGATCGACGGTCACGCACGCCGTTCGCGGGCTCGCGCGGTTCGACGCCGAGACCGCAGCCTTCGACCCGAGCTTCGACTACCGGAGCGAGATCGACATCGGCCCGAGTTTCGAGGAGGGCCCACGAGAGTTCGGCGTGAGTGTCGTCGACGCGACTCCCGATGGTTCAAGCCTCGTCGTTGCACACCGTGGCGCTCAAATTCGCGACGCCGCCCGTGGCTCGGTCCACCCCGCAGCCGGAGTAGCGATCATCGACCTGGGAGCGGACCCCGCAACCCATAGCGTCCGTGGCTTTCAGGCGCTCTACCCCGACCCCAATGACCTGGTCCAGGAGTTCTACCACGCCGAGCAGTGCGGAGAGACGGGGGTCCAGATCCAAGACATGGAGATCAGCCCCGACGGTTCCTATTTCGTCGTCGTTGGCCAAGGTGCTGATGCTGGTTTCCAGTGCGACACCGCTACTCGATTCGAGATTGGAGACTCTCCGAGCAGGCCGACGTGGGTGGCGCGTGCTTTTGACTCACTCTTTTCCGTCGCGGTTGCCGACGACGCCATCTACATCGGCGGACATCATCGATTCATGGTTCATCCCGACGCTCCGAGCCCCTATCCCGGCGCCACGATCGGCAACGGTTTGATTCCGGAATTTGGGGAGATCTATTTTGCCGACCCCACGGTCGCAACACCCGCGGCAGAAGCCTTCCGCGACGACCTCTACCTCCGAGGATGGGTGTACCCCGTGGGCCAGCTTGGCGCCATCGACCCCGACACGGGCTACGGCATCCCTGAGTGGACACCGCAGTCGAACGCCGATGTTGGGGTACTCGATCTCACCTTGACCGATCGAGGGCTTCTCCTTGGACAAGACGGGGATCGGGTCAACAACATCTTCACCGGGAGGGCCGCGGTCCTCGAAGGAGCGCTGTCCGACGAACCCGCTCCCCCTCCAATGCCCAGTCCACAACCAGCAGAAGCCGATCCCGAGCCTGACCCGGTTGTCTGTACGGCCTTTCTCAACAACGATGGACAGCCAGAACTGACATGGAACGACACCGGCGATGCCTCGTTGTTCAGCATTCGCCGGAACGGTTCGCTGGTCAGTACCATCAACGCCTTCGAGTTCGTCGACACGGAGATAACGTTCGGCGCCCATGACTATGAAATTGCTTTCGTCCGCGATCGTGAGCAGATGACCGTGTCATGTGGGTCCCTCGATCTCGGGCCCGAACCGATCGCCATCTGCCCCACCACGAGCCTCGATGACACCGTCCTCCTCGCTTGGAACGCGGACATCGATTGGTACCGGGTGACCATTCGCCGAAACGGACGCTGGTTAACAGCGGTCAACGGACGAGTAGATTTTGCCGAGAATCCTTTCGCCACCTCATTGGCTCAGGCTGCACGCACGCTCCAATTCCGCGACTTCGAAGACACCGAATGCTCCAACGTAGTGATCGATGACGGTCGCCTTCTCCTGGTGCCCGATAACTAGACCCCTTCGGTACAGCGAAGCGCGACGCCGTAGCCTGACCACATGCCGATACTCCTAGGGATGGTGGCTTCGCTGGCTATCGGCGTGAGCGACACATGCGGGCGTGCTAGCGCCCGTCGTGGGAGCGCGATAAGCCACGTGTGCACGCAGATGATCTGGGCACGGTCGTAGCCCTCCCACTCGTTAGCCTGTGGCAGTGGATTTGGGATTCGATCGTCGCGCTGCTCTCGACGGCATCAACGCGATCTGGCCGTTGATGATCCCAGGCATACCCGTGGGCCTCGTTGTCGGCCTACTAGTCACCGAGCGAGGCGTGCCGAGTTTCCTGGGCTACTCGACCTCGTGGGTGATCTTCGCCGGATCCTCACAGCTGGCAGCCGTCGAACTCATTGCAGACAACGCGAGTGCGTTGGTGATCATCTTGACGGTGTTCTTTATCAACGCGCGCCACATCATCTACTCGGCTGCTCTGCGCGAACGTTTCTCGATCTATCCGACGTGGGTTCGCGTCATGGCGCCCTACCTCCTCACCGACCAGCAGTTCGCCGTCGCCGAGACCGTCCCAGAACTGGTCGACCCGACGCCGCGATATCGCCTCTGGCACTTCCTGGGGGCAGGCATCTTCATGTGGAGCGTCTGGCAACTGTCGGTGATCGCGGGGATTCTCGTCGGTGACTTTGTTCGAGACGAATGGCAGCTCATCTTCACGGTGCCGATCCTGTTCCTAGGACTCATGATCCTGTCGATCAAGAACCAGGCCGGCGTCGCGGCTGCCATCGTTGGGGGCACGACCGCACTCCTCGGACGCGACCTCCCATCGGGCTCCGGGCTGCTTCTGGCGATCTTCGTGGGCATGGCGGTCGGCGCGTTGTTTGAACAACGTATGGAGGCCTCAGCGTGAACTGGATCGCCGTCGTCATTGCCGGGCTCGCCACCTGGGCATCCAGGGTCTCATTCATCGTCTTGGGTGATCGCGTCTCCTTGCCGCCGATCGCGGAATCCGCACTTCGCTACGTCGGTCCGGCGGCCTTCGCGGCGATTTCGATACCGATTGTCCTCGGCGGCGACGCCTTCGCAAACTTCGACGACGACGTCCCCCGAATCATCGCAGCAAGCCTTGCCTGCTTCGTCGTATGGAAGAGTCGAAACATCCCATTGAGCCTGGTGACTGGCATGGGCACGCTCTGGTTGTTGATTTGGGTGCTCTAGCGCTATGCCCCGGCCGCGCTCTGTTCGCCATCAGCTGGTGCGTCGCCAGACATATCTCCGTCTACCATGCGCTCGACCAGTGCCAACAGATCGCCGAAGAAGCCAGCTCGGCAGTGACCCCGGCAAGCTAGCCCCAAGAACGGCCAACGCCCTACGATTCGCCTATGACGGCACCAGGCGCTCCGGCGATCGATCTTCATGAGGTTTACCGCTACCGCCAAACGCAGCTGCGCACCGAGATGGCGAAACGCTCGATCGACGCGGTGATCCTGACCGACGCGGTGAACATCCGGTATGCCACCGGCACCCGCAACATGCAGGTCTTCACGTCACGCAACCCCGCCTCCCGCTACTCGTATGTGCCCGTCGAAGGCCCCGTGATCATGTTCGAGTTCACCGGCACCAGCCACCTCTCCGAGGGCCTGCCAACAGTCCAAGAGGTACGACACGCCCGAACGGCGAGCTTCGTCGCCGCTGGTGCCGAGATCGGAGCCGTGGAGAAGGCATGGGCGCAGGACATGGCGGAGTTGCTCACGGAAACCGTCGGCGCCGGAGCCAAGATCGGGATCGAGCGGGTCAACGCCGGGGCTGCAATCGCTCTACAGAACGCTGGATTCGAAATCGTCGACGCTCAAGAGCCGGTGGAGCGCGCTCGAGCGATCAAGTCCCCCGGCGAACTGGACTGCGCTCGGGCATCTCTGCGCGCCACCGAAGCCGCCATGTACAAGCTTCGAGATGCGATCAAACCAGGCCTGACCGAGAACGAGCTGTGGTCGATCTTTCACCAGCACGTCATCGCATCGGGCGCCGACTACATCGAGACCCGTCTCATGACGGCAGGCACCCACACCAACCCGTGGTTCCAAGAGACCAGCGAGCACATAATCGAACCCAACGTGCTCCTCGCGTTCGACACCGACGTGGTCGGTGTACATGGCTACTACTCCGACTTCAGTCGCACGTTCCACGTGGGCCCCGACGCCCCCACCGCTCGCCAGCGGGAGCTGTACGCAATCTCCCACGAACAGGTCCATCACAACATGGGCATCATCGAACCCGGCATGACCTTCGAGGAGTACTCAAAGAAGGCGTGGGACCTGCCCGAACAATTTGCCGGCAACCGCTACTACCTGTCTGCCCACGGCGTGGGCATGACCGGCGAGTACCCATACCTCTACCACCACCAGGACTACGTCGAATGGGGCTACGACGGTGTCATCGAACCCAACATGACCCTTTGCGTCGAGAGCTACATCGGTGCTCCTGGCGAACCCGAAGGCGTCAAGCTCGAACAGCAAATCCTCGTTACCGAAACCGGCATCGAACTCCTCAGCAACTTCCCCTTCGAGGAAGACATACTTACCTAGGGAGTCGGCAGGGAGTAACCGAACTTCGTCACGATGTCGCCCATCCGTTCCTCGATGTAGGCAATGTGGGCGGGCTCCAACTCGGATCGTCTTTGTTCAGAACTCTTCGCGCGTACATGGCTGCGGGTTCCCGAGTCGCTTCGCCCGGTTCGATTCGCCGCCTCAAACGCAATCATCAGCTCCACTCCGAGCTCGACTTCCTCGTCGTCGAAACCGAGGTGCTCGAAGACACGGAAGTACTCACGAACTCGGTCAGGTCCCATCAGGTCTTCGAACCGAAGCTCCAAGATGTTCGGATCACTGACGTTCCACTGTCGGCAGGGGTCTTCGTAGGAGAGGAGGAATTGGTCAATCGCACAGAACAGACCGTCGTGCTTCGAGAGCCGATTGATCTTCTCTTGGTAGGTCTCCCCGGTCTCGTCCGGCGTATTGGCCCAGATCTCAGCAGTCCACTTGTCGTAGTGGTATGCCGAAACGATCGCCTCACACGGGTTCCGAAATACATGAACCCCGCGGTGGCGGTGACCGGCGCTCAAGTCGAGGGCCGAGTGCGTGGCAACCACGAGCTGCCCGCTGGGTGTTCTCGGTTCATAGCCGATCTGTTCGTAGCGCAGATTTGTGCCCAGCGCGAAAAGCCGGATCACGGCAGTGAAATAGGTGGTCATCATCTTGTGATGCGTCCCAACCCACAAGATGTCAGCATCAAAGATCGCCACCGAGGGAGCCACTGTTCGCTTGGCCCGTAGCGCAGCAAGCTTGGCGACGGTTTTAGAGAACTGTGGAGAAGTCAGAACCCCGCGATTCTTTTCAACAAACTGCCGAGTGCGTCCATAAACCGACCCGCGCGTGGCAGGCGCACCCGACCTTGGCCGCCGATTGGGACTCGATTCCACGACCGATCATCCTACTCCGGGTCGCTTGTTCTATCCATGACAACCCCGAAGAGTGGCTAGCCGAGCACGGTGCCGGTGGAGTCCGGGTTCACGCTACGGTTGCGGCTGAAATTGCCCATGTTCAACTCGACTCCGGTCCAACGGCCGATGACGACGAGTGGGTCGTTGTCGTGGTCGTGTCCGTTGGACACAGCTGTGATGAGCTCAGCCATGAGGTGCGAGGCCACACAGGCGTTCTTGAACTGGTTGCCGCTGGTTCCCCGAGCGGCGAAGAAGCCATCGAGATCGGTGCGGTCGTAGATCGGACCCCAGTCGGAGCTCACGTCGTAGGCATCGGCAAGACCCTTGCGCTGATGGGGCACGCCAAACCCTGGCAGACGCTTGGCCAGCCGCATCATTTGGATGTTCCAGCGAGGCTCGGTGATCTCCCGGTTGAGCGTCGACATGTCGTCGACCCAGTCTTCGCCATCGCACTCGGGGTCGGCCGACCCAATGAAGATCTGATTGCCAGCCTCGGGTCGACAGTAGAAGCCTTGCTCTTGGTCGTTGATCAGTGCCCCGTCGACTTCGAAGTTGACGCCCTCAGGAGCAGGAGCGACGTGCACTTCGTGGCGCATGGGGCGAGACGTGATCGCATCCCGTCCGCCGAGCCCGGCCAGATCGTTTACGTCCGATGAGAACGGGCCACCAGCGTTGACCACGACCGGGGCATGTATCTCGTCTCCGTTAGCCAGCTTGACTCCTGTAACCGCAGACGAGTCGGCGGTGGTCAAGATCTCGTCGACCGTCGCGTTGAAGCGGAAGGCCGCACCCTTGGCGATCGCTGCGGCGTGCAGGTTGTGTGCGGCGAGCTGCGGGTCAGACACATACCCGGCCTCGGGCATGTACAGACCTCCGGGAAGCGTGCCATCGGGGTCGGCCCAGAAACGATCGTCATCGATCGTGCACGGGTCACCATAGGAGTCGAGGGTGAGGTACGGCATGCGCTCCGCCACGGTTGCAGGGTCCCACTCCTCAAACTTGACGTCGGTTTGTGCGAGCCGGTCGAGGTAGAGCGCGTAGAGCTCCGGCTCGGAATTGAGAAAGAGGTGGCCGGTCGTGATCTTGCGAGCGTGCCCGAGCTCGTCGGTGGTCTCGAGGTACTCATCGAAGTTCTCCCAGTACCGGTTGCCCTCCCACGCGAGATGAATGCCCGCAACCGTCGAATAGTTGAAGCGCAGAATCGCTCCCGAGCTCGAGGTGGACCCGTGCCCCGGCGCACCGTTCATATCGACATTGCAGGTCTTCAGGCCCCGCCGCGACAGCTCAAAGGCGATCCCCGATCCAAACACCCCCGCCCCAATAATCACGACATCGAATGTGTCAGCCATTGATCCCGGGGAATTCATGTCGAAGCCCGGTTTTGGACGTACTGGTAGCCGAAGCGGCCTTTCACACAGAGGTTGCCGCTGGTGATCGAGTGGTCGTCAGGTGAGGTGACCTTGACGATGGTGTTGTCTTGGACGTGCAGGTCAAGGTTGCACCCGACGCCACAGTACGAGCACACCGTGCGGGTGACCGTCTGCTCCTCTGGCTTCCATTCGCCCATCTTGCGAAGGTCGAATTCGGTCTTGAATTGGAGTGCGTTCGTCGGGCACACCGCCACACAATTTCCGCAGTACACGCATGCCGAGTCTGGCAGGGTCACGTTGAACTCCGTGGCGATGCGGTTGTTGAAACCGCGCCCGGTCATCGCGATGGCGAAGGTCCACTGGGCATCCTCGCCACAGGCTTCGACGCACTTGTAGCAAAGCACGCAACGGTCATAAGCACGGATGTATAGATCGTCTTCGATCTTGACCTCGTCGGTCATGCGCTCGGTGGTGTCGGGGTCATAGCGATCGAGGTCGGCTCCGTAGTCGCCGAGCCAACCCATGATCTCCTCTGATTGGGTGACATCCGATGAGGTGGCGAGGAACTCAAGCACCATCTTGCGACTGTGATCGACCCGCTCGTTACTCGTGGTGACGACCATGCCGTCCTCGGCAGGCCGTGAGCACGATGGGACGAGGGTCCGGTTGCCCTCGACCTCGACGACGCACGCCCGGCATGCGTTGACCGGTGTGAGCGTCGGGGCGAAACAGACCGTTGGCGTGTCCTTGCCCGCCTTGTTGCAGGCGTCGAGGATCGTATCGCCCTCGAGTACTTCGATGGTTTCCCCGTCGATGCTCAGCGTTACCTTTTCCCGTATCTGTACAGGGCGTTCAGCGATGCTCATGATTGTGCTCCGATCAAACCGAGATCCATTGCCGAGAGGATCGCTCCCGATGCCGTGTGGCCAAGCCCACAGATGGATGCATCTTTCATGACCATCGAGAAGTCATCAAGCAACTTGCGCTCAGCGTCGACACTGGCCCCCTTTTCCCGGATGCGCAGCAGCGACTCGCCCTGGCGAACGGTGCCCACTCGGCAGGGCACACACTGCCCGCAGCTTTCGTCGCGGAAGAACTTGGTGATGCGTGCAACGAAGTCGTGAAAGTCGACGGTTTCGTTGAGCACCATGATCACACCCGAGCCAAGCGAGAAGCCGTTCTCGCGGCTGTCTTCGATGGTCAGCGGCACGTCGAGCATGGACTCGTCGATGAACGAACCGGCAGCACCGCCCATCAGGATGGCGCGCATGTTGCCGTCCACTCCCCCGGCAAGGTCCAGGACCTCTCGCAGTGTCGCACCGTAGGTGACCTCGTACACGCCAGGGCGGTTCACGTGACCCGAGAGGCAGAACAGCTTAGTGCCGGTCGACTTCTCGGTACCGATACCGGAGTACTCAGAGCCGCCGAGAAGCATGATCTCGTTGACGTTGACCATGGTCTCGACGTTGTTGATCGCTGTGGGTTGACCGAACAAGCCGTTGGTAGTTGGGAACGGTGGCTTGTTACGCGGTTCTCCGCGATAGCCCTCGATCGAGTTCAGCAGTGCGGTCTCTTCGCCGCAGATGTAGGCGCCCGCTCCGAGTCGTAGCTCGATATCGAACGAGAACCCATGCCCACCGACATCATTGCCCAACATGTTTCGAGAACGAGCTTCCGCGATCGCCGAGCGAAGCGCTTTGGTCGCCTCGGGGTATTCGCCCCGAATGTAGATCCAGCCCTGTTCGGCTCCCATTGCGTAGCCGCCGATCGTCATCGACTCGATGAGTGCGAACGGATCGTGCTCCATAAGTACACGGTCCTTAAAGGTCCCTGGCTCGGATTCGTCAGCGTTCACGACAAGGTGGCGTGGGCCGGGCTCACCAGCGACCGCCGACCACTTGAAGCCGGTCGGGAACGCAGCACCGCCGCGGCCGGTTAAGCCCGCCGCGCCCACATGAGTGACTACCTCCGCGGGCGTCATCGACACCGCCTTGCTCAGCGCCTCATAGCCACCGGTTGCCACGTAACCATCGAAGCTATGCACTGAAGCATCGTGCACTCGACGAAGCAGCGTGAGCTCCTCGGTTGACTGCGGCACCGGAGCCACGGGTACGGTTGGCGTGCCAGCTACTGCTGCCTGCACCGACTCCTTCGTTGCTGAACGGACGCTGACGTGCTGCTGCCCGGTTCGCTGTACGAAGACCGCTGGGGCCTGCTCACACAAGCCGAGGCATGGGCTGCCATGCACAACAGTGCCGTCCGCGGCTAACGCATCCTTGAGTTCGAGGCCGCCTTTGATCCGACACGCGGTGTCGTCGCAGACGTGAAGCACATCGGCAGCGCCTGGGTCTTCGAAGGAAAACAGCTCGTAGAAGCTGGCCACACCGAATACCTCAGCTGGAGGCACCTGGAGCACACGGGCGATTTCGTTCGCGCCGCCTTCGCTGATCCAACCCACAGCGTCACGCAGTGCGTGCAGCACCGGCAACAGCAGGTGGCGCCGTTCGAAGATCCGGTCTTGCCCGGCGCGAGCGACCCGTTCGTCTTCAAACACGAGCGCCGGACCCGCTGCATCAAAGGTGATCTGGCCTGGGCTGACCAACGCAACAGCGTCAGCGATCGCGTTGCGCTCCGCGTCCGTCGCCTCGGCTTCAGTGATTGCTATCTCCGGCAACGGTCAGGCTCCAGATTTCAAGACGGTGTCGACCTTGGGAACGACCTTGATCGCGGTCGCCTTGAACTCCGCGGTTCCTGACTTCTTGTCCCAGGCTTCGATCGTGAGCTGGTTGGTATCGGTGGTATCCGCGAAGTGATACGTGGTGAAGCACAGACCCTGCGGCAGGTCGGGCTGCACCCGGATGGTCATGTCGATGGTTGCTCGACGTGAAGACACCTCGACCCGTGATCCCGTTTCCAAACCGAGCGCTTCAGCATCCGATGGCGACATGTCGAGATCTTCGCCAGAGCGGATCGGCGAGTTGTAGCCATCGGACTGCACGCCGGTGTTGTAGCTGTCGAGCACACGACCGGTCGTCATCAACAGCGGGTAGTCCTCGTTGACTTCGTCCATCGGTGGGCGCCAAGCGTTGACGGTGAACGGCGCTGGGTCGCGGCCGTCGAGGTCGTCGGCCCACAGCCATCCATGCAGGTACAGACTCCCTGGGTGATCGAGAGTCGGGCATGGCCACTGGAGGCCGCCCTCGTTCTCGAGGCGCTCGTAGCTCATACCCGCGTGCATTGGCGACACGGTTCGAAGCTCGTCCCACATCTCTTCAGGTGTTGGGTTGCCCCAGCCTGGGGTCATGCGGTCGGCGATCATGTTGATGATCTCGAGGTCATCTTTGGCCTCGCCTGGCGGATCGAGCGCCTTGCGACCGATCTGCACGCGGCGTTCAGAGTTAGTGACGGTGCCGTCGGTCTCAGCCCAACCAGCAGACGCGGGGAGCACCACGTCGGCGTACTCGGCGGTGCGGGTCAAGAAGATGTCCTGCACCACCAGGAACTCGAGGCCTTGCAGCGTTTCGCGTACGTGGTTGATGTCGGCATCGGAGTCGGCCGGGTTCTCGCCGATCACATACAGGTGCGTGAGTTCCTTGTTGGCCATCGCTTCCATCATCAACGTGAGGTGCTTGCCCGGCGTGGATGGAATCTCGCAATCCCACGCGGCCTCGAACTTGCCCCGAAGCTCGTCATTGGCGACGTCCTGGAAACCGGTGAGCTTGTTTGGCAGCGCACCCATATCGCCGCCGCCCTGCACGTTGTTTTGACCGCGGATCGGAACGAGGCCCGAACCATAACGACCGACGTGGCCGGTCAGCAGCGCCAGGTTGCACAGCGCCATCACGTTCTCTGAACCCGTGTGGTGCTCAGTGATACCGAGCGTCCAGCACAATTGCGCTGACTTGGCCGTGGCGTACACCTCGGCGAGTTCAACGATCGCTTCCTCGGGGAGGCCGGTTACCGCAGAGGTGCGCTCGAGTGTCCATTCCTGGATCGACTCGACGTACTCCTCGAAACCGGTCGTTGAGTGTGAGATGAACTCTTTGTTGTGGAGTCCCTTATCGACGATGAACTTGCCGATGCCGTTGGCGAGCGCAATGTCGCTACCGACGTTCAGCCCCAACCACAGGTCAGCGAACTTCGCCGTCTGCGAGCGGCGTGGGTCGACGGCGTACATCTTGGCGCCGTTGCGGATGCCCTTCAGGATGTGGTGGAAGAAGATGGGGTGCGCTTCACGGGCGTTGGTTCCCCACATGACGACGAGATCGGTCGTTTCGATCTCTTCGTAGGACGACGTTCCGCCACCTGCACCAAATACTGTCGCCAGACCGACGACCGAGGGAGCGTGTC
>CAYUKM010000024.1:0-13492 GCA_964445255.1 uncultured Acidimicrobiales bacterium
CTGCGGAGACCTACATTCGACTAGTGGAACGTATAGAAGAAAAGCGCGGCGGACCACCAACGACACAGTGACCTTCACTTTCCAGCCTCAGATCATCAAGCGAGACTCCGCTGTACCCCTGCGCATGATCGTAGGCGGTTGGGTCGTCGCGACCCTCTCGATCCTGGTCTTTGGCACGGTCTCGAACGTCGTCATCGCATTGATGGGCATCACTTTGCTCGCGGGTGGCCTCTTCGCCGTCGGTCTCAACAAGAACCGCACCTGGCGAATGATTCTTGGCGCAACTGCAGGCGCTATCGCGCTCTGGCTCGGTTATCGCTTCGCGTTCGCTGACCGCCTGTTCCTCGTCCGCGACAGCCCGCGCTCGTTTCTCGAAACCGAGTTCCTCGCTTCGGTCGCCCTCGGCCTTGGGGTCACCTCGATCGGAGCGGGCGGGTTGCTCGAAGCGGTTCGAGCCCAAGCTGCACCCGGCAGTTCGCCCGTGGCGGTGCGGGTCTACCTCATCCTGGTCGGCATGTTCATCGCCGGTGTTCTGTGCACCGAGGCAGGGGTGGCCAACACGATTTCCATCATTGCGATATTCGCTACTGGCGTGGGCCTGGGCGCGTTGGCTTGGCTGCGCCGTCAACGACCCGAATCGCACTTCACCCCGCAGGGCTGATTTTCCGGCTTCGCCTCCAGCGGTCGCAATCCGAGCCCCAGGGGGGCTCTCGATGCTCGGCTGCTGCGCCAGAGGCGGGCCTCCGTCGCTCGTCCCTCGCTCCTGGCTTGCTGGCCACACTTTGCGGGAAGCCCAAACCGCGAGTCTGGTTGCCTCGTGGCTCGGCGATTGCTTTCCGCGAAGCCAGTACGCCGCAGCGAAGCCGGGATGCTCCGTGCAACGGCCCCGGAGGGAAATCGTGACGGGGTCGCTGGTGGCTAAGGCTTCGGCCTAACCTCGCGGGGTGGCTGTGTTGGTGCTGTCGAACGATGTTGTCCCTGGGTTTGGGGTTCCGGTTGCAGCCCCCGGGCTGCGGGCCGCGGGGATGGCCGCTGGGCTGCGAAGTCACGGATTCGATGTTGAATTGGTCGTGCCAGCAGACGTTGCTCGCCTCGCCGGAATCGCCGAGCGACCCACCCCCGACGGCACCTCGATCGTGGAACTGCCCACTCTGATGGATCACATCCAATCCAACGGCGTCCAGATCGTGGTGTTCACCAACGCGAACCTATCCCCACACCTCCGACCTCTTGGTGATGTCTCGTTCGTCTACGACCTGTTCGCCCCAAAGATGCTCGAACGGCTTGCGAGTCCAAACGCTGCCGAGGGCTGGGAGGGTCTGGCCGATCAGAAGGAACGCGCGCTCGCGCTCGCCGGTTCGGTCTGGGTCAACGGACGCCGCAAGCTCGGCTACGCACTGGGGTGGATGATGCGTCCGGGGGTCAAAGCCCACCGACACGCGCTGGGGAAAGCATCGATGTTTGATTCGGATCCTGCCAGCCGGATCCAATTGGTCGAGATGCCGGTACTAGCGCTCGGCGACCCTGCAGATCCCCTCTCCGCTGATGAGGCGGCGGGTGCATGTCGAATCGGCATCGGTGGGTACGCCCAACTATGGAGCTCGCTGCCAGAAATTCATCCAGCTCACCGTGCGCTGAGCGACGCCGGCCACGAAATCCACGCACTCCTGCCGCAACACTGGGCTGCCGGTGACACACCTGCCCCAGCGTCGGTCCTGCCAGAGGACACGATCATGACCAACGGCCCCCTTGGCCTGGAAGCGTTTCACGCATGGGTTCGCTCGATGAACGTCATGGTTGACGTGTTCTCGGGAACCGCCGAGCGTCGGCTGGCGATGATTACTCGAAGTGCCGTAGCCCTCGGTTGGGGCGTGCCGGTCGTCCACGGTGTCGATTCCGAGGTCGCGGACATCATTCGGGAGTTCGATGCCGGCTGGGTGGAAACGTCGTCCGACCCCAACCGGTGGCGCGCGATCGCCGAGGAGGCGGCGGACCCCGACATCCGTGCGACCAAGCGCGCTGGCGCTATCGCCGCTAGCCGGGCGCGGTTTGCCCCTCACGCGGCCCTCGCCGAAGCAGCAGCGCGCCTCGAGGACCTTCGGTGACCACCAGGCTCCACGTGCTCATACCCTTTTGGGGGTTGGCGGGTGGCGTCATCAAGATGCTCGACTACGCCAACCACGGCCGCCGGGGTGGTTTCGACGTCACCCTCTGGGCACCGGAGGCTGAGCCAACCAATCCACTACTCGAGTCACTACCAGCGCTTCAACGCGTTTCGGGTCCCGACGTGCATCGCCGCCGGTTGGACAACCTCGATGCATCACATGTGGCGAGCTCAGACCTCGTGTTGTTCACCGAACCTGCCCACGCTGCGATCATCGATCGGTTGGGAATTTCCCCGGAGCGAGTCATTCATCTCGTCCAAGGAACGCGGCACGCCACCCCAACATGGAACAACGGCCTGCACTACCGGCTACTGCATCGCCCGTTTGTGCGAATAGTCATCAGCGAACAGGTGCGAGATGCGGTCGCGCCACACGTCCACCCGGCGCTGCCGCTTCATTTGGTACCCGAGGGCCACGACACCGGTTACTTCGCGGTCGACCGGCCTCTGGTAAGCCCCACCGATCCCGTGCGCGTTTTGTACAGCACGTGGAAGTCCGATCTCGGCGACCGTGTCACATCGCTATGCCACGACGACCCCGACATTGTTTTCACGGCGATGCGGACGCCCAAGAGTTGGCCCATGTTGCTCAATCACTACCGGTCGGCCGACATCTTCCTCGGCTGCCCCGGCCCCGAAGAAGGATTCTACCTTCCGGGTCTCGAGGCGATGAGCGCGGGGTGCACCGTCGTCATGGCGCTAGTCGGTGGCAACGAGGCCTACGCCGTCGACGGCGAGAATATGGTTGCTTGCACGTACGACGATGCGCCCGGACATGCAGAAGCGATTCGAGCACTCGCTTCGAACCGGGAACGTCGTCGCTCACTGAACTTGGCGGGCCACGACACCGCTTCGCAACACAATCTGGATCGTGAGCAGCTGCTCGCCCAGCAGATCATGCGCGACCCGCTCGGAAACTACGATGCGGTCGTGAGCGGGCGACCTACGACCAAAGGAGCACCATGACAAACGACCAACTGGGCCTGCACCCAGCTGCTCCACTGGGTCCTTCCGAGCGAGCCGAGCTGGATTTCCTTCGCTACGAAGCCAGCTATCTCCAACGTCGTGTTCGCGAGTTAGAAGACGAGGTGCATGCGGTTGAAGTTGAGCGCGACACCATTCGTCACGAACGCAACCTGATGTCTCAAGACTTTCGCTGGACCCTCGACAAGCTCGCCTCATCGCCGGCGGGTCCCATGCTGAAACGCACCGATGGTTTCCAACGAATGGTCGACACATGGGGAGAGCCGCCCACGTGAGCCGGGTCTGGTTCGGTGATGGACCTGCAGCCTCAGCGGATTGGAACCGTGTTCCGACGACCACAGCTCTCGTCGACGTGGAGCCACAGCTCATCGAGGCAACCGAGGTATGGATCGACGACCCGCTCGCGTTTCCCTGGGATTCGTTGGGTGAGTCACCGCACGCGCCGGTCACCGTCCACGTCAACACTTCCCTGCTCGACCTCGCTGGGCTGGCCCCTTGGCTCGAAACACTGACCGGCGGCGATCGAATCGTCTGCCATGATCAGGCGATCGAGCAGCACCTCACCGCTCGGTTCGAGACATCGCCCGCCGACTCCTCGGCATCGTTGGCCGATCGAACTCGAATCAAGACGCTCCATCGTGTCCAAGCAGATATCGTCGCACGGCTGACCGCACAAGCCGCTCGACGCAACGAAACAGATCGGACCCTCATTGAGGCGCTCCCGCTTGAGACGATCACGTCACCGTCGCACGGCGGGTCGTTTTCTCAGACCGTTGCCGAACAGATGGCGACGCACGGCCCCGGAACGGTCACGGGCCTGTGGGGCGTACGGGAGTCCCCCGGAGCACCCTTGGGCGGAGCGGTCATCGCCTATCGACTGGACCACCATGACGAAAGCGGCAACGAGTGACCCCGCCGGTACTTATCACCGGATTTCATCGCAGCGGCACCTCCGCTGTGGCGCGCGCCTTCCACGCCGGGGGCCTCGACCTCGGCGCGACGCTGCTCGGAGCGGAACCAGCAAACCCCTACGGCCATTTCGAAGACGAAGCGGTCATTGCAGTCCATGACGCCGCGCTCCATGCTGAGGACCTCACATGGAAGAGCACCGAAGTCGTCACCGATAGAGCTCGGTTGGCCGAGACCGTGTCGAGCTATGTTGCCGCGCGCCAGACGTCGTCGGAGTCCCGTTGGGGCGTCAAGGACCCTCGGCTTTGCCTGTTCTTGCCCGAATGGCTCGCCGCGGATCCCGACGCGTCGATCATCTTCGTCGTACGCCCGCCAGGGCCAGCGATCGCGTCGCTACATCGCCGCCATATTCGACGGTTCGTCGATACATCGGGCACTGATCCCGGCGACCTCGACTTTTGGAAGGACCCCGACCTCGGCCTCAAACTCTGGTGCCACTATCACGAACAAGCACTCCCGGTCCTCCGCTCGCATCCAACGGTCACACTCATCGAGTACGGGACCGATCAAACCGACCGCGCGATCGAAGAAGCCATCATCGCTACGGGATTGACCCCCGACCCGAACGCTGCCCTAGATGCCGGTCTGGGCCAGCCGGCGACAACGTGGTTCCATGACCCCGCGTTGTTCGATCGAGCGCGAGAATTGTGGGATTCAGTAGGGGGTCTTACGGCCTAGGAGGCGATGGCGGCAGGGCTCATAGGCCTCTAAAGGTGGGGTCTATCGTCGCCGAAAAGCCATGCATGGGCCAGGGGCACGAGTTTCATATTCTGACGGGCGATGGCTCGTCGACGGCAGATTCGGCTGTCGATGACCGCCGTTCTGATTCCGCGCTGCGAAAGATCGTGATCGTCGACCTCGAGAACATGATGTTCGGCAATCACGTTGGAGACCCTTCACAAGACCGTTCGAACGAGATTCTCGAGCTTGCGCAGGCACGCCGCCCCACCGACATGGTCGTCGTCGGGTGCAATCCGCGACTGGCGTTCTCCGCGAAGGATCACTTTCCCCAAGCCCGGATCGTCACCGGCCACGGCAAAGATGGCGCCGATCGCGCGCTCATCGAGACGATCGACCTTGAGCATGCAGCGGATCGCTTCGACGAACTCTGCATCGTCTCTGGCGACCACGCCTTTGCCAATATCGCTCACGCTGCCCGACGGGCCGGACTTCAAGTACGAGTCGTGGCTCCACGGTTCGGCCTTAGTACCGCGCTGCGCGTATTCGCTGACACCGCCGTTCTCCTCCCAGAAGCTCAGACGCCGAAAGGACCGGTTGCGCTATGAGCACCCCGACCGTCACCTATTCCAACACCCACGAACGAGAGCGTCGTCACTTTCGGCGAATCCTGGTTCAGGAAAGCGGCGAGTTCGTCTGGAACACCAGATCACGCATCGGACGAACCAAAACGTTCCGCGAGTTTGTCACGACCGAGAACTTGGCGGTTAAGGGCGCCAAGATCATCGTTCCCGGAGACTGGAAGTTCGAAGAAGGAACCATCGGCCGCTTCAAGCTAGCCACCGAGTTCTGTGAGGCCGAGGTCTTGGAAGCCTCCTCGAATGGCGTATCCACCGTGGCGCGCCTGATGTTCATCGGGCCAAGCGCCGGGTTCATCGAAGCCGTGCAGCGTCAGACCGATCGCGCGGAAGACGACCGATTCAGCTTCAAGCACCTCTGGTCCGAGTAGTCGCTCGCCTCGGCTTCAGGTCAGCGTCGCCGCTTCGAGGACGAGTTCATCTTTACCTCGGCGGCGATCTGCTTCTTTGTCGCGGCCCAGCTGCAGATCGGACACTCCGGGAGGTCGTGATAGCGAGCCGGGCAGTACTCGCGCCCGAAGAAAATGATCTGCAGGTGCCGATCGTTCCAGGTCTCCTCGGGAAACACCGCTTTGAGATCCTGTTCGGTCCGCTCCACCGTCGTGCCATTAGAAAGCCCCCAGCGGTGTGCCAGTCGATGAATGTGGGTGTCGACCGGGAAGGCGGGGACTCCGAACGCTCCGGCCATCACCACGCTGGCGGTCTTGTGTCCAACGCCAGCGAGTGACTCCAGAAACTCCCAGTCCGGGCGGATCTCGCCACCATCGTCCAAAATCTGGTGAGCCATTTTGGAGAGATTCTTCGCCTTGGTCGGCGCAAGCCCGATCTCCTTGATCAAGCCATGGATCTCGTCGGGGCTGAGGGCAGCCATTTTCTCCGGAGTATCGGCTGCCGCGAACAGACCGGGCGTGACCTCATTGACCTTCTTATCGGTCGTCTGAGCCGACAACGCGACGGCCACGACGAGCGTGTAGGGATCCTTGTGATCGAGGGGGACCGGAGGGTCCGGGTAGAGGTCGTCGAGTAATTCGCCGATTCGATCGGCTTTGTCGGCGCGGCGCATGCCTCGACACTATCGGCCGATCCCGAAGGCCTAGCCCTCAATCAGAGCGTGATTTGGCCGATGTTCCCAGCAGAGACGCCCCGGCGTTTCTAGAAGTCGGATGAGGAAGACCAAATGTTGGCCGAACTAGTTGTGGACCTGTCGGATCTTGGCGATTCGATCGGCCACGCGTCTGGGCGCTCCATCTCTACGCTACCGAAGCTCACGAGCTTGACTCGAATGTGGAAACGATTGGGTATCGAGGTGACCTCGATCCTTCTCGTCGCACCAGATTTCGTGCCACGTAGTGAAAACAGCCCATCTACATTCGAAATTCTTCACACGAGCGCCTGGTGGAAGTCTGAACAAGTATTCCTTGACGACTCTTCCCCATCGGTCTCGCTGGTGCACTACCCGCCTCAGTTGCGCGGCGGTGCAAGTGACGCTCTGGTGGTTACAACAGCTCTTGCACGCTCCGATGCCCTTGCCCGCGCGCAGGTTGACCGACTCGTCATTGTCATGTCGAACCGTGCCGGTGTGGCTCCTGCGGTCACCCACGCTCGCGGCGTTCCCGTCATGATCGCTGGAACGATCATCGCTGATCCAGCTATCGCTCATGTCCGCCTCGACCGCGAGTGGATTCGAACCCTCAATGCCCGTCACTCCTCCATGGATCTCGACGGCGTAGAACTACGGGCCGGTCGCCCATGGCAGCACGACGAAGCCATTTCGACGCCCTACGGCGGCCTCGAGGGTCGCCTGTCGACGGACTGGTCGGTATCCGGCTTCGCAAAATCGATCGCCTTGTACGACTCCAGTGCGTTCTCGCTCGGTGGATCAGACGTCGATGAAACCGGACTCGCGCCCGAGCCCGAGGCCCTAGCCACCACCATCGAGCGACTCGGACTGGGCGAACTCGTCCACATCGACACCGTCGATGGCAAAGATCCCCATATCGACACCTCATCGGTAGCCACGCTTTATCGGTACGCAGCTGATTATCCAGACCTCGCGATCATCGTCGCGTCGTCGCGTGAGACGCTCATCGCGGTGACCTCTGACCTTCTCGCTTACTCGATGCCCAACCCACGACGATTCATCCGTTTGTGCGTGTTGCACCGGGAGATCACCTTCGACGAGTCGGTCTATGCGAACAACTTCTCTGCATGTCGAATGGTCTTGGAGAAGTCCCAAAGCGAGCTCCTCTTCGACCAAAGCGTCGTGCCGCAACTTCCTGAAGAACAGCGAGCCGCGCTCACGCTTGTTGGTAACCCCGAAACCATCCGACAAGACGCTGTCGACTGGCGCAGGGAATCCCAACGTCGTCTTCTCTTGTTGGGAGCTCACGGCCTGTCCGCTGGACCAGCAGACGCGTTGGGCGAGGCGTTCCTCCCGGTCAGCCTCGGTGGGTGCAGCGACTTCGAAGCCCGCCATCCTCGTCTCCGGCCCGGTGCGATCGTCGAAGGCGTGCGCAGCGCCGACGGGGAGCGTTGGGTGATCGTCTCGGACCCTGTAGAACGCCGACGATGGTCGCGCTCAGGCCTACCCGGAGACGATCCAAACACCGACGATTCGATCACCGTGACCCACGCTGCCTAGCTGCGGTGTGCAGATGATGCCTTTGCGTGTCAGGCTGAAGTAATGACCTCGTTGGAGATCGTCGCTCTCGACATTGCAGGTGCAGAAGTATTCGGTGCCGATCTATCGAGCCCAATCGGCGGTGAGGCCGACCAGATCAACGCGGCGTTCGCATCCTTTGGGCTTCTCATTTTCCGAGACCAAGTACTCGATGAGCAAGACCTGATCCGGCTCGCCTCGACCTTTGGCGGCGCAGGGTCGCCAGCTGGACCTGCCCTCCTTGGGCAGTGGCACGCGGGCGATACGGGGCGCACGGTCCCCATGACCGGCTCCATCACCGCGCTACGCGGCCGTGAGCCTGTGCCCGATATCCGCTTCGCGTCGACGTACGTGGCGTTCGACTATCTGGCGTCGTCGACGCGAAAGGCCCTCGAAGGTTTGTTTGCTCTGCACGCCACCAGTGACGGCTCGAAGACGTTCCGGCATCCGGTGGTGATTCGACATCCGCTATCGGGTCGAAAGACGCTGTTCGTTAACCCAGCCACGACGGTGGGAATTGAAGGCATGAGCGACGAGGCCTCGCTTCCGCTGCTCAACCAACTCTTCGAGCACGGCCAAAGTCCCCAGTGTGTTGCGACCGTTGAATGGGAGCCAGGAACGGTCGTGTTGTGGGACAGTCGGGCACTGTGGCGTTGGGAGTCTCCAGAGACCAACGCCGACCGATTCGTGACGGTAGAGATAGCGGGAACGACTCTCCATGCGGCCGTCCGACAGGATCCGGCCGATCCAAGTCTGGTCCAGCGAGCGGGAGCTACACTCGCCGGTGGCATTATCACCGCGGCGATGACCGGGATTGCGGAGGTCATTGAACCGGAGCGCATACGTCCCGACGTTGAGATCGTGGCTGAAGCACCCGACCGTGAGCCCCTCGATGAGGACCTCGATTTCGGCGGTCTTCCACCGCTCGAATAGGCCCGGATACTTCCGCAGGCCAATTACCAGATCGGACGTAGAGCGGTCGCGACCACCGATGTATCGAGGTTCCTCATCTCTTGCATCAACCGCATGAAGAGGTCCTGATCATCCACGCTCAAATCTGCGGTCAGCGCGTGCTCAAGATCCTTTCGTGCCGATAGCGACTCGAGATGGGAGCCATTCGGCTGCATAGCGACAACGTCGATCTCCACTCGTCCAGCTTCGCCGAGCGACCCCGTGACCGCTGCATTGTGAGGCACGAAGATCTGGACGCTGCCAGAGTCGTCGGCAAAGGTTCCGACGCAGCCATCGAGGGGGCCGCCGCCGACATCGAAGGTGAAGCGTCCCTGCATCGTGGCCGACACCGATTCGCTGTCCTGTCGCTCGCGCTGAAGGGTTGCGACGGAATGGGTTGCTCCGCGCAGTTCGAAATGGTCATGGCCAAGCCCCTCGGCCAACTGCCAGTGCGCTGGGAACTGGCTTCGGTCGACCGCTTCGAAACGACGAGGCGTCTCCGCTCCCACCGTTTGGTTGAGCTGGCGACGAACCAGGGCCTCGAAATTGCGAGCGTGCAGGCCCCCTTGACGGTCATCGATGATGTCGCGATCAAACGCAACGCTCATCAGGTCGAAGAGTTCTGAAACGCCAAACGCCCACAGACTCGCTTCACTCTCATCGTGATAGGTGTGGAAGACCCGTCCACCAGGGTGATCCTTCGTGGCGAGCTCAACCCACACCCGAGAGTGGGTCCAGTCGGCGAACGGAAATAGGACCCGTGGCGCCGGAGGACAATCGAGAAAACGCCGCTCCTTGGCCTCCTGCAACGGGATGAAACCGTGCAGAGCTGGCCGGACGACCGTGCTCGGGTCGTAGGTCAGCCAGAACGTTCGGAGTTCGGCAGGCAATTCCAATGGGGCGATTACACGCTCGATCTCGCTGACGAGTCGCGCTGCCCGGGCGCGCCGACGCCACGGGGAAACCCGAATTCCGTATGGGCGTGCAGAATCGTTGAAGCGTTCGATGGCTTCGTGGAGCAAGATCATCACTGAGGGGTTCGGCGCGCAAGACGCACGCCTTTATCACTCTTCGCGTTGATTTCGGCCTACATTCAACCCCGAGCGGCTTTTGGCCGAACAATCTGTAAGGATGGGATCAAAATTAGGTTCGAAAGGACACACCCATGGATGCTCGCCACCTCACTGATGTAACAATCGATCGCACTGAACTGCGAGAGATTCCACGTCGCCAATGGGAAGCAGCGGCACCCTCGCGAATCCTCCACGGCGGACTCGCTCTGGCATGGGGTTTCTTCCTTTGGACCATCGGGCTGTTCTCCAGCCCGGATCCAGATGCGGCGGTTCCCGCATTCTCCTTCGTCGAAGAAGTCCTCATGTTGGCGCTTCTGGGAACGATCGTGGTTGTTCTGGCCACCATGGGCCTTGCGGTGATGAACCACCGGTCAACCGCTCGCCTCTCCACGCTCTGCTCGGTGACGATGGTCGCTATTGGAACGACATGCGGTTTCGCTGGCCACACGATCTCGTCGTGGGGCCCCTCTGTTGCCATCGCTGGAGCGATCGGCATGGCGAGCATCGCAATTCTCGGCCGCCGAGCTAGCTAATTCGAGCGAGGGCTAGCAGCCTGAGCTTCAGCGCGAGCCTCGAAGAAGGAATCCCAACCCCAGCGCACCGCTGGCATGATCACCACCGCGGGCGAAAACGCAACAATCGAGACGCCGAGCCAGACCAGGTGCGGCGCCTCGTCAATGCTTCGACCCGGGTCACCGTAGATGATCCAGGTGAGCACAAAATAGGCGGCTGCGAGCCCCAGGGCTGTCCCGGCGCGTTCGATCCACGGACCCTCCGAAGCCAGACAAGAAACGCCGAGTAGCAGAACGATAAACAGGACGATCGCTACTACGTTCCCGGTGGTGTCGATAACGCTGCTATCGCCGTCATAGTGAATCGCTACTTGGAACGCGCCGACGGCTGCAACTGGCAACAACAGGGTTGCGAACGCGAGGCGGATTAGGCGCATAGCTCCACGCTGTCAGTAGAAGGCGGGAACTAGCCAGGGTCAGCGGGACCAGCTTTGCATGGTCCGTTCTGCCAGCTCCCACGGAAATGGGCCAGACGTATCAGGCGCGAGCTGCGGAGCGGTTCTACCTTGGCTTCTTGTCGACGGATATGACGCTCGACACATCTCGGGGGAAATAAACGGGGGAAACTACGCCCTCATCGCCTCTTCCTTGTAGGGGCGGTGAGGGCAAGGTCGCGCTGGGGTGCACCTCACCGACTGCCACACATGTCAATGTGGGTTCATGTTGCGCTCCCGTTTGTGCCACGGGGCCGTGGTAATCGTCGTCGCGCTTGCCGCCGGGGCTTGCAGTATCGCGGAGCCGACCACCGCCGCTCCTGCCGCTCTGCCGTTTGAATCGACTGGGGCACCAACGACGAGTGAGGTACCCATCACCACGACGTCGACAACGACTACCACCGTTACTCCAACAAGCACGACCAATACCACTGAACCACCACCGGAGGTGGAAACTCGGCCCCTTGGCCAACCAGCCCCCGAATGGCTCGGCACTCAAGAACTCCCCTTGCGACCTGACGGACTCGGCGTAGCGGCGTCAACCCCTCCGGAGCTTGCTGACCGCCAACTGTGGACCGTCGACCACCTTCCCCCGCCAGCCGATTCAGCGTTCGAGTCATCGCTCGTTAGCCCACCGCCAACCGACGTTCTTGAGCGATCGACCTGGCGGGCGGAGTGTCCCGTGACCGTCGAAGAGTTGGCGTATGGCCAGGTCAGCTTTTACGGCTTCGACGGCTTGTTTCACACGGGCGAGTTCATCGTGCACCGAGACTTCGGTGAGGGGGTCGTCGACATCTTTCGCACGCTCCACGAGACTCGCTTCCCGATCGAAGAGATGCGTGTGAGCACACTGGCCGATCTCGATGCGCTCCGGACGGGCGATTCGAACAACACGTCAAGCTTCGTGTGCCGCAATGCGGTCGGCTCTTCGCGCTGGTCTCGTCATGCCCATGGCGGTGCGATCGATATCAACCCGTTCCACAACCCGTTCCGTCGTGGGGACCTCGTGCTTCCCGAACTCGCCTCGGCCTACCTGGATCGCACGAACGAACGACCGGGCATGGTTACCCCTGAAGTGGTCGCGCTATTCAGTGGGATCGGCTGGGGCTGGGGCGGCAACTGGCGCTCGGTCGATGACTGGATGCACTTCAGCGATACCGGCAATTAAGCGGTGGCGTCATTCATGATCCAGTTGGAGAGGCGATCGAGACGGGTGACCGCCCACCAAACAACGACCAGACCGACGAGCGCGTACCCGAGGAGCACGAAGTCGGTACGCAACTGGTCGAGGAAGATCGCTGTGGTGAGCACCTCAAGGAGGGCCATGGCTCCGACAAAGGCGATCACTATCCGTTCCGATACCCGCGCGGCCAACCAGGCCCCGAGCGGCGCACCCCACACAACGATGGGTGCTGCAGCGAGCCAGATGCCGAAGAGATCGAACCGCGATGCGGCTTCGGGCCCGAAGGGTACGTCTGCCACCGACACGACGTTGCCTTCCGATAGGCCGATGTTGAGTTGGCCATGCAGCAGGCCAAGGATCGCGAGGCCAAGGGTGCTCACCGTGGCCATGGCAACGATCGACGTCGGGATCGCCACCTTCGGCGTGACGCCAGCGACGAGCACGATGAACACGAACAACATGACGTCGGTGCCAGAACCTGCGAGCGAGGAGAAGAGGCCGCCGACCAAGGCAAAGGCCAACATGACCACCGTTGGGCGCGGCCCCCAGTTGGGAACGACCTCATGCTTTGCTGTCTGCCTGGCCGAGATCCGCACGATGAGCGCGACGGCGAAGATGATGAGCGTGAAGGAGACCTTCACGTACGCCGAATCCAGTCGGGAGTCCCAGAACGGCGTCGATGGATCCCCGAGCGCGAACAGGCCGACGTAGAAGCCCACGATTCCACCGGCGACGCCGAGTTCGTAGGCCTTCCAGTCAATCTTTCTTCCCGACAACAGGATCGAACCCGAAGCCATGACCATTCCGGTGGCTTGGATCACGAGCGAGAACGACCGCGCCACTGATGCGGGGATCGTAAGGACTTTGGTAAAGACGGGAAAGGCGACCGCTCCCCCACCCTGGGGTGTGGAGCCGGCGACGAAACTGCCGACGACCATCGTGAGGGCCGCTCGCCAGTTGTCGGCGACTCGATCCAGGTGGCCAGCGAGCAGCACGAATATGAGCCAGCCGACGGTGAAGAATGCAGGTAATCCCCATACGAGTGCTCGGCGCAAAGGGGAATGCGAGCTGGGCCCAGCGTCGTTCGCGACACCCTCACTCGCTGCGGGGGGCTGCCCCGCCTCCACTGCCTTTACCACGGTGAGCTAAACCCTATTGCTGTTAGGCCCGATTCCCGTCAATTTGTT
>CAYUKM010000024.1:13592-27056 GCA_964445255.1 uncultured Acidimicrobiales bacterium
GAAACTACCTGTGTCGGGCGCGATATTGGTCGTCAGTACCCGCGAGGCATACGTCCAGGACACCAACTTCTGTGATGTCCTGCAGGACCTTCTCCAGACCGGCGTGCTCCGTCTCCTGGTGCGTGAGGCGAACGCGCCGTACACGATGGACAGCAACGGCGACTACTGGGCGTTCGAAGTCAGCTGAGGGTCAGATCTGCGCTGAGCGACTCGCGGCTAACCAAGCGGGCGTTCGGAATGTCGTTGCCCCACGCTCGCCTTTGAGCGGTTTCTGAGTCGAAGCCGAGGTCGGTCCAGCGTTGCAGGATGCGCGATTCAATGACCGCTTCGCCCACGTCGAGCATCACGGTGAGATCGAATAGAGCTCGGAGGTCACGCCACTGCGGTCGATCCAACAACAGCCAGTTCCCTTCGGTAATCACGACGGTCGCTGAGGCGGGAAGAATCTCGGCTGCATTTCGAGTCAGCTCCAGCGAACGATCGAATACGGGAACAGCGATATCGCCGTCGGACTCGTTGCGAACCCGTTCGATGAGGGCTCGGTAGCCAGCCACGTCGAACGTGTGCGGAGCGCCCTTACGCGAGCGGTCACCGCGTTCGTTGAGAATCCCATCGTCCAGGTGGAACGCGTCGAGCCCGATGATCCCACCACGTTCGCCGAGGCGGTCAGACAGTTCGGTGGCGAGGGTCGACTTTCCGGCCGCCGGTGGTCCAGCGATGGCAACGATCGTCCGAACGCCGGGGCGTCCGGCCGGCATGGCCGTCAAGATCCGTTCGACAAAATCACTCACCGGACTATCTCACCACACCGGTCGCCCAGCGCCGAAGTTAGTCCCGCAAGGCCTTGACGATTGTGGTGGCGACAACGCGGTCACTCAGGTAGCCCTCGATCTTGTGGTGATTGTCGGACTCGTTCTCGACGCCGCTGTAGTTCTTGATAGCCGGCTTCACCGGAAAGTTCGAAGCGTCGAGCGGATTGAGCGCAACCACGTCTCGCTCGTCGTAGGCGTTGAACCAGTAGCCAACGTTCGGTGGATGTTCGATCGGCTCTAGTGCCTTTCGAATCACCTGCATGCCGAGAGGCGACCCGATCGTGATCAGTGCCTTGACCGGGCAGTTGATGATCCCGGCTTGGCTCAACACGCGGTAGGCGATGATCGAACCCATGGAGTGTCCGACGACCACAGTGTCTTCGTTTCCACAGTCTCGGAAGGCCTGGGCGACACCATTGTCGATGTAGCCCTGGACTTCACGGTCGTGCAAGTAGGACGCAGTGTCAGCAGCCGTTGCTTCGATCAACTTCATGCGAGCCGAGGGCACATACCGGTCGAGGAGCTTGAGCCCTTTCTGGAAGAACTCATTCGATGCAGCGATCGAAAGGCGTTCGCCCAGTGGGTCGTTCGGCGGCGTCCTGGCGGCGATGACCTCCTCGGTCACGCCAACTCCGTCCAGGCAGTCCTGCAGAACCGCACAGGAGAAGTGCCCAACTTGTTCTTGGAGCGGAAACCGAACTGTGGCCAAGCTCTCTGGCATATCGCTGGTTACATCTCGCAGCGCGTCGCCGTAATACGGGAACAGGATGTCCCACTCGTCGATCGGCAACTCAAGCCCTGCCTTTTCGAGGCCGACGCGTAGCGCTGCGACCCACTTCTGGCGGAGTACCAGTGGGTCTTTGTCGTGTTGGGAACGACCGTGGAGAAAGATGAGCTTCACACAACCGGAAACGTGGTGACGCTCATCACAAATTCCTACTTGGCTAGACGATGCGCAGGCCCGAGATCGCCCGGCTGATCACCAGCTGCTGGATCTGCTCGGTGCCCTCGAAGATGTCGTAAATCTTCGCGTCTCGATGCCAGCGCTCTACGGGGTACTCACGGGTGTAGCCGTAGCCGCCAAGGATCTGGATTGCTCGTTCGGTCGACCACACGGCCACCTTGCCTGCTTTGAGCTTGGCCATGGAGCCTTCGGCGTTTTGGAACTCACCGTTCTTAGCCAGCCAGGCTGCGCGCCAGGTGAGCATGCGAGCAGCGTCGATTTCGGTCGCCATGTCAGCGAGGGTGAAGGCGATCGACTGGTTCTCGATGATCGCGCGACCAAAGGCATGTCGTTGCTTCGCGTACTCGAGTGAGTACTCGTAGGCCGCTCGGGCGACACCGATCGCCTGTGCGGCCACGGCCGGGCGGGTCGCTTCAAAGGTCTGCATTGCCGCCTGGGCGTTTCCGGACTTTCCTTCGCGGACTCGTGCTAGTCGTTCGTCGAGCTTGTCCTTGCCTCCGAGGAGGCAACGGCCGGGAACTCGTACGTCTTCGAGAACCACTTCGGCGGTATGACTGGCCTTGATGCCGTGCTTCTTGTACTTCTGCCCCATCGACAGGCCCGGGGTTTCTGGTGGCACGACGAAGCTGGCGTGCCCCTTTGAACCGAGCTCGGGGTCGACGACTGCGACCACGACGTGAATGTCTGCAATTCCGCCGTTGGTGATCCATGCCTTGGTGCCATTGAGCACCCATTCATCCTTGACCTCGTCGTATTTGGCGCTGAGGCGGTAGCCACCAACATCGGAGCCTGCGTCGGGTTCCGAGGCGCAGAATGCACCGAGCTTCACGTCTTTCTCGTCGCCGTAGCACTGCGGCACCCACTCAAAGATCTGTTCCTGGGTTCCCGATGCAGCGATGCCCGCGGCGGCAAGGCCCGAACCCATGATCGCCAGACCGATGCCTGCGTCGCCCCAGAACAGTTCTTCGGTGGCGACAGGGCTTGCGAGACCCGTCGCGTCCTCCAACATGATTTGCGCGAGGAACTCCCAGCTATAGAGGCCAATCTTGGCCGCTTCCTCGACGATCGGATACGGAAACTCCTCGCGTTCGTCCCACTCTTCGGCTGCTGGACGGACGACGTCCTCAGCAAAGCCGTGAACCCACTTCTGTAGTTGCAGGGTGTCTTCGTTTAGTTCAAGTGAGAAGTCGGCCATGGGGTTCCTTCGCAGCTGCGTCTCGCAACTATCGCGGTCAAGTTACTTGTCGGTAACTAAGTGTTATTTTAAACCGTACCCCACCGAGAAAATTCGTTCAAGGCCTAAAGCAGGCCCAAATTTCACAGGCTAAAGATAGATCGGCAAATGGTTCCGCGAGCTGAGGGCCCTGGATCTGGATCTGAATCTGAGCGAAATGCTTCCAGCGACCGGAAGTCTGGGCCATTCGGACCACGTTCCCCCAGCATCGACCACGCCACTAACCAAACGAGGCGTCAGAAACGCAAGGAAGCGCTATGACCGCAGCACTATCAGAAACCACCAACGAAGTCTTCATGCTCGGGCTCTCCGCCCACGACGTCGAAGCGCTGCTGGCCGCAATGGCCTCCCTGAACACCCCATCCCCCGCTCCTGCGCACCTTGAGGTGCTGGACCTGTCAACTCATCGAGAGATAGCGCGAGGCCCCTTCGCGATGCCGGCGGTAGCAGCTGCCTAAATCGTGGTGTGACCCCTGCACACCTCAACGTGCCGCGCGCCACCGCCGAAAATCAAACAAATAGGTCGCTAGTGGGGTTCCCTGGGTACAGGCAATCCGCAACAGCCCAAACGAAACAAAGGCACATCATGTCCGTACGCACCCTCGGAAACACAGTCGACCCGACGCTGGAGAGCAAGCTCGGGGGCACCTTGAACGAACACGAGATCGCGGCCCTCAGCCAGTTCAGCACCGTGATCGAACTGCCCGAAGGAAAGCGCTTTGCTACCGAGGGCTCCGTTGGCCAAGAAGCCGTCGTCATCGTCGATGGGCTCGCATCGGTCATGCGCGATAGTGAGCAGATCGCTGTTGCGAGCAAAGGTGACTTCCTCGGTGAGCTCTCCTTGATGTTCAACACCCCCCGCAACGCCACCCTCGTCACCGAGACCCCAGTAACCCTGGCGGTACTCAACCGCCGCGAGTTCCACTCGCTCTTGAACCTCTGCCCTCGCCTCAAGAAGATCGTCGAGGACGAAGCGCAGCTCCGTAGCGCGTAGTTCGGTAGCCTTCTCTGGGTGAGCAACGAGCTAGCCAAGGTCTATTCACCCGCCGACGTCGAGTCGGAAATCTCAAAGAAGTGGGCCGATACCGGAGTCTTCCACGCCGAGCCATCGACCGATGGACCCGAGCCCTACTCGGTTGTCATCCCGCCGCCCAACGTCACGGCCGCACTGCATCTCGGCCACGCGCTGAATAACACGCTCCAAGATGTGCTCGTCCGCTTTCACCGAATGCGGGGTTTCAACACCATGTGGATGCCCGGCACCGACCACGCCGGCATCGCCACCCAGACCGTTGTCGAGAAGCGGTTGCTGTCCCAGGGCATCAAACGTCTCGAAATGGGCCGCGAGGCATTCATCGACAAGACCCAAGAATGGAAAGACGAATACGAATCCGTCATCTTGGGTCAGCTGCAAGAGATGGGCGCGAGCTGCGACTACGAGCGCGTCCGATTCACCATGGACGACATGTGCGCAACCGCGGTACGCCATGCGTTCTACATGATGTTCAAAGATGGGTTGATCTACCGGGGTAAACGTCTCGTCAACTGGGACCCCGCCACCGGCACCGCCCTTGCCGACGACGAAGTCGAGATGGAAGACGTACACGGCCACATGTGGTACTTGCGCTACCCGCTCGAAGATGGTTCGGGGCACGTAACGGTCGCAACCACCCGACCCGAAACAATGTTTGGCGACACCGCGGTTGCCGTGAACCCGCAGGACCCTCGCGCGGAGGAACTCCGAGGCAAGAACATCGTGTTGCCGATCGTAGGCCGGGTCATACCGATCATCGAAGACGCGTACGTGGTGCTGGCCGATCCCGACTCCGAGGACACCAAGGCACGCATGTCGAGTGGCTTCTTGAAAGTCACTCCAGCCCACGACCCCAATGACTGGGCCATTGGTCTGCGCCACGATCTTCCAGCGATCAACGTTATGGCCGCGGACGCCACTATCAGCGACCAGTACGGCTGGGAGGATGCCACCGCCGAGGCTGTCCAGCCCTTCCTTGGACTCAGCCGGGAAGCTGCACGTGACGCGGTCGTTTCATGGTTCGAGGACAACGACTTGCTCGAAAAGGCCGTCGAGTACTCCCACTCGGTAGGCCACAGCTACCGCAGTCACGTTCCGATCGAACCGTGGTTGTCTGACCAGTGGTATGTCGCGGCCTCCGACGATCGCCTCGCCGGTTCAGCCATGCGAGCTCAAGTCGCCGACCAAGCCACGACCCGAGCGCCAGAGCACCAGCCGGGCTCAGCCAATGGTGACGGCGAACTCCGCTTCATTCCGGAGCGCTATGCGCGGACCTTCCAGCAGTGGCACGAAGGCATCCACGACTGGTGCATCAGCCGGCAGGTCTGGTGGGGTCATCAAATCCCGGTGTGGAACATCGATATCGTTTCGGAGTCCGGGCAACACCCGAACCAAGTCACGAACGAGTCCCTCGGCCAAGTCGACCTCGGCAAGCCCGTCCAGGTCGAGAGCCGCTGGACCAAGTTGGGTTGCGTTCATGTGGCCCGCAAGATCTCCGACACCGAGTTCATCGAGTCGATCTGCATTCCACCGCAAAGCACGCTCAACTACGAGCCCCGCGACGACTCCTCGCTGGACGAAGCCGAGCTGGTAGCGGCCGTCGAAGCCGACGGGTTCGTGCGCGACACCGACGTGCTCGACACCTGGTTCTCTTCGGCGCTGTGGCCAATGTCCACCATGGGTTGGCCGTACCCGCAGGATTTCCCAGAGACCGCGGGCAACGGCACCGATCTGCTCACAACCTTCAACCCGACGGCACTGCTCAGCACGGCGCGCGAGATCATCACCTTATGGGTGAGCCGCATGGTCATGATGAACCGATACTTCCTCGACGGCCAGCTGCCCTTCACCGACGTGTTCATCCACGCCATGGTCCAAGACGGCCACGGCCAAAAGATGTCCAAGAGCCTCGGCAACGGTGTCGACCCGCGAGACATCATCTATAGCCACGGCGCAGACGCGATGCGTTTCACCCTGGTGCAGATGACCACCGATACCCAAGACGTGCGCATGCCCGTCGACATGGTCTGCCCCTACACCGGCGACGCATTCACACCGAAGTTCATCACCACCAAAGCCGGACACGAGGTTGCGGCCCCCCAACAGAAAAGTCCGGGCGATCCAAACAAGTTGATGGTGAGCGCGTACGGTGTCGCCGCAGGCCTCGCAGAAGCGTCTGACGACGCGCCGTTAGCTCGCAACACGTCGAACAAGTTCGACATCGGCCGCAACTTTTCCAACAAAACCTGGAACGCAGTTCGCTTCGCTATCGGGCGCCTCGACGGAGCCGACGCTCTAGCCGAACCGGTCGATCCGGATTCGACCGGCTTCATTGACCAGTGGATTCTGTGCCGTCTCGACACCACGATCACCGCGCTCGAAAAGGCCATCGAAACGTACCAGTTCAACGTCTACGCCGACACGCTCTATGACTTCATCTGGCACGACGTCTGCGACCGTTACCTCGAAGGCATCAAGCCCACAATCGACGACGACCGTGCCCAGCAAGCCGTGCTCGGCGCCGTACTCGATGCGTCTTTGCGTCTCATGCATCCGGTTTGCCCGTTCATCACCGAGTCGTTGTGGCCACACGTCGTTGCTGCCCGCGAAGGCGAAGTGGCCGGGCTGAACCTGCCCGAGAGCGACCTGCTGGCGGTTGCCGCCTGGCCCGAATCCAGCGGCCTGCGAAACGACACCGTCGTCGAAGATTTTGATAGAGCCTTCGATCTCATCACGAAGATTCGAACGTTTCGAGCACGCCAAAACGTCAAGCCAAAGCAGCAAATTGTTTTGCATGCGCCCACAGCAGTCCTTGAGCTGATCACCGCGACACAAGGCCTAGTCGAGACGCTGGCGGGTGTTGGCGAAGTGCACAACAGCGACGACGGTCTACCCGCCGGGTCGCTGCCCTTCGCCTTTGAGGGATCCCAGCTTGATCTTTCTGGGCTGGCCGATGAGGTCGACCTTGACGTGGCCCGCGAACGCATCGAAGCCACCATCGAGCAGAAGACGAAACAAATCGCAGGCTTCAAAGGCAAGCTCGCCAACGACGGGTATGTGAACGGCGCTCCCCCGCACCTCGTCCAAGAAACCCGAGACCTGCTGGCCGCCGCCGAAGCCGACCTCAGAACCGCCCACGCCGCACTCGTTGGCTTGGCTTAACGATCGGACCCGCTTTCAAGTTCCGGCGTAGCGGGAGCTTCGATGAGGGCTCGACTGCCCCGGTCGTAGGTCAGGTAGTTCCAGGCCCACTTCACCAGCACGGTTACGCGGTTTCCAAAGCCCACCAACATGACCAGATGGAGCCCGAGCCAGGCAACCCACCCCATGAAGCCCTTCACCGTGCGGCCATTGGGCAGCTCGACAACCGCTGCGTGTCGGCCGATCGTTGCCATCGAGCCCTTGTTTCGATAGCTGAACGGGGCCGGGCTGCTCACGGACCGAGAGATACGGCCCGCAATCTGGTCAGCCACGTACTCTCCCGCTTGAATAGCGGCGGGCGCTACCTGTGGCAGCAGGCCCTCTTCGCCCTCAACGGCGGCGAAGTCGCCAATGGCGTAGACGTTGTCATGGCCGGGGATCGTGAGGTCGGGGTTGACGATCACTCGGCCGCCACGTCCGGTCTCTAGGCCTATCTGCTCCGCGAGCGGGTGCGCTCGGATACCAGCCGCCCACACAACGGTGTCCGCCGCGACGCTCTGTCCGTTATCGAGCTCGACACACGTGGAGGTCACGCTCGCTACCTGCGTGTTCAACATCAATTCGACGCCCATCCCTTCGAGGGTTTGGCGTGCGTTGTTTTGCAAGCGCTCGGCGAACCCTCCCAACACGGCGCCCTGCCCCTCGACGAGCACGATGCGGATAGCGTCTTGGTCGATCTCGGGATAGTCCAGTCCAAGGACCCGGGTGGTGAGCTCGGAAAAGCCACCGGCCAGTTCGACGCCGGTCGGCCCGCCGCCGACGATGACGATCGTCGTCGCCTCGGGACGGTGAGCCATACCCTGTTGCAACTCGGTTGCCATCTGATCGAAGGATCGCAGTACTCGGTCGCGCAGTGTCACCGCGTCGGCCGCGCTCTTGAGCCCGAAGGCATGCTCGGCTACGCCGGGCACGCCAAAGTGCGCTGTTATCCCTCCCAGAGCGAGGACCAGGGAATCGAAGTCAACGCGACGCCCATCGGACAAAATCACGGCGTTGCCCTCGAAGTCGACCCCGATGACTTCACCCTGAACTGCGTTGAGGTTCGGTTTGTCTCGAGCGATTCGTCGGGTCGGATACGAAATGTCGTTTGCGTCCAGGCCTGCTGTCGCCACCTGATACAGCAAGGGTTGGAAGGTGTGATGATTGCGTTGGTCGACGAGAGTGACCTCGGCATCGACCGACTCGAGACCCGCGGCGACCGCTAATCCACCAAATCCTGCGCCGACAACTACCACTCGGTGTTTGCCCCCATGTTCGGGGTGATACAGGGCTTGCAAAGGGGTGATGTTGTTGGTCATGTTCGTCGCTCTTTTCACGCTCGTGTGTAGTTCCATGAGCTTCGTTGACCTTCGAGAGGAGCCGACGATACAGAAGCTGTCGGCTCCAGGACGGCCTTCTCCGCAGAGAACTTAGGCATTGCAGTTGCCCGCTGCCTACCTCGTCGGTTTGGTGTCAGAACTTGTTCAGATGAAGGTCCTCCGCAGCGAATCGACGTGCGGTGATCGAGCCTTTTGTTCGTTACTACTCGACCGCGGTTGGCTAGACGAGCGAGACTGGCTCGACGCCGAGTTCATCGAGTCGTTCGTCGAGTCGCGGAGCGAGGTAGTGCTTTTAGAACGGGCCTTCGCTCGGTGAGCGCAGCATGCTGAAGTCGTCGACATACCCCTCGGGATCGACCGAGGTGTGGAGTTTACGGTGGTGGACCTGGTGCGTTTCGCGGAGCGAGTGGCCACTCTCGAGCGCGAACTCCGACGAGGGCGAGCGCACGAGTGGGTACCTAGTGTCGCCCCGAAGGGCCTTCTCGCGGTCCCGTATCGAGGCCGACTACCAGAAACTTAAGACCATGCTTGAGGGCTAGCCCCGTGTGAAGTTCGTAGAATTGAAATCGTGCGCCGCAAAGGACCCCTGAAGTTCACCTTCCGACAACTGGTTCTCAGCGCTGGCTTTTTACTCCTAGCTGCGTGCGGCGGCGAAGAGGTGGAGATTCCCACCTTCGAGCCCTTCACCGACTTTCCCGCCTACGAGCTGACCTACACGTCGACTTGCGGCGACGGCGACAACGTCACCGACGGCACGACGATTCGCTTCGCCGACGGCGACGTGATGGTCCTCGCCGGCGAAGAACCGGCGAACATTGGCTCCATCGGCGTCTGGAACTTCACGCTGGAGAACGCCGCCGCGGGCGGTCTGATCATCGAGGAAGTTCGTGGCCCGATGGGCGAACCGGTCTCGTTCGCTGCGCGCAGCTCATCGCTCGGACCTGCCGCGATCTGTGTTGTCGTTAGCGATTTCTCGGTCGGCTAGCGCCGAACACCGGGTTCCCAACATGTTGGTCGGACACAACAACTAGGCCATCACCGTGAAGAGCGCCACGACGGCTCGCGTGCCGCCGTGTTCGCCGTCGAGGTCGTCGTAGATCCTCACACTCACCAACTCGGGGACGTTGATCTTGCCCGAAGTTGCGGCGTCGGCGAACCACGCGTCGAAACGGTGCTCTTCGTAGAAGTGTTCGTTGATGCCGATGGCACACAAGGCGGTAGGGGCCGCAATGCGGACGATCTCCCCGAGGGCACTCGGGCCGAGGTGGCCGTGAGTAAATACTCCCGTGCTGATAATGCCGTGGTACGTGTCGTCCTCGACCGGCACCCCGACGGTGAGGTCCGCTTCGATCAAATTTCGATAAGCAGGAGACCCGTGCACTGTTTGTTTGGTGCGCGCAACGTCGAGCATCTCTGGCGAGATATCGAGGCCGTCCACGTTGCCGACCCCGAGGTCACCCAATGCAACACCGACCACGCCGGTGCCACAACCCACGTCCGCAATCGCTCCGCCCGCAGCTCCCCCGGCATCGAGAAACGCGTGGACCACGTTGTCGTGGTACACGTAGCCGGTTGCCTCGATAAACCCCTCGTCGTAGGTGTTCGCCCAGCGTCGATATAGGTTCCGGCTGTCGTCGGGGGTCTCGACGGAGTATGCGATTTCCAACAACTCATTCGGGTCGTCGTCGGCATCGGTCATGCCCTTTGCTAGCACATGGGTTTGCGGCAACCTAGGCGCCGAACAGGCGACGCCAGCTGTCGCAGCGGTAGCGTGATCGGTGTGGAGCTATCGGTATTCGATGAAGTAGCCGAGTACGTGCGTGCCCTCCTGCCAGCTGACTATGACGATGTTCGGATTCGCTCGCATCGCCGAGGCGTGAAGATCTGGTTCGGCGAAGAGAAGGCGGCCAAGGAGCACTACGAAGCGCAATACCTGGCCCGTCGCCACGTCGACGGAAAGCCCGGGCACGCGGTCGAGGTGGGCTTCCACAGCGAATACCCCAAGCGCGAACAAAACGAAGACGTTGTCGCCGCTCTTGAAGGCGTCGAGAAGAAGTGGCGCAAGAAGCTCGGCCCGGACGCTCAGGCCGGGCTGTTCTTCGGGTCCGACAACTGGACCCGCCTCTCCGAAGCGTGGATCGAACCAGACATGGACGACCCCGACTTCTCCTTCGAGGTAGCGAGCCGCGCCGTCGACTACATCACCGTCATAGAACCCCTGCGCTAGCGCTCGCCGGTAGCATCTGGCGGATGAGTGACACAACGACCATTCGAATCGGCGGGGTTCCCGAGCACTTCAACTTGCCGTGGTTGTTGGCGGTTGAAGAAGGACTATTCGCCGCAGCCGGGTACGACGTCGAGTGGATCGACTTTCCGGGCGGCACCGGCGCAATCATGAAGGCGTTGGACGCTGGCGAGGTCGACATCGCCACTCCCCTAACTGAGGGCGCGGTCACGGCAATTGCGAACGGTAACCCGTCCCGGTTCGTGTCGACATGGGTCGACTCGCCGCTGTTGTGGGGTATCCACATAGCCGGCTCGGCAGAGGGTGCCGCCGTCGCCGAACTCGAGGGCCAACGCTTTGCGATCTCCCGCTTCGGCTCGGGGTCCGACCTCATGGCCCGGGTTCTGGCCGAAGAACAGGGTTGGGACACCGCCGCCGACAAGTTCGTCGTGGTCGGCGGCCTCGACGGCGCTCTCGAAGCATTGCCCGCCGGTGACGCCGAGATCTTCTTGTGGAACAAGTCGATGACCCAGCCTCACGTCACCGACGGGACCCTCGCCCGGGCTGGCGTGTTCCCCACGCCCTGGCCAAGCTTCGCCATCGTGGCAAGCACAGCGTTCCTCGACACAAACCCAGGTGCGGCGGCGCCGATCTCGGTCATCGTTCGCCAGCGTGCCGCCGCTCTGACCGCCGACAACACGCTGGCCCAACAAGTCGTCGACCGCTATGGCCTGGCGCTCGAAAGCGCTACCGAGTGGGTCGACCAAGTCGAGTGGACCGCCGCCAACTCCCCAACCGATCAGGCCATGCTGACCAACGTCGCCGAACGCATGCAGCGACTCGGCCGAATCGAATCTGTGCCAACAAGCTTCTAGTTCGATCGCAGTGACCCGGGTTTCACTCAACGGTGTCCTCGAAGAGGTCCGCGCGTGCACAGTCTGCAGCGACTCCCTCGAACATGACCCTCGACCCGTAGTACAAGTTGGGAGCAACGCACGGATCGTGATCATTGGCCAAGCCCCCGGTCGACGTGTGCACGAGTCGGGCATCCCGTGGGACGACCCGAGCGGCGAGAAGCTGCGTACCTGGCTACACCTGAGCTCGAACGAGTTCTACGATCCCGACATCGTCGCCATCGTCCCGATGGGGTTCTGCTACCCGGGTTCGGCGAAGTCAGGCGACAAGCCACCTCGCCCTGAGTGCGCTCCCCTGTGGCACGAACGGCTACTCGACCATCTGCCCGAGGACCGACTGGAGGTCGTGATTGGCATGTACGCACAGAAGCGCTACATCGCGAACCGACAGAAGACCCTGACCGACACCGTGCGACGCTGGGAGGAGTACCTCCCGAATCAGGTCGTCATGCCCCACCCGTCCCCGCGAAACCAGCACTGGCTCACCAAGAACCCCTGGTTCGAAGAAGAGACGCTGCCCGCCGTACGCAGACGCGTTGACGAAGTCCTCGGCCGCTAACGCTGAGCCCCTCGGGACCCGCTACGGCGAACTGAGGCCAGGCTGCTGCACGGCGGCGCCTTCACTCGCGGCAGCTTCGTCTTCCGCCTCGATTGCGAGGATCTCGGCGGGTACGTGAAGTGAGCTAATTGCAAGTCGCACTTCGGCGAGGAAGAGAGCGAGTGCTATGAGCAAGAATGCCATCGCAAGGATGAAGCTGACCGCAATGGGAGTTACAAGGGCACCGGAGCCGCCACCTTGAATAAAGAGCATGGCCACCATCACACAGACGACGAGCCCAGTAGCGACGCAGAGGCCGATCGACCAGTTGATGATGCTCATTCGGGTGTTTAGCCCACGCAGTTCTCTCACGTCGCGCATGCGGGCCGCACCGGAGCGATCGGAAAGCCGGCCCATGAGTACACGTGAACGATCGACAACGCGTGCAAGTCGACCTGCGATGACGCTCATAACGCTCGCCGTTGCTACCAGCAAGAACACTGGTGCGAGAGAGATCTGGATTGTGTCGGCGAGCATGATGGCCTTCGCGTGATGGGTGTGGCGCGTAGATGTGAACCCAGTGCTGGCAGCGCAACATTCCTTCGATATCTGGCCATTCTGCCAGCCTTTTGTCCAGCGGAACGCTCTTCCCGGCCATACTGCAAGGGTGAGCGAAGCCAATAAGCCTCTCCCAGCGCACAAGCGTCCGATCGATTCGACGCCCGTGCACACCGAGGACCTGCCGGACCTGCCGATCGCGACGTACAACATCCCGGCGGAGGCCTGGATCGAAGCGCCAGCAACGCTGCTAAAGGCAGGCGCAGATATTGGCGAGCCGACGATCATGTACAAGCGACGGATCGGACCATGGTTGTTGTGGCGAGCGGGTCCGGCGCGCAAAGCCGATGCCCGCTACGTCGCCCTCCACCACGAGGATCTCAGCCGAGTCCACACCTTCCGGATCTATCCCGATGGCTCCGGTGAGGGCACTGGCCCGAAGGGCACCGAACACACCAGATTCCGCACCTGGAAAGAAGAACTCAACGAGACCACCTAGCGCTACGCCACTCCGGTGGGCCGTTTGAAGGCCGCCAAGTAGCTACCCGCCCGTTATCTCCGCGATGCTGACCGAACCCGACTCGGCGGGTGCCTCAACCGTGCGTGAAACGCCGAGCAAGAACTCCTCGTCGATGTAGAGGATCTTGGGCCAGCGACCCTTTAGCGC
>CAYUKM010000025.1:0-26947 GCA_964445255.1 uncultured Acidimicrobiales bacterium
ATTCGGCCCAAAACATCTTGCCTTGACGTAGCGCTCTACTCAACGTTCCGTTGAACATGTTGGGCTTGATCCAAACGACCTTCTTGGAGCACTCAGTCTGGTACACGGGAAAATTCACCCCGGGTACAGGTTGCACCAGCGGGCCAAGCGAATCTGTCGGCCCAACCTGGCGCCTCGATCTTGTCTACGGGCGCCGCTAGTCGACGATAAACATCTCTAGGCGCAGCGAGTCCAGTTCCCGCTCTTTACTCGCTTCGCTATTCAGACTTTAGGTCTCGCAGCATTTCGACGACCGCAGAAGTGGCCGTGGTTGGAGAGATCTCGGCGCTCTGTGCTGCGTCGAGCAAGGCCTGGCCTTTCGGACTGTCCAGTGCAACCTCGGTCGCCGCGGCCATCCGCTGGGCGATCCGCGCTTGAATCTCAGTTCGGACGCGATGCTGCTGACGAACTGCACGGAGCTGATGCATATCGAGATGCTGAAGGTGTTCCTCGACTTTCGACCAGACCTCGGCGGCCTGCCTTATTGGCCTGCACTGCGTCACCCATGCCCGGGGTCATGACGACCACCGCGGTGTCTGCTGCACCGACCACATCGACCTCGACCTGACCAACGCCAACCGTTTCGATGATCACCGGGTCGAAGCCCACCACCTCGAAGACTCGGACTGCTAGCGGCACGGCGAGCGCGAGCCCGCCGGAGTGGCCCCGAGTGGCCATCGAGCGAACAAAGCCCTGACCGTCGCGTTCGATGCGGTCGCTAGGACAGGTCGATGACCCGCAGCGACCGTTCGCTATCCGCGAGTTGAACGACGACCCGCTGAGGGTCGGCGTAGACGATTTCGGGGGTGTCACCAACCGCTACCTCTATCTCGGCGACCTCCTGATTACGGAGGCCGACAAAGACCATGGAGTCCTCACCCACGCCCACGCCAAGGCCTGTGCCAGCGAATGCGAAATCGTCTAGGTCGAACTGGTCAGCTGGAAGCTCCGCGAGCGCGATCGCGGACGCTCCGCCGCGATCCAACGGTAAGCGCCAGACGGTCCGATCAATAATGGCGATCACGCCGCTGCCGTCGGCGAGAATCGCAGGTGCGAGTGGAACATCGTTGGCCGATCGATCAGAGACCTGAGGAAAGGCAAGACTCCAAACCGCCTCACCAGGAGGCGACCATTCAACGCCGGTGGACCGGACTTTTTGCGCCGCGCCTGGGAAGCTCTCACATCCCTCAAATCCGGGCACGGTGTCGTCACCTTCGACGAGCGCTACCAACGTCCCGTCGGGGAGTTGAGCGTGGGCTGCTCCCGAAAGAAAGCCAAGTGGCTCACGATCAAACCCGGAGGAGCGGTGGATGACTGTGGTGGTTCGGTTTCGAACAGCGATACGCGCCAGGGCACCGGCGCAGTCGACTACAGCACCGCCAGTACTGGGGTCGATTAACTCGAACGCACTCACCGTAAGATCCCCAACCGCTTCGGTAGTCGCGCAAGGAACGGAGCGTAGGCCAGCGCGCTGCGACTCGAAGTCGAGTTCGAGCTCGCAGACCCCGTCCTCCTGCAACTCCGCATCGGGCAACAGCGCCTGGGCGAAGAGTTCCTCGAGCGGGATTGGCACCTCGTTGGGCACCTCATCGGTGCCTATCGCATCTTCGAAATGGAACGAGACCGTGACGTCATCGACCGCCGCGGTACGGAACTGCTCCTCAACTACCCACGCCTCCCCATCCGTGGACGTGATCCGCTCGATCACCAACTCCGCGTCAGGCGATCCTTCGTTGAACGTCCGCGTGCGCAGGAGCCCATAGTCAGTCTCTGCAAGGAATCCGAAGCCGGAGCTGATGAGGTGGCTGTACCGCCAGCCTCCAATCGCCGGGTCCTGCCCATCCACCGTGGCCTGAATGGGAGCCCAGTCACGTCCATCTACTGACCGAAACAGATTCAATGGCCGAGGAGGGGTCCCGAGACTCTCGCCGATTCCGAGAAAGCCGTTGCCCGACCACAGGATGCCATCGGCCTGGGGGAAGAACCCCACTTGCTGCGCATTGGAGTCGTAGACCGTTGGAATCGGTCCGGCCGCCAACTCGGTGGTGTTGGTCGACTCTGGGATGGTCGTGGTGGGCGCGGCTTGGCGCTCCACCCCATCGGCTGCTTGGCCCGCGGGCGGGCGTAGAACCGCGAAGCTGATCGCCAGGCCGAGAACCACTGCGGCGGCAAGGGCTAACGCTGCGCGGCGATCCGGTTTATGTCCTGAAGGATCGGGCGCTTCGGGAAGTTCCGAGCCATCCGGATGCTCCACTTCGACGCGAACCGACTGCGTGGGGCCCATGCACCGAAAGTGTAGGAGCACAACGGCGCCCAGTTCAGAGCGGGCTCAACTCCCCGAAGCGAGGGATCTATTTGCCTTGCCAGTTCGGAGGACGCTTCTCGGCAAAGGCCGTTGCGCCTTCGATACCGTCTTCGCTTCCAAAGACCCGATCGAAATAGTGCTCCTTCTGGAAGTCCCAGAACTCATCCTCGGTCCGCCCCTGCATCTCACGCAAGATGGCCTTCGACGCGATGATTGCTAGCGGAGCGTTGGCTGCAATCTCCTCGGCGAGTTCGATGGCTTTGTGCAGCGCTTCACCCTTCGGGGTGACCTCGGCGACCATGCCATGTGCCAGCGCTTCCTCCGCGCTGATTGGTTTGGCCGTCAAGGCCATGCGCATTGCGACCGCGTAAGGAAGCACGCGGGGAAGGCGCAACAGTGCTCCTGCACCAGCGAACAGGCCAACGCTGACTTCGGGGATACCGAACTTCGCTCCTTCCGACGCGACGATCAGATCACAGGTCAGAGCAACTTCGAGACCACCCGCTAAGGCAAAACCTTCGACGGCAGCGACGACCGGCTTCTTCGGGGGACGCTCGGTGATCCCGGCGAACCCACCCTCTGGGGTGTTCGGGAACTTGCCGGCAGCAAAATCCTTGAGGTCCATGCCTGCGCAGAAGCCGCGGCCGTTGCCAGTCAGCACCCCACACGCGACATCGGGGTTGTTGTCCATGTCGTCCATGGCAGCCGCCAACTCAACAGCGAGCTGTTGGTTGACGGCATTCATCGCTTCTGGACGGTTCAAGGTCATCACTTGGATCTTGCCTCGCACCTCGCTCAGAACCACAGCTTCTTCTGACATCAGGCTCCTCTTGATCGTGTCGGTCTCGACTACTTCGGTGGCAGGCGAATGCCCGCGTCGAGACGGATCGTCTCGCCATTCAAGTAACTGTTGGTGAGCATCTCGTACACGAAGTTGGCAAGCTCGTCGGCCGCCCCGAGGCGCTTCGGGAAGAGCACGCTCTGGCCGAGTGCGTCCTTGAACTCCTGTGGATCTCGACCTTGGGCGACCATCTTGTCGTAGATCGGCGTATCGAAGAGGCCCGGTGCGACGGTGTTGACGCGAACACCGATAGCGCTGAGATCTCGGGCGATCGGAAGGGTCATGCCGGCGATGCCAGCCTTGGTTGCCGAGTACGCGGCTTGACCGACCTGGCCGTCGAAGGCAGCGACGGAAGCAAAGTTCACGATGGCTCCGCGCTCATTGTCCCCTTGCGGATCGACCTTGCTCATCGCGGCTGCCGCGAGGCGCGTGCTGTTGAACGTACCGATGAGGTTTACCCGGACGACAAACTCGAATTGCTCGAGGTCGAAGGGATCACCGTTGCGATTGACGGTGCGCATTGCGTGGCCCATGCCAGCAGCATTTACGGCGGCGCGAAGCGGACCCATCTCCCCTGCGGTATCGATGGCGACCTGCATCTGTTCGGCGTCAGCGACGTCGGCCTTGACGAACATGCCACCGAACTCGGTCGCAGCTGCGTTTCCCTTTTCCTCGTCGAGGTCAGCGACCAATACCTTTGCTCCGCTGGCGGCGAGCTTGGCCGCGCAGCCATGTCCGAGCCCGGAGGCTCCACCAGTAACAAGCGCGGATGCACCATTGAGATCGAGCATTCGTTTCCCTTTCGACGGAGGCGTGCGTCGTGATCCTACGTGCACGGGCTCAATAGTTCGACTTTTATCTGCAACCAGGAAGCTCACGATGTGGACCCCCGTAGGGTGGCCGGGTGGACGTCCAGACGCCTCGCCGGTTTTCGTGGGGGGACCTCGATCGAGAAATCGCCCGCTTGGCGATCCCTGCCTTCGGCGCGCTGATTGCTGAACCGCTGTACGTGCTCGCTGACACCGCGGTGGTCGGCAACCTCCTCGGAACTACCGAACTCGCTGGACTTGCCGTGGCGGGCCAGACTTTGCTGACCCTGCATGCGGTGATGATCTTTCTCGCCTATGGCACCACCGCTGCTGTGTCACGTCTCCTGGGCGGCGGCCAGCAACGTGATGCAGCACATCACGCGGTACAGGGATTGTGGCTCGCCGCGGTCATGGGGGTCGTCTTAGCGCTAGTCATGTGGGTGTTCGCCGATCCAGTGCTACGCCTGATCGGTGAGACCGACGACGGCAATGCCGACGCTGTGCTCGAACAAGCACGGATCTACCTACTCGTGAGTTTGTGGGGGCTCCCCGCCCTGTTGCTCGCCTTGAGCGGGGTCGGCTACCTGCGAGGCCTTCAGGACACCACCCGGCCGCTGGTGGTTGCGATCGCTACCGCACTCTTCAACCTGGTACTCGAACTGATTCTGATCGTGGGATTCGGCTTCGAGATCGGCGCATCCGCGTTGTCGACCGTCATCGCTCAATGGCTGGCCGCGGCGGCCTACCTGTGGTGGATCGGCCGAGATGTCACCTCGCACGGAGTGAATCTCCGACCCGACATCGCCGAGATCATTCGCCTGCTACGCGTGGGCGGCGCTCTGTTCGTTCGCACCGTCGCGCTACGAGGCTCGTTCACCGTGTCAGTCGCAGCGGCTAGCCGCATCAGCACCGAGGCACTCGCCGCACACGAGATCGCGTTTCAGCTGTTCATCTTCACCGCGCTCGCGTTGGACTCGGTGGCGATCGCAGGCCAGGCGATGATCGGGCGCTTTCTTGGAGCCCATGATGAGGCCAGTGCGCGTGCAGCGGGTTCGCGGGTCCTGCAGTGGGGCGTCGCGGTTGGGCTGATCGGGCTGGTGATCTTCGGCGCCGGGTCACCGTTCCTGCCCGATTTATTCACCAACGACGCCGCCGTTGCGTCGCTCGCAACCCTCGCCCTAGTGCATCTTGCGTTGATGCAACCAATCAATGGCGTCGTCTTCGCCCTCGACGGCATTCTGATCGGCGCCGGCGATCTGAACTTCCTCGCCTGGGCGATGGCTGTCGCTGCTGCGATCTTCATCCCGTTGGCAATCCTGGTGCCCGTCCTCGGCTTGGGCCTCGGCTGGCTGTGGGGATCGATCTGGGTGTTGATGATCGTCCGCGCTGCAGGCGTGCTGTGGCGATTCCGAACAGATCGATGGATCGTGCTCGGCGTCAGCTAAGAGGCGAGGTCGATTGGGACCTCGACGGGGACTGCTTCTCGGAGGCGTATCTGACCGAGGTTGACGATGCGCCACCATTGCTCGCCCTCGGCGGTTTCGATCCGCACACGGCGACCAGGACGAACGCCCGGCACAGCCGAGATCCATAACTGGCGGCGCTGCCCTGAGTTGGCGATCGTTACGTGGACTTCAAGTTCTCCGTACCCCATGAGAAGGACGGTAAGCGCGTTCCTCGATTGGGTGTTAATTGACAGAACGATTTCTTTCAGGTGACGTTCCGTAACATAAAATCTGTTTGCGACGGAGGGTCAGCAACCTTCATCGACAAGACCAACTACGGCACAACTACTTCCGGGCGTTGAGTAGCTGGGCCACGACCTTGCCGTCAGCCTGGCCCTTGGTGGCCTTCATGATTTGGCCCGTAAAGAACCCGGCCATCTTCTTGGCATCGCCAGGGTCGTCCCCGCAGAAACGGGCCCATTCGTCCGGGTGATTCGCAATGAGGTCGTCGACCATGCCGTCGAGCGCGCCGGTATCCATTGCTTCGAATCCCTTGGCAGCGGCGATGTCGGCTGGCTCGCCGCCATTGGCGACCATCTCAGCCAGCACGTCCTTAGTCTGGGTCGCCGAGAGATCGCCACCGGTCTCCATGCTGACCAATGCTGCGAATGACTCTGGTGTGAGTTCACCTATGCCGTCGGCCAAGTTGTTGTTGAGGTGCACGACAACACGACCACCGTCCCCGCCCGCCTCGATCGTGGCCAACGCGAAGCCAGCCTCGCCTCGATCGACGATCAGTGACGCCTCCGTCGGTTCGATACCGGCTGCAGTGGCGAGCGCTGCACGTTGCGCGCCCGGCAACTCGGGCAGCGACTTGTCAATCTCGGCGATCTCTTCATCGGTAGGAACCAGCGGGGTGAGGTCGGGCTCGGGGAAATAGCGATAGTCCTCTTCGTTCTCTTTGGAACGACCCGGCTTGGTGCGACCGGCTTCTTCGTCCCAGTGGCGGGTCTCTTGGATCGGGCGTTCACCCGCGTCATACAGATCGATGTGGCGCTTGGCCTCATAGGCGATGGCTCGCCCGAGGCTGTTGATCGAGTTGATGTTCTTCGTCTCGGTGCGCGTGCGCAATTCGTCTGACCCACGAGGCCGAACCGAGACGTTCGCATCGACGCGCATCGAGCCCTCTTCCATCTTTGCGTCGCTCACGCCGAGCGCGAGCACGATGCCGCGAAGCTCGGCAACATAAGCCTTCGCTTCTTCGGCGGTTCGGATATCGGGGCGGCTCACGATCTCGATAAGCGGAACGCCCGCCCGGTTGTAGTCGATCAACGAATACTGCGCTGAGGTGATCCGACCGTCGCCGCCCACGTGGGTCGACTTACCGGTGTCTTCTTCGATGTGGGCTCGTTCGATACCGATACGCACACCATCTGGTGTATCGAGATACCCGTCGGAATTGGTTGGCTTGTCGTACTGGGTGGTTTGGAAGTCCTTCGGCATGTCCGGATAGAAGTAGTTCTTCCGTGCCATCACCCCGGGCTGCACCGTGCAGTTGAGGGCTCGGCCGAGCCGCATCGCAAACGTGACCGCAGTTTCGTTCATCACTGGCAGAGAGCCCGGCAGACCAAGACAAACCGGACACACGTTGGTGTTTGGTTCGGCCCCGAACTTGTTGGCGCAACCACAGAACAGCTTGGTGTTGGTTGAGAGTTCGACGTGAACTTCGAGGCCGACGACCAGCTCCCAGTCGTCGGGGATACTCGGCTCGTGAACATCGGGGCCTCGGTCCATCATGACCACTTCGCTCGCGCCTGAAGGGGTGACACTCATGACGCAACCTCCGCGCCGTTGGCGGCACGCTCGAGCTCGGCGGCAACTTGGAACATCACTACCTCGCCCATCAGTGGAGCAAAGATCTGGACACCGACTGGCATCGCGTCGTCACCAACACCGAACGGAACCGAGATGGCTGGATGCCCCGCAAGGTTCGACGGGATCGTGAGCACATCGTTCAGATACATCGCCATTGGATCGGCTGCCTTGTCCCCGATCGGGAACGCAGTCGACGGTGCGGTCGGCGACAGCAACACATCGAAGTTGGCGTAGGCGGCATCGAAGTCTTGGATGATCTTCGTTCGGACCTTTTGCGCCTTGCCATAGAAGGCGTCCCGGAAGCCCGCCGACAATGCGTACGTGCCTAACATGATTCGGCGCTTGACCTCCTCACCGAAGCCCGCCGTTCGAGACGCGGTCTTCATGGCAGCGGTATTGGAACCGTCTTCGCGAAGTCCGTAGCGCACACCATCGAAGCGAGCCAGGTTCGACGACGCTTCGGCTGGGGCGATCATGTAGTAGGCGGGCAAGCCACAGATTGTGGATGGCACGCTGACTTCGTCGACGATGGCACCAGCTGCTGAGAGCGCCTCGGCTGCGGCACGCATACGCGCCAACACGTCGGGAGCCAACCCCTCGATGACCTCACCTGCCATCTCCTTGATGATGCCGACTCGGAGCCCTTCCACCCCAGCGCTGAGCTTGGAGGACACGGCCAGCGGAGCTTGGAGCGCAAGGGTGGAATCTAATTGGAGCTCGCCCTTGACGTGACCGGCGGTCACTTCGTACACGGTTGCGGCGTCGGCCACGGTGGTGGCGAATGGCCCTATCTGATCCAGGCTGCTCGCGAAGGCCACCAGGCCGTAGCGAGATACAGCCCCGTAAGTTGGTTTCACTCCTACGACTCCGCAAAACGATGCCGGCTGACGGATGGATCCGCCGGTGTCAGAGCCGAGCGAGATCGGCGAAAACCCTGCGGCCACAGCAGCTGCGGAACCGCCACTCGATCCGCCCGGTACCCGGTCGAGGTCGTAGGGGTTTGACGTGGTGGCAAAGGCGGAGTTCTCGGTCGAAGACCCCATGGCGAACTCATCGAGGTTGGTCTTGCCGGTGACTACGGCGCCAGCAGCGACGAGGCGTTCGACGACCGTGGCGGTGTAGGGCGGTCGCCATCCTTCAAGAATCTTCGAGGAGCAAGTGGTCGGCACGCCTTTCGTGCACATGTTGTCCTTGATAGCCACGGGCACCCCAGCGAGCGGGCCGGGCGCCTCCCCTGCTGTGAGCCGCTCGTCGACTGCGGCGGCAGCCTCCCGGGCAGCGTCGGCGGTAACGAGGTTGTAGGCCTTCACATCGCCGTCGTGTTCGGCGATGTGTGCCAGATGCTCGTCGATGACGTCGGCGGCCTTCCGTTCGCCGGTGCCAACCGCGTCAGCGATTGCACTCGCCGTGCCGAAAGCTGCGGGTGCGGAAAGGTTTTGGCCCATCAGTGCTCCCCAAGTGCTGGCGGCACTTTGAACCGGTCATCTTCGACATCGGGCGCTTGTGCGAGGACCTCAGCGCGACTAATCGACGGCCGCACCTCGTCAGGTCTCGTCACGTTGGTGAGTCCGAGCGGATGGTGAGTGGGTTCCACTCCCTCCAGGTCGAGCCCATCCATTTGGTGTGCGGTCGAAACTACGTCACCCAATTGCACGGTGAAACGGTCGATCTCGTCGTCGGAGAGGTCGAGCAGCGCAAGCTCCGCAACGTGGGCAACCTTCTCGCGCGACAGCGGGGCGGGGACAGCGTCGGACATGCCGACAAGACTAGCTAGCGGTGATCTCGCTCAGGCGGCTGGCGATCTCATTCGCGAGCTCCAATTCGTCTGCGTCGGTCGGAGACGGCGTGGAAGCGAAGGCCATCACGCGCGCAACATCACCCGTGACCAGCACCTTGCCCATCATGAAGGCTTCCATAGCCCCAGCAGGGTCGCGGTCGACGAACAGCGTTTTGGCCGTGTCGTAGTCGGTCTTCACGGTGATCTCCGGATCATCGATATGGCCCTCGTCAACAATGATCGATCCGCCCGTCGTGTCGATGTGCCCTTCGATGTCGTCGTTGGTGAAAGGGGCATCGGTGATCACCAGATTGGCTCGGACTTCCTCGGGAGGCTCGGGAGCTTCGCCAGCGTAGTCATCGCGAATTTTCCGAGCCTCGACGATCCACTCGGGCGAAAGAAACGGGTGTGCGCTCACGTCGACGAGACTACCGGCGAAATGGTTCTACCCGAGGCAGTCGCTCAAGATGATGTCGATGCTGGTGCCGGGCTGGATCTCTGCGCCTGCAGGTGGATCGGTGCCAGAAACAGAACACGCAGCTTCACCCGAACCAAGCAGTTGCCCAGCGAGGAACCCTTCGCTCATGAGTCGGTCAAGCGCATCGCCCAATGTGAGGTTGGCGGTATTCGGAATCGGCACGGGAACCGGTCCGTCAGAAATGATGACCGTGACCGTTGAGCCACGCTCTACTGCTGTTCCGGGCTGAGGTTCAACGGAAATGAACTGATTGGCGGGAACAGTGTCGTCGAACGCCCGACTCTGCGCGACCCCGACGCCAGCGGCCTCAAGTGTCGCGACAAACTCGTCCGCGCTTGTCGTGATGTCGACCTCGGGGATGATCCGCGCTTGCGGGCCGGCTGATACGACGAGGTTGACCGGTTCGCCCTGTTGAAGTTCAGAAGCAGGAACATCCACCTCAATGACGTTGCCCTCACCGACATCCTCGGAGTTGATCTGGGTGACTTCGCCGACGCTCAAATCGAGCGCCTCGATCGTGGCTGCTACTTGGGCCTGGCTGCGACCGATCAGATCGTTGATCGGGACTCGAACCAAGGGTCTACCGAGGGAGACCCAATACGACACGACCGCCCCCTCCTCGACCTGGGTACCCGGTGCGGGGTCGGTCATGATGACCTGCCCCACTTCGACCTCGACCGTTCGTTCAAACTTTTCGTCGAGCTGCCACGTGTCACCGAACTCGGCAACCGCATCCTCAGCGGAAAGCCCGAGCACATTGGGTACAGCCGCAGTTGCGACCGTCTGACCGGCGAACTGTTGGAACCCGAACCACGCCGCAGCAGCAATAAGCGCAACGGTCACAATGAGCCATGGCCATCGACGGACCTGATCCTCGTCGACGTCGACGTCGCCGACCACGGGCGTTCCGGCAATCTGCGTCTGCTCTGGGTCAGGGATCTGCGTCACATCAGGATCGTCAGTGCCGGGTTCGATGATCTCTGTCGGTGACGCTGCGTGGGCCGGAGTGTGCTCAACAACTTCTTCTGGAAGTCCCGCCAACAGCATGGGCTTTGGTCGAGGCAGTCCCTCGGCAGCCTTAAGTAGAGCTACGCCCGCCTGTTCGGCGTTCGGGCGGGCCTCTGGTTCCCGACGAGTCATCGCCCGCAAAACGGTTTGCAACCGCTCGGGGGCATCGGGGATCGGCACGTCGGTTTCGACCCGAGCGGTGAGCGTTCCGAGCAGGGTGTCGGCCGAGAACGGGGTCGACCCGCTAAGTGCTTCGACCAGGATCAATCCCAGCGAATACACATCGGACAGTTTCGTTAAGCGCTGGCCGCTGGCCTGTTCAGGACTGGCGTAGCGGGCTGTGCCGACGAGGTCGGCTCCTTGCGACGTCCAACCCGACGCAGCGATCGCCTTGGCCAAACCAAAGTCGGCGATACGAAGGCGTCCTTTGTCGTCGTAGAGCAGGTTGGCCGGGGTGATGTCGCGATGCACAAGACCTTCGCCGTGAGCGTAGTTCAGACCCCGACACGCCTCTAGCCCCAAGCCGATTGTTTGCGACGGGGTGAGAGACACCCCTTCGTCGAGGATTGCGCGCAGCGACCCGCCCGCTAACAATTCGGTGACCAGGTATGGAACGCCGTCCTCACCCCAGTCGTGGACCGCCATCACGTTCGGATGGCTTAGTGCGGCTACCGCCCTTGATTCATCTCGGAACCGCTCCAAGAAGGCAGGATCCGAAGCCAACCTAGGATGTAGCACCTTGACCGCGACCCGTCGCTCCAACGTCTTGTCGAGCGCCTCAAACACGGTCGCAGAGGAACCGCGGCCGATCCGCCGCAGCAAGCGGTAGCGGTCACTGAGCTGATCGCCGACGTTCACGGCGTCAGGTTGCCCCGCGGAGGGTCCCGTGACGGGAGGGGTAGTTGTCACAACCCCCAACGCTACGCGCAAAACCGGCCGAGATGGGGTCTACGGTGGATACATGTCGACTCGCAACCGCCTCGTCGTTTCCGGTCTTCTCGGGTTCGGGCTCATTCTGCTGGTCTTGGCCTTCGCAAACGGCGCTTCGGAGGACTCCGACATCACAGTGACAGGTAACCCCGCTATCGATGCACTTATCCCCGAACGAGAATCGGAGGTGTTGCGTCGCACCGAGGTCGGGATCGACCTCGCGGAGGGCTACCAAGCCGCACTAACGATCGAGACCTCCGACGGACGAACTATCCCCGTGCCCATGGATCAGCTCGATGGGAACTTCCAGGACAACCTCGGGCGATTCGTCTTCCGACCAGGTCTCGGGCAGGTGCTCGACGTGTTTCCCCCACAGTCGAACTGTGTGACCGCCACCATCTGGCCGGTAATCGATCGTCAGGATGCACAAACCGTTCGCTGGTGCTTCGAGGTTACGTAGACCCGAAGCTTCGCTTACCAGCAGGATTGATCGACGGAGCTGCTATCCGGGCAGATCGTCTGGAGGAAACTCGCCGTGGCGTGGCCAATTGGCCTACCGGTTGCGTCTTGATAGCTGGTGCCGGTGTTGGTCGTATTCGAGATAATCATGCCTTCGATGTTGGCGCGTATGAACTGCACACCGTCAAGGCTATTGCCAGAGAAGTCGGTGCCTCGCATGTCGTCGGCGTCGACGAAGTTGGTGCCGCTGAACGTCGCGCCACGAAAGTCGGCGTCGCGCATCTCAGCGAGACTGAACGACACCGACTCGAAATCGACGTCGCGAAGGTCGGCGTTGCGGAGATTGGCTCGGCTCATGTCATAGAAGCTGATCGATGCCCCGGAGAAGTTAGCGCCGGTCAAGTCCGCGTCGATCGCAGCACCGTTCACGAATGTCGCTCCCGAGAAATTCGCGCCGCGCAGGTCTGCTTCGATAAGGCTGGTGTCGTTGATCACCGCATTAGAGAAATCCACCCCTCGAAGGTTTGCGCGGAAAAAATCCAATCCGGCGAGGTTCTGTCCCGAGAGATCACAATCGGTCAAGTCCCCTCTGAAGCTCGTGCCACCGTCAAATACCTCACAAGGGGCGGTGGTGGTCGTAGGGGCCTGCGTGGTCGTGGTGGTGGGAGCTCGGGTCGTCGCAGGCGCTTCGGTCGTCGTGGCGGTGGGAGCTCGGGTCGTCGCAGGGGCTTCGGTCGTCGTAGGCGCTCGGGGCGTCGTAGGCGCTTGGGGCGTCGCCGCGGAGGCTTGAATCGTCGTGGTCGTGAGGGCTTGGGTCGTCGTGGTCGTCGGAGTGTTGGCGTCCTGAGCGACGAGCGAACTCGTGGTCGAAGACGACGGCGCCGTCGTGCTAACCAGCTGATCGCCGGGTTCGGTGGGCGTCGTCGGGGCTTCGGTGGTGGCCGTAGTCGTCGACGGTGCCTGCCCGGGCACCGTGGTAGTCACCACGGCCGTCGTTGTTGGTGTTGTGATGTCGAAGTCTGGTCGCTCGATCAGCGCTGAGTTCGCTGTATCTTCGCCGGCTGAAAAGGCGATCTGAGGCGGCGGTGTGGGGTCAGCTCCGCCGCCGACCGCAGCGGTGGCCGCGACGGCGACGGCTGCTGCGGCCGCAGCGGTCGAACCGGCGACCGATGTAACCGCTTGGCCACCCAATTGCAGGAATCGAGCGATTCCCGGGGCTTCGAGCACCCACCCGAACCGTGTTGCGGCGCCACTGTTGCGTAGACCGGCTTCAAGCATTGCGCGAACGACTGTTGGATCGAAGTGTGAGCCAGCGGATCGCACGAGCTCCTTGCGTGCTTGCTCCGCGGTGGCCGGAGCTTTGTAGGACCGCCTTGAGGTGATCACGTCATAGGCATCGGCAACAGCGACGATGCGCCCTGCCAGCGAGATTTCGGTGCCGGAAAGCCCTGCCGGGTATCCCGTGCCATCCCAACGCTCATGATGCTGAGAGGCCGCTAAGAGCCAATCGCCGAGCCAGCCCTCTAGCGGTTCGAGCAATGCGATCGCAGCTGTTGGGTGGTTACGCAGAATCGCCCACTCCTCGTCGGTCGGTTTGCCTGGCTTGTTCAAGATCTCCGGCGGAACCGCCATCTTCCCAACGTCGTGAAGTAGCGCTCCCCATCGGAGACCGTTGAGATCTTTCTCGGAGAGCCCGAACTCCTGACCGATCACGTCCGCATAGGCCCGAACCCGCTCGGTGTGTCCGCGAGTGAGGCGGTCATGTTTGGCCAGCTCGGAGACAAGTTGCACTGCCTGCTCCGCAGCGGTCTGTACATCGGAACTCAGCTGGCCTCGACCATTGCCGTGGAGAAGCTTCTTCACGCTGCTCGAACGCAAGGCCATCTTAAAACGGGAGGGGGCGTGGTCTGGGAAGACCAGGCTCATCTCGAACAGCGCGACAAGCGGGGTCCAACGGTGAAGGAGCCGAGAAACACCCATCGCGACGAGAACCGAAACCACGATGGCTTGCACCAAGAAAACGAGTGCCCCCGAGAATCCAGTTAGTTCGGCCCCGTAGAAGAAGCCCTGGGTGGCGCGAATGGCGATCCAACCACACACAAACGGTGCAACGACAAGGATGACGCGAAGCGCGCGGGCAAACCATGGCCGGGACTGCCACTTCTTGTCGACATGAGCGTCGCTCATCACCAATTCCCGTTCTTAACCTGCAAAACAGAGGTCGGCGCCAAATAGGCAAAAATTTACAGGTCCAAAGGACCCAATTTGGAAGCTGCCTAGCTTGCTTCTGGCAGCGCAGTCACCGGAACCTGAATCTGCGCCTCTTGTGTCTCTTGATCTAGGAGCTCAGCGCTCAACTAATTTGGGAGCTCTCCACTCTCCAGAAGGGCCTCGAAACCTGCCTCATCGAGGATTGGGATTCCGAGATCTTCTGCCTTGGTGACCTTCGATGCACCAGGGTCGACGCCCACGACTAAGGCAAACGTGCTCTTCGATACCGAGCCCGGCGCCTTGCCACCACGGTCGGTGATCGCGGTCTTTGCATCGCTGCGGCCATAATTTGCGAGTCCGCCTGACACGACGATCGACTTGCCGGTCAGCGTCTGTTCAAGTGTCGACACTTGCGGGGCCTCGGGGCGCACTCCCCCGTCGTGCAGCTTCACAACGATCGTCTTCCCTGTCTCGGACGCGAACCACTCGGCGACGCTGTCGGCGATGATCGGCCCGATTCCGTCGATCGCTGCGATCTCTTCTGCTGAGGCAGCCGCCATGGCTTCGAGGGAACCGAACGCCTTCGCGAGCACCTTGCCATTAGTCGCTCCGACATGTGGGATAGCGAGCGCGAAGATGACATTGCCCAGCGGACGAGTACGGCTCGATTCGAGGCCTTCCCGCAGGTTGTCGATCGAGGTGTCGCCGAACCCTTCGAAGTTGCGAAGCTCCTCGGGATCGAAGAGGAACACGTCACCGACGTCACCGATGACCCCGGCGGTCACCAACAGGTCGACGGTGCGCTCTCCGAAGTGTTCGATATCCATCGCACTGCGCTGGGCGAAGTGTTCGATGCGGCCACGTACCTGGGCTGGGCAGTCGGCGTGGGGGCATCGATGACGAGCCTCGCCTTCGGGGCGAACGAGCGGCCGTTCACAGACCGGACAATCGGTCGGGAAAACCCAGGGTTTCGACTTTGGATCGCGCTCGGACAGAACCGGGCCGACCACCTCGGGAATGACGTCGCCCGCACGGCGAACGATCACCATGTCACCCGGGCGTACATCCTTGGCCGCGACCTGGTCTTGATTGTGCAGCGTGGCGTTGGTGACGGTCACCCCTCCGACGAAGACGGGTTCGAGCAGCGCGTAGGGGGTAGCGGAACCATTGGTGCCGATCGAGATCGGAATGTCGATCAGGCGGGTGGCTCGCTCCTCCGGTGGCATCTTGTAAGCGATCGCCCAGCGGGGCGCACGGGAGGTTGACCCGAGGACTCGCTGGGTCTCAAGATCATCGACCTTCACCACCACACCGTCGAACTCGTAATCGAGACCATGGCGCATGGTCTGGAAGCGCTCGATGAAGGAGACCACTTCGTCAATTGACCCCACGACCTCGGAGTGATCGTTGACCGTAAAGCCGAGCGAGGTCAGAAACTCGAAGGTTCCCGAATGGGTGGCGAGCTCAGGGCCATCGATGACCTGGCCGAGCTGATAAGGCCAAAAGCTCAGCCCCCTTGTGCGAGCTACCTCGGCATCTTTTTGCCGAATCGACCCGGCGGCCGCATTGCGAGGGTTCACGTACTCCTTTAAGCCGGCTTTGGCTTGGGACTCATTGAGTTTGTTGAACGTGGACAGGCGCATGTAAGCCTCACCACGAACCTCGACCACCGGAGGAACGTCGCCAGGCAACTTGTGTGGGATGTCGGCGATCGTTTTGACCGTGTGGGTAACATCCTCTCCCGTCGTACCGTCCCCCCGAGTGGCCGCACGAACCAGTACGCCATTCTCGTAGCGCACCGACAGCGCCAGGCCGTCGAACTTCAGCTCACACGTAAAGGCCGACATCGACGAATCGTCGCCCAAACGTCGGGTGAGTCGGTCAGCCCAACCGCGCAATTCTTCGAGGTCGAAGGCATTGTCGAGCGACATCATCGGCACAACGTGTGTCACGGGCTCGAAGGCCGACGAAACGGCGCCACCCACTTGTTGTGCTGGCGAGTCAACGACCGCGAACTCGGGATGTGCGTCCTCGAGGGCCCGAAGCTCATGAACCATGGCATCGAAGTCGGCGTCAGGGATTTCGGGCGCATCGAGGGCGTGATAGAGGTGCAGATGATGCGCCACCTGCTCGCGGAGCTCAGTGATGCGCGTCTTAGGGTCGATCGAATCGGTCACGACGGCGATGTTACCGGGGTGCAACGACAGCTAACGAGGCCGATTATCTTCTCGTAAACCTGGTAGTGAAACCCCCGCCACCACAGCTTGAAGCGGTACCTTTCGTTTCAATGATCGATGTCTGGATCTTCCGAGCACTGTGGCTGGTTCTGCCGTTCACCGCTGGGCCGATCTTCAGCGCTGCCCTCGAGGACTCCTCGGAAACCTTCCGCATCGGCGTAACCATCGGACTGTGGGTTCTGTGGGCGGCGATGCTGATCGCGTCGATGGTTCCACGCACCCAAACCTTCACTGCGCTGCGCATCGTCGCGCCCGCCGCCTTCGTCGCCACTGTATGGGCCGCGATCGACGCCCGCAGCGATGCCGAACCCTGGCAACTCATCCTCGGCCTACTGATCGCGGGTATCGCGGCAGCGATGGGTCTGCGCTCAACGGTCGGTGATGCCTTTGTCGACGGCTCGTCCTACGGCGACGAGGCTCGATTCTTGCTCGGCACGCCGGGAGCGCTTTTGCTCGGGCCGATCCAACTGGTGTGGGCGGTGATCGTCGTTGGATCGCTCGGCGGCCCCCTACTGCTACTCGCGCAACGATGGATTCTCGGCGGCATCCTCTTGGTCGTTGGTTGGGCCTTGGCGTTCTTCGCCGTCCCGATCCTTGATCGCCTCTCCAACCGATGGTTGGTGTTCGTCCCCGCTGGCGTTGTGGTTCACGACAAGACCGCGCTCCAAGAGCCGCAGCTGTTCCGCAAGGAAACCATCGCCGCATTCGGCCCGGCACCATCAGACACCGAACTAGAAGACCTCAGTCTTGCCAGCTCTGGACTCGCACTTCGCGCCGAACTCACCGGTGAGTCCAAAATTATGCTCAACGAGCGCGGAGATAACCTCACCACCACCGACGTAACCGGATGGATCGTCAGCCCCAATCGCCCCGGAGCGGTGGTGGCCGAAGCCAAGGAACGCGGATTCACCATCGGGTAGCCACCCGAGGCCAAGACACCGGCCAATCGAAATTGGTAATCTCTGGTCAAGTGCATCTCCTCGAAAGGGCGCAACGATGTCGTTACTGAAGAAGCCAGGAGCCTCGTTGCTCGTAGTCGGACTGTTGTTGTTCTTCCTCATCGGACCAATTACGGGCGCAATCCCTGTGGTCGGGGGCATCCTCGCAACGATCTCGTGGATTGTCGGCGCACTCGGCATCGTGGGCGGCGGGTACCTGCTCGTCCGCAGCACTCGCGGCCCCGGTGAGCTGAACCGATGACGGCGAAGGCGGGAGGGCTCGAGCTGCACAAGTGCGGGCGGGTGATCCTCAAAGACATCAGCCCACACGCTTGGGAACACCCGACGGATCGGGCCGCGCTCTCAGCGTTGCAACAGATCCCGGGGTTCGACTCGCTTCTTCGCAAGTTCGTCGGCACCTTCGGCGAGAAGAACGTCAAGACGATTTTCACCGCAGCGGCTGTGAAGGTGGGCCCGAAGCAGTACAGCTCGATCCACGAATCGCTCGTGCGGGTCTGCGAGATCCTCGATACCGACGTCCCGCCGCTGTACATCTCCCAGACGCCGATCGTGAACGCCGGCGCCTACGGCATGGACAACCCGTTCATCGTGCTCAACACAAGCCTGGTCGAGATCGCTAGCCCTGAGGAACTCGAGGTGGTCCTCGGCCATGAGGTCGGCCACATCATGAGCGAGCACGCGCTTTATCGGACGTTGCTCTACATGTTGTTGACTTTTGCGACTTCGGTGAACCCAGTGATTGGGCAGGCAGCGATGCCGATCACGTTGGCACTGCTCGAGTGGAGCCGCAAGGCCGAGATCAGCTGTGACCGTGCTGGTCTGCTTTCTACCCAGAACCTCAAACACGCCCAAGGCATGCACTGCGCGATGGCTGGCGGTATCCGAGGTCGACGAGACGAATTGAGCGTCGAGGCCTTCGTCGAACAAGCCGAGGAGTACCGCTCCGCCGGAGGTTTGGCGGCGTACTACCGGTTCATGGCCACCCTCGGGCGCAGTCACGACTTCCCCGTGATTCGCGTCGCAGAGCTCGCAAACTGGCACGACGGCGGCGACTACGAGAAGATCCTCGGCGGCGAGTACCTCAAGACCGGTGATCCCATCTCGGCAAAGGACGACCTGATGGCCGCGGGAAAGAACTTCTCCGGCAAGGCGGCCCAAGTGTTTGAAGACACCGACCGCTACGTGAACGAAGCACTGACCAACTTCTTCGTCGCTGCCCGCAAACGCTTCGAAGACGAGTAACCAACGGTAGCTCGCAACAAGATGGGCACAGCATCGGATTAGTTCTCCTCGATCGGAAAGGCCTAGAGAGCCTTGCCGGGGTTTAGGCGGTTGTCGGGGTCGAATGTGGCCTTGATCTGACGTTGCCACGCGAGGTAGGTCGGCTCGACCTCGTCTTCGAGGAACTCGCGCTTGAGGGTGCCGACACCGTGTTCGCCAGCGATAGTTCCACCGAGGTCGAGTGACAATTGCACGATCTCGGCAAACGCGGCCCGCACTCGAGCAACCTCGTCAGCATCAGTTTCATCAAAGACCAGCAACGGATGCATGTTGCCGTCGCCCGCATGCCCGATGGTTGGGATCTCGACGTCGTACTTCTCGGCAATCTCTCGGATGCCAGCCAGTAAATCGGGGAGGAATTGCCGCTTCACCGCGACGTCTTCGGGTAGCAGCGCCTTGCCCAGCTTCTCGGCCGCAGGCCAGACCCGACGCCGGACCTCGAGCAACATCTCCCCCTCGTCAGGATCAGCGGCGTGATAGACGAACGTGGCACCGAACTCTTCACACACCGCAGCTAGATCAGCGATCGGTTGGTCGTCGGGTGATGATTGCATCAGGATCAGACACGCTGCATCGGTGTCGAGATCCATCGGGAAGAACTGCTCGACGATTCTCAGTGACGCTTGGTCGAGGATTTCCATGACCGTGGGCTGCATGCCTCGACGGAAGATCGCTTCGATCGCCTTGCCGCAAGCGGGCAGCTCGTCGAAATACGCCACGGCGGTCTGGGGCGCCGGGGGTGCTGGTTCGAGCTTGACGGTGATTTCGGTGATGATGCCAAGCAATCCCTCCGATCCAACAAACACCCCGGTCAGATCGAGCCCGGTCGTGCTCTTGATTGTGTTGCGCCCCGTCCGAATGACTTCGCCATTGGCAAGTACCACTTCGAGTCCAACAACGTAATCCCGAGTAACGCCGTACTTCACACAACACAGACCACCAGCGTTGGTGCTGACGTTACCGCCGATGCTCGACATGTCGAGAGACGCAGGATCGGGCGGGTAGTACAAGCCTTTCTGTGCAACAGCGGCCTTGAGCTCGCTATTGATCACACCAGGCTGGACTCGAGCCATCCGGTTGAGCTCATCGATCTCCAGAACCTTGTCCATGTTGTGCAACGACAAGATCATGCACCCGTCGATTGCGTTCGCAGCGCCGGTGAGTCCGGTTCCTGCGCCGCGAGGCACGATGATGGCGTTGGCCGCGACCGCTGCCTCAACGGCAGCCACGACCTCGTCGGTCGAACGAGGGTTCACCAATACCGCGGCAACGCCGGGCTTCTCAAACAGAGCTCGGTCTTGTGAGTAAGCAGCGACCACGTCGCCGTCGGTTTGAATTCGTTGCTCGGGCAATCGTTGGGCTAGCTCGTGCAACAGATCGGGCACTTAGGCATCCTCTAAATCGATACGAGTCCACGCCCCGACAAAGATCGGGGTCCCCGGCGTGAGGCTCACGGGTGTCCCCGGTTTGAGCGCTTCGTCGCTGTTGGCCAGGTAGGTGCCGTTGGTCGAGTCGAGGTCGGTGACGGTCCAGCCGTGCGCGCCTCGATGGAGACGGCAGTGGCTCGATGACACCGCGGGATCGGTCGCATCTTCGGAGAAGACGTTGGCAAGATCGATCTCCGGGAAGGTGCCGCGGCTTTCAGATTGACGACCGACCAGGATGTCCGTTGGCGGTAAATCGATATGAACCGAGGCTGGAAGGACTGCAGGCGGGTCGACACCTTCGAAGCCCATACGTGCGAAGAACGACAGGTCGATGCTGACAACGGCCACCGACTTTGGGACCTGGGCTTGCTGTTCAGCTATCGCCGCCGAAGCCACCGCGTTTTCGTCTGGCAACGTACCGGTGAGGAAGTCGTAGCCGCAGTTTTCGCAGAACACATCTCCAGCGGCATACGACTCGCCACAGTTGGGACACGTGGCTTCTGCCTCACCGAGCGCTTCGCTCGCGGCCTCAGCCTGGGCAACAGCCGCAGCCGGAGCGGCGCCGGCCATGGCAACGCCGCAGACCGAGCAGTAGTCGTCCCACTCTGATTCGTGTCCTACCGGGCACGTCGCCACTACTCGCCCTTTCGCTCCACACGAACCGTGCGGGTCGAGCGCACGTCCAGTGCCATCGCATCGGCTTCTTCGACCGCCCGCTTCAAACGGACCGTTCCCGCCTTGGGATCGTCTACCTCAACGACCTTGCGAAGCAACGCTACCGTTCCCTCGTTGCCTGCTTCATGGGCGATCTGCACCGCTCGACCGAGCTTGAGGGTCGCTTCCTTTTCGTCTCCGGATTGGCGTGCGGCAAGGCCCGTCGCGATCGCGTCCGCTAGTTCGGCTTGGCCGGTGTAGTGGGCTACCTCTCGGTTGATGCGAGTCGACAAGGCTTCGTCGTTGGTCCACACCGCTCGAACGAGTGCGACCGGTTGCGCTTCGTCATTTACCGCGAGCATGACTCGTGCGGCCAGCCGTTCGTCGCCAACTCCACCGGTCGGGATTCTGATCCGTACGTGGTAGTCGCGGGTCTCGCCATCACCCCACGAACCGAGGGGATAGTCCGCCGACAACGCATCGACCGCCTCGGCCTTGTCCGTCATCTCCTCGAGCGTCGGTGCAACCTGCTTGACGAACTCGATCGTCGAGCCCTTGGGTGTCCACAGTCGCAACGCCACGTTGGTGACCTGCTTGGCCATCGTCTGCTCGGTGAGCTTGCGGAACTCTGCCTCCATCTCCGAAGGATGCGGAATGATGTCCGTCGTACCGAGCAATGCGTTGGAGATCTTGCGGAGTTCGTCGGGTTCCCAGTTGGTTCCCAGGCCACGGCAGTCGCACTCGAACAGTCCGACACTGTCGGCGATCGCGGCATCGAGCTCCCACGGCTTTTCGTGCTCGTTGCGTCCATCGGTCAACAAGATCACGTGAGCGATCGCGTCGCTATGGCCGTGGATGAGCGACTTCGCACCGCGCAACCACGAGCCGATTGCCGTGCCTCCGTCCGCGTAAATGCGCTTGGCGGCTTCCTTCGCCTCTTCGCGCGATTGCGGCGAAGCTTCGACCAGTCGACCGTACGGCGGGTACAGGGCCTTCGCCTCGTGATTGCCAGCGATCACGGCGAAGAGCACGCCGTCGCGAAGCGCGTCGATGGCGGCGATCGTGGCTCGTCGAGCCGAGTCGATCTTTGCGCCCCCTTGTTCGTTCATCGAACCTGACACATCTACGGCGATTACCTCGATCACCTCAGCGGCTTGTTTGACCGCTTGGGTACCGCCCTCGACCGCCGTGACCGTAACCACCGCATCGATGACATCGCCACCGTCGGGTAGGTACTCGTTTTGGAACACTTGAGCTTCGAACTGCGTCAACGCTTTACTCCATTCACCCGTGGACTACATAGGGAGGTGACCATCATGACCCATCTCCGGGACCGGGGTCGCCGATGACCACGGTCGTGTTGTCGTGGCCGCCACGCTCGAGAGCGAACGCCACTAACTCTTCGACAAGTTCCTTCGAATTATCGAGGGCCAACTCAACTATTTTCTCGGCAATGTCGGTCTCAGCTGGAAGGTACTTCCATAGGCCATCGCTACATACCAAGAGCCGTCCACCCGGATCGTGTTCGGTTTCTTGGATCTTCGGTGTGGCGTCGACGGCGTCGGCGCCGAGCCATCGAGTGATCGATTGCGCCCGGGGATCAGCCAGTGCGTCGTCCTCGGCCAAGAGTTCCTCGGCCACTTGTTCTCGCCACCACACGTCATCGACGGTGAGTTGGGTCGCCTCGTCACCGTGCAACCAGTACGCCCGGCTGTCGCCGAGCCAGGCCGTCCACGAGCGAAGCAAACCATCGGGGGTCGGTCGGACCACCGTGGCCACATAGGTAGCTGCACCCGGGTTCGGATCCCCGGGGATAGCGGCCTCCGTAGCCGCAGACTGCGCATCGGCGGTGGCGCGGACCAAAACCGCTTCGATGTCGGTATCACCGGTTCGCAGTGCGGCGACAATCGAGTCGCGGGCCGCCTCCGCTGCGGCGAGCGAAACGTCCTCTGGCTTCGTCGTCGTAGACACGCCGTCGCACACGATGGCCACTAGCGCATCGCCCACGCGGGCGATGGCGAACGCGTCTTCGTTCTTGCTGTGCCGCAACCCGCGGTCGGTTACGGCCGCGATGCCCTCGAGTGTTTCGCTTAGGTGGTCGCGTTCGCCTGGCTGTTTGCGTCCACAGACGCTGCAGTACCCCTCGAAAATCTCGCTGTGGTCTGCACCGCAGTCGATGCAAGGCGGGCCGGTCAGCGCACCAACCTCGCCATCGATCGAGCCACCGCACGCTTCACACCACTGCGCGCCTGGAGAGCTCAGCTCACCGCACGTAGCACACGACGTGGCGTTACCGACGGCTTCGACTTCACTCACAACAGCGACGGCACTCGTATGGCATTGGCTTTGTCGATCCAGGCAAAACGTTCCCCGGCGGTTTCCACGACCCGTCCCATGTCGCGATACGCCTGCTCAAGACTCCGGCGCAGGCCCTCGTCGGTGAGAGGATTGCCGAACACTCGGGCTTCGGGGTCTTCGGCTAGCTCACCGCTCACGACAGCCAGGTGGGCCTGCTCCAACACCTCGATAGCCAGGGTGGATCGCTCAGTATTATCGATTCGGGCCGTCTCAATCGTCTTGGCCGCATCGGCCAAGTGACGAGCCGTCGGTGCTCCCACACTGTTGGAGGTTCGTGCGAGCACTCGTGCCGAAGCCACCTGGGCGTCGGTGAACGCAGCCGAACTCGCCGGGACGGATTTGTACGCCGAAACAGCCCCCGCTCGATCGCCGCCCGCGGCCCGACACCGAGCAAGGCCAAACGCTCCCGACACGAAGCTTGAATCGACTGCGATCACCTGAGCGTAGAGCTGTGCCGCCCGGCCGTATTCACCGGCCAGTTCTGCCGACAGTGCGACGGCAAGCTTTGGGGCGAGTTCGCCGGGAAGGTCGGTCCACACCTGGCTGAACCCTTCGGCAGCATCGACAGCATTGCCGCCCACCAAAGCGGCGAGGGCGCGATACCAACGCACTCGCCAATCCCAGGGATCGACGTGCTCCACCGCTCGCAAGATGTCGGATGGGTTTTTGTTGAACTCGATAAATTCACGAGCACGCCGCAGACGAACCTCCGGTGAGTCAGGTGCCGAACCGGCGCGGATACCCTCGTCGATCAACCCGATCGTCTCATCCGGTGGAAGGTCCGGCAGGTCGACGAGGAAGGCCGCTCCCTCCGCCTCTGGATTCACCTTTGGAACCGGCAGTGCACGCCAGTCGGCTTCGACGACGGAGTCGTCGCTCAACATGACCGCAGCCAGACGGTCACCACCGAACAGTGCGCTCGATGTCGGCCGAGGAGCGTTTCGGGTGATCGCCACTACTTCGCGCAGAATGCCCAACAGCTGCTCTGCCATTTCGTCCGCTGACTGAAACCGGTCGTCTGGGTGCTCGGCGGTCGCCTTAAGCAAGAACCGGTAGTACGACTCCCACTGGTTGAACAGCGGTTCGTCTGCCGGAGTGGGCAAGGCGTACTGGTAGGCGCCGGTGTGAAAGACGAAGTTGAGCGTCATGACGGCGAGTGTTCGACCCACGGTGTAGAGGTCGGACGCGACCGAGGGACCCATCGACGCTACCTCTGGCCCCTGGAAGCCTTGCGTTCCGAAAATGGCGGCGCTTTGATCATTGGCCTGCATCACGCCGCCAACGTCGATCAGTTTGACTCCATCACCGACGGCCATCATGTTCGCCGGCTTCAAATCGTTGTAGACCAGGCCCAACTCATGCAGGTACCCGAGTGCGGGGAGAACGCCGAGGATGTACGCGATCGCTTCGGCGAGGGGGAGTGGGTCTGGAACTCCTCCGGCGGCCGCCCGCCGAGCCTTGAGCTTGGCGTTCAGCGACTCGCCGCCGACGTACTCCATCACGATGTAACCGGCGCCCTTCCACGTAACGAAGTTGTAGATGTTGACGATGCTGCCGTGCTCGATGCGGGCCAAGAACTGCCGTTCAGCAACAGCGGAGGCGACCGCGTCGGCGTCGTCTTGGTTCAGCAGGCCTTTCAGCACCACCCAACGATTGGAGACCGCTGTGTCTTGGCCGAGGTAGATCCAACCCATGCCACCGTGAGCGATCGGTCCGAGGATTCGGTATTGGCCACCGACCAATTCGCCCGCAGCGAGCTTGGGCATATTGGTATGAAAGTTAAATGGGGTACGGCAGTTACCGCAGAACCCGGTGACTCGGCCCGACTCACCCTCGTGGCCCCGACCAACCGGTTGCCCGCAGGCTGAGCAAAAGCGTTCGTCCTCGGGTTTCTCACCCAACACCGCCTGGATCCGCTCGGCGTCCATGACCGCCCCGGAAGGATCTCCAACGGTGGTGGGAGCGATGCGAACCAGTCCGGCGCCGAGTTCGGTGCGGGCAGCCGCAGTGCTACGAGTGCGACGCGTTGACCCGCCCGCAGTAGTAGCGACCCGAGACGAAATGCGTGGCGAGGTGGGTATAGCGATCGAGGCGGCAGCGGTTCCACTATCGGGAACTTCTCCTGGAGCTGCCGACGACGAACTTGACGAGCGGTTCTTGACAGCACTCGGTTGCAGCCCGCACGTATTGCAGTAGCCATCGGCCGCAATCGAACCCGAACAAGTGGTATCGCTGCAACCCCGTGCGGGAGCGACGGGTGCGACGTGCTGGTGGGTTGGCGCTGCAGGGGCTCCGACTCGTCCTGGAGGCGGAGGCATCGGTTGTGCGCCCGGTGCTGCGGGTGGCGGAGGAAGGGTCGGGGAACGAGGGGTAGGGGGAGGATGGGTTGGAGCTGCAGCTGGCACTGGCGACGCCGGCGTGCCCGCATAGCCGCACGTATTGCAGTAGCCGTCCGCCAGAATGTGGCCTTCGCATCCGATCCGGGTGCACGCACTCATGGCGCCACTTTAGGTGACGCCCGAGAGCCGAGCCGAGAACTCGGCGATCAGGTCGCTGGCTCGGGCGAGGTCGGTCGGGCTAGTGAACAGCTCTTCATGCGCGGCGTCGCCAAGCTCGCGAACAGCATCGTCGAGACCGGGCATCATGGTCGCCTTCATGCGGTAGGCGCGCAGTAAGCCTCGCATCTCGTTTCGTTGGACGATCGCGCCCGAGTTCGTGTCGTAGGCGGCCTGTAATTGGGCGCGCAGCCGCTGAGCCGTGCTGTGCCAGCGGTCGATCTCTCGACGCCGGTCTTGCCACGGGCCGTCTAGATCGGCCAGCTGCACCGCGCGGTGCGCCAGCCCGTTCGGGCCATCGATGATGGCCGTCGATGGAACCCGCTTTAGCGGGGTGTTTGGCGCGATCTTTGCCTCCGATTCGGAAAAGGCAGCCGCGGCACGAGCACGCAGTACGCGAAGGTCAGCCAGGATCGACGTCATCGCATCGACGTCTTCATCGATGTTGCCATGGGCTCGTTCGAGGTTTGCCGCCGCCTGCGCTGCCCGAGCGGTCAGGTCATCGAGGGTTTCGCCGACGTTTGCTGCGAGACTGAGCGGGTCATCGGAGACCGATGACTTCACGGCATCGAGACGCTGGCGGGCTCGGCGAACTTCGGGAACGGTCATGCCCAGGCGCTCCGCGATGGCCTCAGCCTTCGCCATCGTGGCGTCGGCCGCGTGGATCCGCGGCATGAGGTCACGCCACACCGAATCCACCTCGGCCACGATGTCGCGCACCGGCGCAAAGACCACGCGGAATAGGTGCGTGAGCGTCTCCAATGTGACCAGCGCGACCTCTTCGTCGAATTCGACATCGATCAGGCGTGCGCTGACGAAGTCAGGGAGGCTCGTTGGTATCTCCGAGCGTCGAAGTTCGATCACCGGCCCCTCAAAGATTGTCAATAACCGATCGGCATGGGCCTTCCCAAAGACGCCTCGGTCCTCGGCCAATATCTCCGATTCTTCAAGGACCCTGCGAAGTTCGGCCAACCAACCCCACAAGTACGGCGCAGTCGACATGACGCTGTTGGTCTTCGAACCGGTGCGTCCTGCCATCTCCCCCGCTGCCAGCAACCGATACGTGGCATGTTCGTCGAGCTCGTAGAGCTCCGACGCCCATCTTCTTTCGATCTCGCGGTAGTGCCGTATCTGGCGATCAACTTCTGCTGCCTGCACAACGTGATGGTACGTCACCGACACGGCCCGCTCGTGTCTCCTACGATATGCACTAGTGACTCAAGCCCGCTTCTCGCTACAACGGTTGCAGAACACGCCGGACAGGTTACGAGTCTGGTCGGTGACGCTCTCTGTGCTGCT
>CAYUKM010000026.1:0-3183 GCA_964445255.1 uncultured Acidimicrobiales bacterium
CTTGGGCGTCGACGAGGTGGCGATCGAGTTCCCTGGGGTTCTCAAGTGCGTCGATCGACGCACTTGAGAACCCCAGGGAACTCGATCGCCACCTCGTCGACGCCCAAGAAGCACGACGCATGCTCGACCGGCTCTACGGCTACGAGGTGTCTCCGGTGCTGTGGAAGAAGGTCATGCCCCGCCTGTCCGCAGGACGAGTGCAGAGCGTTGCAACGCGCATCGTCGTCGAACGAGAGCGCGAACGCATGGCCTTCATCAAGGCTGGTTATTGGGACCTCCAAGCAACCTTCGAGAAGAGCGGCGATGTAGAGGCCGGACAACCCAAGGTCTTCGGAGCAAAGCTCCTAGAGCTCGATGGCAAGCGCGTCGCGACCGGTCGAGATTTCGATGACACCGGAACGCTAACCAAGCCCGACTCTACCGTCGTGCTTGACGAGGCGGCTGCCGGTCAGCTCGTCAAGTCGCTCGAAGGCGCAGACTTCGCTGTTCGCTCGGTCGAACCAAAGCCGTATCGCCGCCGGCCTTCACCGCCGTTCATGACGTCAACCTTCCAGCAAGAAGCTGGCCGCAAGCTTTCGATGAGCTCCGCAATGGCGATGCGCTCTGCGCAGTCGTTGTACGAAAAGGGTCTCATCACCTACATGCGTACCGACTCGACCACGCTGTCGCAAACGGCTGTCGATGCAGCGCGCAGCGTCGTGAAGACTGAGTTTGGCAACGAGTTCCTGCCGGACGAAGCTCGCACGTATTCCACCAAGTCGAAGAACGCACAAGAGGCTCACGAGGCGATTCGCCCTGCGGGTGAGAAGTTCGAAAGCCCAGACTCGGTTGCCAAGCAGGTGCCGAAGTCCGAGGCCCGAGTCTACGAATTGATCTGGAAGCGAACCGTCGCTTCGCAGATGACCGATGCGGTCGGCGAGACGGTTTCGGTTCGGGTAGGAGCTACCACGACCGATAAGCGCGACGCCGAGTTCTCGGCCAGCGGCACGATCATCACCCACCAGGGTTTCCGCCGCGCCTACGTCGAGGAGAGCGAGGACGACGCTGCTTCGAACGACGAAGGTAAGCAACTCCCCGCGCTCGCCGTTGGCGATTCGGTGAACTCTGACGAGATCACCTCCGAAGGCCACGAAACTCAGCCACCATCTCGCTACACCGAAGCGTCGTTGGTCAAGCGTCTGGCCGAACTAGAGATCGGCCGACCGTCAACGTACGCATCGATCATCGGAACGATCCAGGACCGCGAGTACGTCTGGAAGAAGGGCTCGGCCCTTATCCCATCGTTCACCGCGTTCTCCGTGGTCGGCCTCCTGGAGCAGCACTTCCCAGATCTTGTCGACTACACCTACACCCGCCGCATGGAAAGCGAACTCGATTCCATCGCTAGTGGCACGTCCGAAGCGATCCCGTGGTTGAAAGAGTTCTACTTCGGCGACGAGCAGACCGAAGGTTTGAAGCACAAGGTGGATGAGCGCCTCGGTGAGATCGACGCCCGCGCCGTCAACTCGATTCCCCTCGGCGTCAGCGCCGACGGCGAAATGGTCGTAGCTCGGGTCGGCAAGTTCGGCCCCTACGTGCAACGCGGCGAAGGCGGCCAGGGCAACACCGCCTCCATTCCTGACGACATCCCGCCAGATGATCTCAACGTCGATCGTGCTGTCGAGTACATCGAGAACGCCGCCAAGGGCCCACTGTCGCTCGGTAAGGATCCCGAGACTGACCTCGACGTCTATGTGATGACCGGACGATTCGGTGACTACGTTCAGCTCGGCGAGATGGTTGAGGGCGAAGACAAGCCTAAGCGTGCATCGTTGTTCTCTTCAATGACGACAGAAACGATCACCCTCGACGAGGCGCTCAAGCTGTTATCGCTGCCTCGAGTCGTCGGAGCCGATCCCGCTGATGGCGAAGAGATCACCGTGCAGAATGGCCGTTACGGGCCGTATCTCAAGAAGGCGAAGGACAGTCGGAGCCTCGAATCCGAAGAACAGCTCTTTACGATCACGCTGGAGCAGTGTCTGGAGATCCTCTCGAAGCCAAAGACTCGCCGAGGCCAGGTCGTTAAGCCGCCGCTGCGTGAAATGGGTGAAGACCCAGACACCGGCAAGCAGATGATCGTCAAAGACGGTCGATTCGGTCCGTACGTCACCGACGGCGAGACTAACGCCAGCCTGCGAAAGGGCGACACCGTCGAGGAACTCACCGACGAGCGTGCAGCTGAGCTCTTGGCGATCCGTCGCGCCGCAGGACCACGGAAGAAGAAGAAAAAGAAGGCCACGAAGAAGAAGGCCACCGCTAAGAAGAAGTCGACGGCGAAGAAAAAGGCCACGAAAAAGAAGGCCACCGCTAAGAAGAAGTCGACAGCGAAGAAAAAGGCTTCCGACAGCTAGGGCAAACGATCTATCCCTTTGGGTAAAACCACTCGATTTGGGGATCAACCTGCCGATTAAGGATGCACAGGTCGCTTGACGCGGCCAACGTCCACCCCGGGGGTCCCGAAGCTATGTCAGGCCAGAATGCCGAGCGAGCCGAGAACTTTGATTCGCTGAACAATCGTTTGGACGGGATTCTTGATGCCCTCAATTCGTTGGGAGACGCCCCGCCGGCCACCGGTTCAGCCGACACGCGCCCGCTAAAGGCGGTCCCCGATCTGGACGACAGCGTCGAGCGGACAAACCAATCCGCGCCACAAGCAGACACGGCAACTCCGCCAGCGATCCCGACCGCGGCCGCCGACTCTGCAGCACCGTTTGAGTCTCAGCCGGACGTTCTCGCGGAAGACTCCGGTCCGGACGCCGAACCCGCACCAGCGAGCGCTCCTCCCGAAACACCAATTCAGCGCCCTGAGCTAGCGGTGGTTCCAACATCGCAGACTCCAACGATTGACGTGCCGCAAGTACCTGACATAACGGAACCCCCCGTGGTTTCAGCCCTACAACAGGTACTCGACGCTCCAGCGCCTCTCGCCACCCCGAGCGTCGCTGACCCGCCGACGCCGAGCGTTACCGATCTACCTGAGGTTCCGCGGGTAGCGGAGCCAGCTACCTTTGAGGCCCCTGTTGCGCCCGAAAGCCTTGGGGTCCCTGCCCCCCTCGAAGTTCCGGAAGTCCCTAAAGCTCCTGTTGTTTCGGAGATTCCGGAGATTCCGGAGGTTGTCGAGGTTGAGTCGGAGGCTCCTGGTCC